>JBHJNU010000098.1:0-17359 GCA_050330515.1 Flavobacteriaceae bacterium | reverse complement strand
TGGCTTTTATGATTGTTTGTTCATTTACAGCCCTGCTGTATGAACGTAATAAAGCTGACATCAAACTGCTAGCTGGCGCCGCCCTTAAAACTAGTTGGTTGAAATTAAGCAGCACAAGGGCTACGGTGCTGATGTTAACCAAAACATGGGCGTCTAAAATAATGCGCTATTTGGAGCGCCTATTTGGACTGGTTAAAAACTAGCCTACACCCCTCCGCTTTACTTTAGATTCGTTTATTTTTGTCACTATAATCGAAATTAAAAGAACATGAGCGATACAAAATTTTCCCCGATAGCTGTTGATCTGGAAGAAGGCAAAAAATATGCCTGGTGTACCTGTGGGCATAGCGAAACACAACCTTTTTGTAATGGGGCGCACCGGGCCGCGAACGCGACACCACCATTAAAATTTGAGTGTAATGAAAGTAAAACGGCCTATCTGTGCACGTGCAAGAAAACCGGCAACCCGCCTTATTGTGATGGGTCTCACAAGAATTGAAACGCTTCGTAAGTATATAAATGACCCCTGTTAGCTTTATCCTAACAGGGTTTTTCATTACATTAGGAAGCTGGATTGACCTGCACTTTCCATCTGATGAACCAAAAAAATCAAAATATGAAGGCCAACCGACGAAAGTTTCTCAAACAATCATTTTCAACCGCCGCTGGTTTTACGACCGCGGCAATGATGCCCATGGCCCTTTACAGTGGCTCCATGAATGATCCATTAAGAGCAGGTAAAATCATAGTACCCCTAGAAAAAAGACCTAAACCCAAAGAGTCGATTAAATTCGGGGTGATTGGCCTGAATCACGGACATATTTATGGAATGTCGGAAGCCTTAATCGGCGGGGGCGGATCTCTAGTAGCGGTATATGCCAAGGAGCCCGATCTGTTGGCAGGTTTCACCAAACGATTTCCCAATGTGAAAATCGCTAAAAGCGAAGCAGAGATTATAGAGGATACCAATATTCAACTGGTAGCCAGTGCCTCAATACCTATTGACAGGGCACCCTTAGGAATTCGGGTCATGAAAGCAGGAAAAGATTTCATGAGTGACAAACCGGGCATATTGAATTTCGAGCAATTCGAGGAAGTTAAAAAAGTGCAACGAGAAACAAACCGCATTTACTCGATCATGTACAGCGAAAGATTGGGCAATCCCGCATCGGTAAAGGCCGGCGAACTGGTCAAAAGTGGCGCAATTGGCAAAGTTGTTCAGACCATAGGTCTCGGACCGCATAGAATGCGACCCAATTCAAGGCCCAATTGGTTTTTTGAGCCCGAAAAAGCAGGAGGTATTCTCTGCGATATTGGCTCGCATCAATGCGACCAATTTCTGTACTATACCGATTCAAAGGAAGCTAAAGTGAATTTTTCGCAAGTGGGGAATTTTGGAAATGAGGCCTACCCCGATTATCGCGACTTTGGAGACATGAGCGTGCGCAGTGATCATGCTACGGGGTATATCAGGATCGACTGGTTTACCCCTGAAGGGTTGAATACCTGGGGAGATGGCCGCACCTTCATCTTGGGAACCGAGGGCTATATCGAAATGCGCAAGTATACCGATATCGCGGGTCGTGAAGGTGGTAACCACCTATTTTTGGTAGACCAAAAAAACACCACCTATTTCGATTGTTCAAACGTGCACATGCCCTATGGCGAGCAGCTTGTTAGTGATGTGGTCAACCGGACCGAAACAGCTATGACCCAGTCGCACTGCTTTTTGGCTACAGAGTTGGCCTTGGCCGGTCAGAAACTGGCCTTTGAACTGAATGTTTGACGTAACTTTACTATATAAAAAGCCCCGTTTATTTCACGGGGCTTTTGTTAATTCACTTCACAGATTATATGTGCAACGCCCTATCTGCGGTTGCAGCAAGCGCGGCTTCTTTTACAGCCTCGGCATAGGTCGGGTGCGCATGGCTCATTCGTGCCATATCTTCTGCAGATGCCCTGAATTCCATAGCCGTTACCGCTTCCGTAATCAAATCGGCACAACGTGCACCGATCATGTGCACACCTAAAACTTCATCGGTTTTCTTATCGGCCAGTATTTTTACGAACCCGTCGACATCGCCACTTGCCCTGGCACGGCCCAAAGCGCGCATAGGAAATTGACCTACCTTATACTCCACTTGCGCTGCTTTCAGTTCCTCTTCGGTCTTTCCAACAGCAGCGACCTCTGGCCAAGTATAGACCACCCCCGGAATAAGATTGTAATCGATATGCGGTTTTTGTCCCGCAATAATTTCCGCAACCATTGTGCCTTCTTCTTCGGCTTTATGGGCAAGCATAGCGCCTTTGATGACATCGCCGATAGCATAGATATTCACAACATTGGTTTGCAAATGGTGGTTCACCGCTATGCGTCCCCGCTCTTCGAAAAGTACTCCCGCAGCTTCTAGGTTGAGGCCCTGGGTATAGGCCCCTCGACCAACCGCCACAAGGCAATAATCTCCCTTAAAAGTTACTTCCTCACCTTTTTTGTTATCGGCCTTCACGATTACTTCCTTCCCTTTTCGTTCTACCGATTTGACCTTATGGGAAAGCTCGAAATTTACTTTTTGCTTTTTCATCACCTTCAACAGCTCCTTTGATAAGGCGGCGTCCATAGTAGGTATGATGCGATCCATGAATTCAACAACGGTAACCTCGGCTCCTAATCTTTTATACACTTGACCGAGTTCCAAACCGATGACACCGCCACCGATGATGATCATATGCTTGGGTATTTCCTTAAGTTTCAAGGCTTCTGTTGAGGTGATAATTCGTTCCTTATCCAACGTAATAAAGGGCAAGGTAGAAGGTTTTGAACCGGTAGCGATAATTATGTTCTTTGCTTCGATGGTTTCCGTTTTACCATCCTTCTTCTTGATATTGACATGGGTGCTATCTTTGAAACTACCTAGGCCTTCAAAAACGTCGATCTTGTTTTTATCCATCAAAAACTGAATTCCCTTGGTAGTCATATCAACTACGCTCTGTTTGCGGGCGATCATTTTCTCAAGGTTTATGCTCACTTCGCCAGGTATCTCGATACCATGCTCCTCGAAATGATTTAAAGCATCTTCATAATGATGGGAAGAATCTAGCAAGGCCTTTGAGGGTATACAACCAACATTTAAGCAGGTACCACCAAGGGTGCTATATTTCTCTATTATTGCGGTTTTCATACCTAGTTGTGCACAACGGATCGCTGCGACATATCCCCCAGGTCCGGAGCCGATTACGGCTACATCGTATGAACTCATATCATCTTTGTTTTATTGGAATACAAAATTAACACTATTTTCCCGTTCAAGGAATGTATGACTTTTTAAACTTCAAGCTCAAACGGTTATTTCGGTAGTATGTTTTACCTCAGTAATCACGAAAGCGCTTTGCGTACTTCCTATATGCCGCAAAGCGGTAAGTTTTGTCACCATAAAATCGCGATATTCGGCCATATCGCGCACATATATTTTAAGTATGTAATCATAATCACCGCTTACATGGTAGCATTCTACAACTTCTTCCAAGCTAAGCACGTCATGTTCGAATTGGATTACAAATTCCTTTATATGTTGAACCAATTTCACATGGCACAGCACTAAAAATGCCTTGTTCACCTTGTTCTTATCGACAAGGGCAACATACTTGGTAACAACCCCCGTTTTTTCCAATCGCCTAATCCGTTCATAAACGGCGGTAACCGAAAGCCCTAATCGGTTGGCATATTCTTTTGTGGTTTTCTTGCTGTCTTTTTGTAACAGTGCAAGCAGCTTACTATCGGTTTCGTCAAAAAGCATAGTGGTAAATTTTCATCGGTACGGGTAAAAACAAAAACATTTCAGTTATATTATCTAATTATACAATAAAATATAGTTTTATTTTCCTAATTATAACAAATATATTGACTAAAAATCTAATTATATGTAATTTCATAGTTCAAAATCATCACAATTATGACCTACAAATCATCCGATAAGCTTCAAGATTTACAATATTTCGGGGAATACGGAGGGGTGAACCCTTCTATATCAGATTCGTCAACCTACACGTTTCTTTCAGCGAAAACCATGTTCGACACTTTTGAAGGGAACACAGAAGGATGCTATCTCTACAGTAGGCATTCCTCTCCTTCCAATCTATATCTGGGAGAAGCGCTTGCTGCGATGGAAGGCACCGAAACGGCGAACGTGTACGCTAGTGGAATGGGAGCGATCACTTCTGTCATCTTTCAGCTATGTAATGCCGGGGATCATATTGTGAGCAGCAGAACCATATATGGTGGCACCTATGCTTTCATGAAAAACTTTTTGAGCAAATTTGAGATCCAAACTTCATTTGTTGATAGTACCAATATTGATGCGGTAGAACAAGGTATTACCCTGAGAACCAAAATGATCTATTGTGAGTCGGTCAGTAATCCCCTACTCGAAGTTGCCGATATTAGGGCCCTTGCAGAACTTGCCAAAAAATACAACATTCCCTTGGTGGTCGACAATACCTTTTCCCCGCTTACCATTGCGGCGGCAAAATTAGGTGCCGATATTGTGATTCATAGTCTGACCAAGTTCATCAACGGCACAAGTGATTGTGTTGCGGGAGCGGTTTGTGGTACGACCGAATTCTGTTTGAGCCTAAAGGATGTAAACAGCGGAGCCGGAATGCTGTTAGGGAGTACACTGGACAGCCTTCGTGCGGCATCGATTCTTAAAAACATGCGCACCTTGCACATACGCATGAAAAAACATAGCGAGAACGCACTGTATTTGGCGCAAAAGTTCGAGGCCGACGGTCTTCGCGTTGTCTATCCAGGATTAGCATCGCACCCGGGCCACAACATTATAAAAGAACAGATGAACCCGACCTATGGTTTTGGCGGACTAATGACCTTAGATGTAGGTTCATTAGAAAAAGCGAATGCCCTGATGGAAAACATGCAAAATGAAAAACTGGGCTACCTTGCGGTCAGCCTAGGTTTCTACAAAACCCTTTTCAGCGCTCCCGGAACTTCCACTTCATCAGAAATACCCTTTGAAGAACAACGCAAGATGGGTCTCTCGAACGGACTCATCCGTTTTTCTATTGGGCTTGATAATGATATCGAACGTACCTATCAGATAATGAAAAACTGCATGTCAAATTTGGGTATTTTAGATGAATTATCGATTTTGACATAGGCCGCCGTATTTGTTTCTTGCATAGCCTATATCAAAATCGTAATATTACAGGATAACCAAAGAATTGAAGAATGGCTGACCAAACCAAGAACAAGCATCGAGAAAATGAGCATATTGTAGAAAACAAAGCACTACGTATTTGGGAAGCCCTATTGCCAGTGGTAATTTTAGTAGGCATGTTGGCCTATAATGTCTTTGTCTTTGGAGATGACGCGCTCAGCGGTTCAAATCAATTTATCCTTCTATTAGGTGGAGCAGTCGCCGCAATTGTAGGTTTCTTCAATAAAGTGTCGTACAAACAAATGATGGCCGAAGTAGCCGAAAATGTAAAATCAACTACAGGGGCCATATTGATCCTGTTAATGGTAGGCGCACTTTCAGGAACTTGGTTGATCAGCGGCATCATTCCTTCAATGATCTACTATGGCCTACAAGTATTGAACCCTACCATCTTTCTAGCCGCCTGCGTAGTTATTTGCTCGATAATATCAATAGCGACAGGAAGTTCATGGACAACCTCTGCCACCGTAGGTATCGCATTGATCGGTATTGGAGATGCTTTGGGTATTTCATTGGGCATGACCGCAGGTGCCGTGCTTTCAGGCGCCTACTTTGGCGATAAACTTTCTCCGTTAAGCGATACCACCAACCTTGCACCTGCAATGGCCGGGGGTGAACTGTTTACCCACATCAAGTATATGACCATTACAACCATACCCACGATCGCTATAACCTTGATCGTTTTCATTATCATGGGGTTTACCATTGATACCAGTGGAACGGCAGATACTGAAGCGATATTAGGATCAATAGAGAAAAGCTTCAATATCTCAGGATGGCTTTTTTTGGTACCCTTGATCGTTATTGTTTTGATAGTGAAAAAGGCACCACCATTACTGGCCTTATTGATAGGAACACTTTTTGGGGGAGTGTTTGCCCTGATTTTCCAACCGGGCATCGTGGCAACCATTGGTGGAGCGGAAAGTCTGAATTTTGTATCCGGCTATAAAGGAATATTGAACGCCATTACGGTAAAAACATCTGTCGCTACTGAAAATGTGGCGCTCAATGACCTATTTTCATCCAAAGGTATGTCGGGGATGCTGGGCACCATTTGGTTAATTGTTTGCGCTATGGTTTTCGGTGGCATTATGGATGGTATCGGCGCTCTTTCTCGAATTACAAAAGCCCTATTAGGAATGGCCAAAACCACTTTCGGACTTTTCGCTAGTACAGTAGGAAGCTGTTTGGCCTTGAACGTAACTGCATCAGATCAATATTTGGCGATTGTGGTACCAGGTAAAATGTTCGCCAAAGCCTATGCTGACCGAGGGCTTGCGCCAGAGAACCTAAGTCGAACCTTGGAAGATTCAGGCACGGTAACCTCTGTTTTGATTCCTTGGAACACCTGTGGGGCTTACCATAGCGGTGTTCTTGGGGTAAGCGTTATCGACTACTTTATGTATTGTATCTTCAATTGGTTGAGTCCCATTATGACATTGATCTTTGCAGCGTTCGGGATCAAAATCAAGCAATTGGCAGCTGCTGTTACCAAATAATTATTTTCAAAAGAAGCGCCGCCTTTGTTTTTTCTAAGGATATTGCGAAAAATAACGATAATTAAAACTTTGTTAACTTTCGTGAATCCATTTATTATTTTTTAATTTCACGCAGAAATTTAATCTCAAAAAAATGGCAGCAATTACACTAGGTGGAAACCCCATAAATACGATAGGAAATCTTCCAAGTACCGGAAGTAAGGCACCTGATTTCAATTTAACCAAAGGTGACCTTTCAAACGCCACATTGGCCGATTATGCTGGTAAAAAAATGGTGTTGAACATATTCCCCAGCATCGATACCGGCACTTGCGCCAAGTCGGTACGCGAGTTCAACAAAAAGGCCGCTGAGCTAGATAATACCGTGGTACTATGCATTTCAAAAGACCTACCCTTTGCGCAGGCCCGTTTTTGTGGGGCAGAAGGTATCGATAACGTGGTAATGCTCTCTGATTTCAGGGATGGTAACTTCGGAAAAGCCTATGGACTAGATTTTATCGATGGTCCGTTGGTGCCTTTGCATTCTAGGGCCGTTGTTGTGCTGAACACCGCTGGTGAAGTAGTGTACAAAGAGCAAGTGCCCGAAATCGCTGATGAGCCGAACTATAACGGCGCACTTGAAGCTTTGAAAAATGCCTAAAGAATCTTTTCTAAGGAACAGGGTAAAAAGTGTGGGCTTCGCATTGCGCGGAGCCCTTCTTTTGGTAAGAACCGAGGCAAGCATCAAAGTGCAGGTTTTTATAGCGATCGTGATGACAGCGGCGGGTTTCTATTTTGAGATTTCTAGTATGGAATGGATCATGCAAATTCTCACCATAGCCGTAATTATGGGTATAGAGGGGCTTAACACGGCGATCGAAAAAGTGGCGGACTTCGTTCAACCCGAATTCGACAAGAAAATCGGTTTTATAAAAGATGTTTCGGCAGGGGCAGTTATGATCGTATCCATTGCCGCCACAATAATTGGTTCTATCATTTATTTGCCCAAGATTTTTTGATCTCAAATTAACCCCTACTCCTTCCATTACAAATTTGTATTTTTACCCCCAGAATCAATGATTGAATGGCAAAAAAGGTAAATAAGACAAAACCTGTATCATCAAAAAAAAAGGGGTCTTTTAAGTTGTCGAAGCAAAATAAAATTATTCTGGGAAGTTTGCTCATGCTTTTCAGCATAGCACTTTTCTTCTCTTTTGTTTCATTTTACTTCAATTGGCAAGATGATCAAAGTTTACTTTCTGAGTTCAAAGACCGCAATCAACTCGCCAAGAACCTTTTGAACAAATTCGGGGCGTCAATAAGTCATTTATTTGTTTATAAAGGTTTTGGGGTCGCCACTTTGATCCTGCCGATATTAACATGCCTCACCGGGCTCTACATGTTCTTGGGGCTTCCGCAGAAGGGTATGCTGAAAAAGTGGATCTGGGGCCTTGTCTTTATGATCTGGATTTCTATGGCCATGGGTTTTTTCGCTTACAGCCAACCTTTACTGGGCGGTCTTGTTGGTTTTGAAATGAATGACTACTTACAGGATTATACCGGAAAAATAGGTGTTCTGCTCATGTTGGTTTTCGGTCTGGTTCTTATCATGGTGCGTCTTTTTAATTTTTCCCCAGAGGCTATTGGTGATTTTTTCAATAAAAAGAACACCCCAATTGACAACCAATTCAATGAAAGCGTAAAGGATAACCCAAACACCTTTTCTTTAGCACCAAAAGATGAGACCCCGATTATCATTGATACATATACCCATAAAAAAGATATTCCTCCTTTAAAACCCGAGCTTGAAAAAGACCTCGAGCTTTTGCCGTCCGAAATAGTTCAAGAAGAACTATCGATGGAAGTTGAAAAAGTAGTTGTAGAAACCGAAGAACTTGATAATATTGCCAATAAGCTGGTTGATGATTTCGGAGAATTCGACCCCACACTTGAATTGGGCAACTACAAGTTCCCGACCATAGAACTTTTAGACCAACACGGCGCCACAGGCGGAATAACCATCAACCAAGAAGAACTCGAAGAGAATAAAAATAAAATTGTTAGCACGCTCAACAATTATAAAATAGGTATCGCTCAGATTAAGGCTACTATCGGCCCAACCGTTACCCTTTACGAAATCGTACCTGACGCAGGTATTCGCATTTCAAAAATCAAGAATTTAGAAGATGATATCGCCTTGTCGTTAGCGGCATTGGGTATTCGTATTATCGCCCCTATTCCTGGTAAAGGCACCATTGGTATTGAGGTACCCAATAAAAATGCCACTACGGTTTCTATGCGGTCCGTTATTGCAAGTACCAAGTTTCAAAAGGCCGAAATGGAACTTCCCATAGCTTTTGGCAAAACCATCAGCAACGAGACATTTGTGGTCGATTTGGCGAAAATGCCACACCTACTTATGGCAGGGGCTACGGGTCAGGGTAAATCCGTCGGTCTGAACGCCGTGCTTACCTCGTTACTTTACAAGAAACATCCTGCGGAGGTAAAATTTGTCTTAATTGACCCCAAAAAAGTAGAACTCACCCTTTTCAATAAGATAGAGCGGCACTTTTTGGCAAAACTACCCGATTCCGAAGACGCCATTATTACCGATAACACCAAGGTTATTCACACGCTGAACTCCCTTTGTATAGAAATGGACAACCGCTATGAACTGCTTAAAGTGGCAATGGTTCGTAATATCAAGGAATACAACGTAAAATTCAAAGCGCGGAAGCTCAACCCAAATGATGGGCATATGTACTTGCCCTATATCGTTCTGGTAATTGATGAATTTGCCGATTTGATCATGACGGCAGGCAAGGAGGTAGAAACCCCTATTGCCCGTTTGGCCCAGCTGGCCAGGGCTATCGGAATTCATTTGATCATTGCTACACAGCGACCGTCGGTTAATGTAATTACAGGCATCATCAAAGCCAACTTTCCGGCCCGTATTGCTTTTAGGGTAACATCGAAAATCGATTCAAGAACCATTTTAGATGCGCAGGGGGCAGATCAGTTAATAGGTCGGGGTGATATGCTATTCACACAGGGTAACGATGTAACTCGCATACAATGTGCCTTTGTAGATACACCTGAAGTTGCAAAGATCACCGAATATATAGGATCACAAAGGGCATACCCTAGTGCGCACGCACTTCCAGAGTATGTAGGGGAGGATTCTGGCACAGGTATTGATTATGATATATCGGATCGAGATGCCATGTTCAGGGAAGCTGCGGAAGTAATCGTTACGGCGCAGCAGGGTTCGGCCTCACTGATCCAAAGAAAATTGAAATTAGGCTACAACCGTGCAGGTAGAATTGTTGACCAATTGGAAGCCGCCGGAATTGTAGGTCCATTTGAGGGAAGCAAGGCACGACAGGTCTTGATTTCCGATTTGGTGGCATTAGATAATCATTTGAACAATGAATTAAATTAAATTAAATTGAAATGAAAAAAATTTTCCTGTTAACGATTGCACTCTTAACTTCTACCTTGGGCAGCGCGCAAGATTCGGCCAAAGCGAAAGCACTGCTAGATGAAGTATATAAAAAGGTAAGCGGTTATAAGAACATCTTTGTCGACTTCAAATATGACCTGCACAACTCAGAGGCGGATATCAATCAAGAGGCCCGGGGTACCGTAACTTTGGAGGGGGACAAATACATAGCCGAACTTCTTGGTGCGAAATTACTGTTCGATGGAAACAAGGTTTACACCATTGTACCTGAAAATGAAGAAGTTACCATCGAAGACAAAGCTGCTGATGAAAACGCCTTTACACCTTCCAAAATATTGACGTTCTATAGAAACGGGCATACCTACCAATGGGATATTCTACAGAACGTACAAGGGCGAAAAATACAATATGTCAAACTTGTACCTATCGATTCTAACGCAGAATCAAAATATTTCTTGATGGGCATCGATGTGGAGACTAAGCATATCTACAAAGTTATCGACACCGGAAAGAACGGAACCACCGCCACCTTTACTGTTAATTCTTTTAAAACGGACCAACCTTTATCGAAAACCTTATTTACTTTTGATGAAAGCAAGTACAAAGCCGATGGCTATTACATTATTAGGAATTAAGGAACCAAAGTGAGAATTCTCGACCGGTACATTTTATCGCGATTTTTATATAATTTGACCAGTTCGTTTGTGATAATGATGTTCATCTTCATTTTTCAATCGATTTGGCTTTTTATAGATGATCTAGCGGGCAAAGGTCTTGATATGATGATCATAGGAAAGTTCTTTTTTTACAAAATGCCCGAACTTACAGAAAAGGTTCTACCATTAACGGTGCTACTATCCTCGATTTTAACTTTTGGCACCTTGGCGGAAAACTACGAGTTCGCCGCTATGAAGGCATCGGGAATATCACTTCAACGGGCCATGCTGAGTATTATTATTTTCGTTTTTATCTTGGGGGGAATGACCTTTTTTTTCGCGAATTCGGTGATTCCGGCCTCAGAACAGAAAATATTCAACCTTAGACGAAATATTGCCAAACTGAAACCCGCGGTTGCGATCGCAGAAGGTGTTTTCAGTGATTTTGAAAGTGCCGATATGAATATCAAGGTTGACAATAAATATGGCGATAATGATCGGTTTTTAGAGAATGTAATCATCCATCAGAAAACCAAAACCAACATCAATTACCGTGTTATAAAAGCAAAAACGGGTGAACTGATCAGTGCAAAAGAATCCGACATTATTCAATTGATACTCAATGACGGCAATTTGTACCAAACCTTAGAGGCCAAGGGAAAAGACAAATTGAAGTACCCTTTTGCCAAAATCAATTTCGAGACCTATACCATGAACATCGATTTATCGGAATTCAATAATGTAGACTTGGAAGAGGAAAGGGACATCCAGACCGAGAAAATGAAAAATGTATCGCGCTTGAACAAGGATATCGACTCACTTAAAGAAGATAACGTTCGAATAGTGGCGGCCTTTTCTAAAAATGTACTGACCACAAAAATGGGTGCTTATGATCGGCTACCTCCAATGGACAGTGTTTATGCCAAAACCAAAAAAATGAAAATCGATTCGCTTAAGAAATTCAGCGGGGTCGATAAAATAAAAGGGAAGGACGGAAAAGAGATCGTAGAAAATGTAGCGGCCCTATATCCAGAATGGCAACAGATACAATTATTGAGTGCCGCGAAAAACTCAGTATCCAATGTACTTACTTCGGTTCAGGGCAAGAAAAATGAGCTAGAGAAACGCTATGAAATTCACCGAAGACATATTCTATCATTGCATAAAAAGTTCGCCCTGGCATTTTCTTGCATCATTTTATTCTTTGTTGGCGCCCCTTTGGGGGCCATCATCAGAAAAGGCGGCTTGGGCCTGCCGATGGTAATCGCCATTATTTTGTTCTTGGTGTATTACTTTCTTGGGGTTTTTGCCGAAAACTATTCGAACAAAGGCAATATACACCCCATCTTGGGCGCGTGGATGTCCACGCTGGTCATGTTACCTTTGGGCATCATTTTAACCAAGAGGGCAACTGCCGATAAAGGGTTAATGACTTTTGGCCGTGTCGCCGATTTTTTTACACAATTATTCAAAAAGAAGAAAACAACTCCGACTATATGATGACGACAATGGAGCGAAATACAAAGCTGAATACCATAGAGGAAGCGATTGAAGACATTCGGCAAGGCAAGGTCATTATCGTTGTAGATGACGAAAACCGTGAAAACGAAGGTGACTTTTTAGCCGCTGCAGAGCTGGCTACCCCCGAAACCGTGAACTTTATGGCGACCCACGGCCGAGGCTTGATCTGTGCGCCGCTTACAGAAAAGCGCTGTGAAGAACTCGGACTGCATATGATGGTCAACAATAACACCGACCCTTTGGAAACTGCCTTTACCGTATCGGTCGATCTAAGGGGCAATGGCGTTACCACTGGTATTTCGGCGGCCGATAGGGCAAAAACGGTTTATGCGCTTACGGATCCTGAGACCAAACCGCATGATTTGGCCCGTCCGGGTCATATTTTTCCTCTTGTCGCCAAAGAAGGCGGGGTTTTGAGAAGAACCGGGCATACAGAAGCGGCAATCGATTTTGCCCGTCTAGCAGGATTAAAGCCCGCGGGAATCATTGTTGAGATCATGAACGAAGACGGCAGTATGGCAAGGCTTCCTCAACTGTTTAACGTAGCCAAAAAATTCAACCTTAAAATAGTTTCCATAGAAGCGCTGGTTGCCTATCGAATGGAGCATGACAGCTTAATTGAGAAACAAACGGACTTTGATATTACTACCCGATTTGGTGTTTTTCGGTTAAGAGCCTACAAACAGACCACGAACAACCATATTCATATTGCACTGACCAAAGGTACTTGGAGCAAAACTGACCAAGTGTTGACCCGGATCAACTCTACATGGGTAAACAATGATATCTTGGGAACCTTGACCAACAACCCCGATAGAAAGTTGGAAGATATGTTTCAAGCCATCAATAATGAAGGTAAGGGTGCAATCGTGTTCATTAATCAGGATAGTGAATCTTTGAATCTATTATCGCGCCTGGTAGAACTTGAAGAACTCCAGAAAAAAGGAATCTACAAAGCTCCAAAAATTGATATGGATGCCCGTGATTTTGGTATTGGCGCGCAGATTTTGCATGACCTCAACATAACAAAAATGCGGTTGCTGTCAAATAGTGAGCAAACCAAACGGGTGGGTATTGTGGGCTACGGACTTGAGATCGTGGAGTATGTGGGCTATTAAAAACTGTTTGGTATTGAAGACTATAACGGCACGGGTGTGCGACGCCCATTGCTTAACTTCCAACGTCACCAAACAAAATTGCTGCTAATAGTGGCATATAGTGCATTGCCAAGCGGTGAGCTTCACCATAAAATGGCTAATAGAGAATTGCCTGCATAGTCGCTTTCATTTTTGCGGCCCTTGTGTTTAACTCGTCTTCACTCCAACCAAGTTTTATTAGGCACGAAATATTTCGGCCGACCCAGTGGTCAGAGGTTGAAAAGTCGGACTTTCGATAATCTGGCAGTTGCTCGACCACTTCCTCTGGCAGTCGTCCTAAAGACTTTAAACCGGTCAAATGTTCCCATTTTCTGTAGTAATGCCAATTATTATCGTACCAGTAGAAACAGGCATCAACACCTGCTTCCCCAAGTGATTTATGCACCTTCCTTGCGGTCATTTCATCGGGCAAGAAGAAATTAAGGAAAGCATAACTCTCTTCCCCCCCTTCGGGTACCCTTCTAAATGTAATTCCCGGTATACCTTCCAAAGCATTCCTCAAGAAAGTATAGTTGGTTTTTTGGATGGAAAGAAATTCATCAAGCCTTACAATCTGGGCCAAACCCACAGCAGCGTTCAATTCAGAAATTCGATAATTATAGCCCAAGAACGGATGGCCCTCCGCTCCCCTATCTTTTCCGAAGTGGTCATGGCCATGATCGGAATAATGGTCTGCATTCAAGTGATACTTTTCATTGTTCGTTATTACCGCACCTCCCTCACCACAAGTGATCGTTTTGACATAGTCAAAAGAAAAACAACCCAGGTCACCATAACCACCTAAGGGTACACCTTCAAAAGAACCACCAATTGCTTGGCAGGCATCTTCCAACAAAATCAAACCATGCTTTTTACAGATTGTTTTCAAGGCCTTTAAATCAGCCATTGATCCGCACATATGAACCGGCATGACAACCTTTGTTCTTTCCGTCACTGCATTTTCAACGGCGATAGGGTCTAAAGTCAAGGTATCATCAACATCTACCAAAACAGGAATTGCGCCAATAGCCAAAATGGACTCAAAACTGGCAACAAAAGTAAATGTTGGCATTATCACTTCATCACCGGCACCCACTCCCGCACTCGCCAACGCTACCGTCAATGCCGCTGTGCCGCTGCTGACCAGTTGAGCGTGGTTTACCTGCATTCGCTTTGCCAACGCCTTTTCAAGTTCCACCGCTTTCCAATGACCGTTTCGCAAACCATCGAACCCGTAGCGCATCAATACCCCTGAATCGAGTACGTCTTGCACCTGCTTTCTTTCTGCGTCTCCAAAAAGTTCAAATCCTGGCATTTTTATCAAGGTTTTAAGGCAACATTATTTTCTTACTTGGGCCCACATTCAATACGCCATGTTTTTGGCATGAACAAAACAAGATATCAAGATTGCATTTATCGAATGTCAATGATACTATCGTCTAAATTCTTTCTAACTTTTTTAAATCCCGAAAATATATCGTCAGTTGCGCGATATCCTACCGGTAGCACTAAAACCGAAGTTAGGCCCTTATCCTTTAAACCTAGTAATCGGTCGTATTCCTCAGGTTGAAAGCCTTCCATGGGGCATGAATCGATTTTTTCCATGGCGCATATGGTCAATAGGTTACCCAAAGCTAAATAAGCTTGGTTTTTTGACCAGCTTTGAATTTCATCCGTACCCTTTGTTGAAAAACTTGACACCATGCTTTCCTTGAATGGCGTTAGTATTTCATCACTTGTTCCGCGAATTTCTTTAATCCTTTTAAAATACTCGATAATATAGTCACTATCAACATTTGTTTCAATACATATCACCAACACATGGGATGCCTGCGCCACTTGCTGTTGCTTCATAGAAAATGGCACCAGCGCTTGCTGCAACGATTTGTTTTGTAGCACCACCATTTTTATAGGCTGTAATCCGTATGAAGTGGCGGTAAGATTGAAGGCCTGCTTCAATTTTTCTATATTCCGGTGCGATAAAAGCCTTTCCGAATCGAACTTTTTAACGGCGTAGCGCCATTCAAGATTTTTTATGATATCTGCCATAATTTATTAAGATTTCCGACCTACGGAAATTACATTCGTACTAGTTCGATCCATAATCATGCCACTGGCCAAAACTCAAAATTAGCTCCTAAGTCAATTAAAAAACCAAAGCTTGATCGACATGGCTACCACCATTACGACCAAGAAGGTTTTTATAAATCCGTCCCCCTTGTCCACCGAAACCCTACTAGCCAGCCAGCCACCTGTTGCATTACCTATGGCCATAATCAAGCCTATTTTCCATATCACCTTATCGTTAATAATAAATACCGCCAATGCCGACAGCGTATAAATAAAAACAACCGCTACTTTGGTGGCGTTGGCCCTTACCAAGGTCATTTGATTAAAGTAGTGCAAAAATAAGATAATTAAAAAGCCCAGACCCGCATTGATAAACCCACCGTAAATTCCGAAAAAGAAAAAGGTAATAATGCCGATCCAAAGATATTTTCCCGTAAGGCGTTCTTGCATTTCTTCTAATTTCATCTTTGGCTTGAAAATAATGATCAGCACTACCAGGATCATAATAATGGCCAAAATCTTGTTGAAAGTCTCACCATTAATATCAACCGCGATCTTAGAACCAATTATGGCGCCTATCAACGCGGATATGCCCAAATAAATGTTGAATGGCGCCGTAGAAACACCCTTACTTTTAAAACATGCCGTAGCTATTGCCGTCTGAATAACGATTGCGACCCTATTGGTTCCGTTGGCAACGCTAGACGGTAAGCCTAAAAAAATCAAAACGGGTAGAGAGAGCAAAGAGCCACCACCGGCAACGGTATTTATGAACCCCACCGCAAAACCAACAGCTATCAAAAGTAGGTAGTGGTACTCTTCCCATAAAAAAGCTTGCTGTTGCAGTTCTTCCATTCGGCAAAAATAGGTTCAAAAAATAAATTTGTGCAGCTTCGCCCCTAAAAAACCAAAAGAAAAAAGGCGTCTACCTATTGCCCAATGAATGATTTTCAAATAGGTTCTCTAAAATACTTTTTAATTGTTGTCTTTATCTTCCTTTTTCAGTAACTTTTAACTCAGTTTACCTCGTTATGCCAACATATACTTTAAACGTCAACAAAAAAAAACACATCGTAGAAACCGCCCAGGGTACTCCCCTATTATGGGTGCTTCGTGAACACCTTGGGTTTACAGGAACAAAATATGGCTGTGGCATAGCCCAATGCGGGGCATGCACCATACACCTTAATGGCAGCCCTTCAAAGGCATGCATGCTGATGGTAGATACTATGACCGAAGTGCAAGAGATAACAACGATTGAAGGCCTATCTCAAGATGGTGCCCACCCTTTGCAAAAGGCCTGGATAACTGCTCAGGCGCCACAATGCGGGTACTGCCAATCTGGGCAGATCATGCAGGCGGCAGCCTTACTGATAGAAAATCCATCACCTACCCTGGAAGAGATCAAATCATATATGAACGGTAACCTCTGCAGGTGTGGCACCTACATGCGAATAGTCAAGGCCATCGAACTGGTGGCAGAAGAAAAAAAAGGGGATCTTTAATTTTCTATAATGGTAAGAAAAACAATCAAAGACGAGCCAAAAGATTCGCCTATGGCACGCAGGCAGTTTTTAAAAACTTCAAGTGGGGTGGCCTTGTTCATAGGAGTATCGGGAATACTACCCGTAGCGATTTCCTGTAAAAATGAGAAAGAGCTAAATAAACAGTTGGTAAAGCACCCACTTACCGCTTGGGTGCAACTCTCGGAAGATGGTGAAATTACCATTTACAACCCTGCCGCCGAAATGGGACAGGGATCGATGACCTCTTTGCCCGTTCTTTTTGCGGAAGAAATGGACGC
>JBHJNU010000097.1:0-16175 GCA_050330515.1 Flavobacteriaceae bacterium | reverse complement strand
CACGGGTATGGTAACTAATTTTTTCTACTGTCGGCGTGAAAATGATACGCTGAAGAAAATTCAGGTTTTTAGCTGCCATAACGATCATATCGATATGCTTAGTTTCCACAAAAGATTGCAGCGTGGTTTCCAGTTTACGCCCCATAACCGAATGAAAACTGTGCTCCACATCGTTTAAATGATTAGTGAGGACCTCTTTGTTCCGCAATTGGGCACTGCTTAGGTCCGCAGTTTTTTTTGAAATGTGCACCACACGCAATTTGGCTTGGCACAGCGTGACCATGGCCACCATAGCGCACAGTACGTTTGTGTTATAGCCCGTTTTATAATCTGTTGGAAACGCTATTTCTTGGGGTTTAACGAAGGCTGCACTTTCAGGAACCGCCAACAAGGGGCAATTGACCTTGGTCATGACGTCTCCCGTATTGCTGCCCATGGCAACTTCCTTTAACCCCGAGGCTCCCTTGGTGCCCATAATGATTAGTTCAATGGGGTTGTCCTGCAGTTCTTGGCGTATCGAATCAACAAAAAAGGCATATAAGGCTTTTGTCACGAAGGTATGTTCTTTGTTCAACGGAAGTTGTTCAATGCGTTTTAGGAGTTCTTGCAGTTGAAGGGAACTTTTTCTGAGCAAGGTTTCTTCAACCAGCTCAGGCGGCGCAAAAATGGTAGTTTCTCCCCCTGCATAGGCTACTATGGGATTAATATGTACCAAATGAAAAGTGCATGTTGTTTTTTTGAACAGTTCCATGCCGTAACGAAGGGCGTTCCATGCGTTTTCAGAGAAATCGGTAGGTAGTAGAATATGTTTCATGATCCGTGTTATAGGTCGATGTCAATGTTCAGGTAGCATCAACATCGGAATATGGGAGTGGTAGGCGATTTTTTTTACTATGGGTTCACCGATCAATTTTTCCCAAAAAGTATGGTGGTACCTTATCATGGCGAGCATATCTACATCGGTTTGCGAAAAATACGTTGCAAGGGAATGTGAAACATTTGCCTCGAACGGAATGTTTTGAAAGGAATATGCAAAGGAAGCCAAGCGTTCTTTCAGAATGTGTTGGTTCGCCTTTTGGGTTTCGTTCAAGGCGAATTCGGTGCCAACATGTACGATGTGTATGTTGCATTGCCATAACTTGGCGAGTTCTATGAGCGGCAGAAGTTCTAGCTTGTCGTAAGGATCCATGAAATCGGTTGAAAAGGCCAAAATTTTCAACCTTTGAAAATCGTAGCCCTCGGGTACTACTAAAACAGTGCAGGCGGTTACCTTCTTCAACACGGTAACGGTGTTGCTTCCCATAAAGATGTCTTTCGCCCCCGAGGCGCCCTGCGTGCCCATCACCACCAGATCAATGTCTTTCGCTGCTAGCGTTTCTTCTATGGCCTCTAACAAGGTCTCCGATTTTGAGAGGGTCTCAAAACTATGGTTCGGGTTGGTATGGCGTTCGTTCAGGTAGGCCAAGGTATCTTTCAACTCCCTGGCGGAGTATTGCGATAACGAATCATAGATCGTACCTAAGCGCTGTTGGCCCTTTCTACCGAGCATGTTCATCGCCTCCGGTTCGTAGGCGTGCAACAGGTAAAATTCACAGCGGATCTCGGCAAACAGCTTAAGAGCCGTGAATATGGCGTTCCAAGCATTATTCGAGAAATCGGTGGGCAATAGTATTTTCTTGATCATGGCTTTTCTATTTAGATAATTCTACGGTTTCTGGCATGATTAAAAAGGGAATTTGCGCGTGGAACCCGATCGAATCGATATGTTGCTTCATTAGCAATCGCTCAAAAAAGGAATGCTTGCGGTTCATCAGGGCTAAAAGATCCGGGTCATGTTCAAGTATGTAGGCGTGAATGGCATCGGGCATTAGGTTCCCTTTCATTTCTTCAAAGTTAGTTTGCAGATGTTTACACTGTGCAGCCAAGAATTTTCGGTTCTCTTGCTGTACGGCGGTCATATCGTACTCTTCCTTTACATGCAGCACCGTGAGTTTTGCCTCGTGTTTTTTAACGATATCCACCATAATGCGTAATTCATTTTTCTTATAATGTGTCAAATAATCCGTGGGGAATAGAACGGATCTGATTTCACGGTAGGTATAGTGTACCGGAATGGCCATTACGGCAACCTCGGCCTTCCGAATCACATGAACCGTATTGCTGCCCAAGAAAATCTCCTTTGCCCCTGTCGCACCCTGTGTACCCATCACGATAAGATCTACCTTCATACGTTGGCAAATGGCCGTAATCTCACCTGTTAGCGTATTGAAGGCGGAGAGGGTCTCGAACCGGTGTCGGGAATTGCGGAATTCTTTTTTCAGTACCATGACCGTCTGTTCTAAACCTGCCAGCGATACATCTACCCCCATATCTGGAATAGCGCTATAGGCAAGACCTCCCAAGCCATAGTCTATGCGATAGAATGGGGGCGTATAGGTGTTTAAAAAATAAAAAGTGCAATCCTCTGATTTAAAAAAGTCCATCGCGTAACGGATGGCGTTCCATGCATTTTTAGAGAAATCGGTCGGTATCAATATCGTTATCATGAACAGCTGTTTTTGTACGAGTTCAAAAGTACCGGCACCGCGTATCAAAAACTATGATATTGGTCAGTCTTACCGAGAACTGGCCCAACAACTATTCATGCAGTACAAGAAAGGGAACCGAGGCGTGAAAGCTCAATTTTTCTATGGTGGAATCAAATAACAGTTGTTGCAGAAAATTGAGATTTTTGGCGACCATAATGATCATATCCAACTGATGGTTCTCTGTAAATTGTTGTATGGCGCTAATGACCTTCTTATTGGAAACGGTATGAAAGCGATGTGATTTTGGAAAAACTTCCTCCAAATAATCTTGCAAATAGGTTTTGTTCTCGCTTTGTATATTGTGAAGTTCTTCGCCTACCAGGGTTACGTTCATGACCCCTAAATTCGCCTTGTTCAAGAGTATCATTTCTGAAATGGCCGTTAGTATGGCATGCGAATAAAAAAGGGTATAATCTGTGGGGAAGGCAATTTCTTTAGGGCGTTCTTTGGGGGAATTTTCCGGAATTACCAAGGTGTTGCACTTCACTTTGGTAATGACGTCTCCTGTGTTGCTGCCGATGACCAGTTTTTTCATTCCCGTGGCACCTTTGGTGCCCATGGCAATAAGGTCTATCTTATTTTCTTCTACCTTTCTTCGAAGTGCATCTACCAAATTACCATAGGTGAGCAGGGGAAAAAAATGATGCAGCTCGTTATCACAAGAACTTTTTAAGCGCTCTAAAAGTTCTTGCAGCTGTTCTTTGGCAGGTGTTCTATTTTCTGTAGCGGTGAGGACAAAAGAAAACGCATCAATTGGGGCCTCTCTCAAATCGGCTACATGTAAAATGAAAAAATTGCATGGAACGGCATCAAAAAATGTCAGGGCATACGTAAGGGCGTTCCAAGAGTTTTGCGAAAAGTCGGTCGGTACTAAAACATTCTTCATTAAGAATCACTTCAGATCCAAAGTTATTACTAGTAAAAGAATCGGAATATGATATTTATCATATTCAATAGTTTGGAGAAAAAGTGAACCGGGCCAAATAGCGCCTAATTCACATACTGAAGGGCCTTTAATTGTACGATTCTGATATTTCTACCCTCAATATCGATAAGTCCCTCTTTTTTGAAGACAGAAAGGGTGCGGATCAAACTTTCAGTGGCAATACCGGCCACACTGGCCAAATCGCTTCTTGAAATTTTGATGGGTTCCTCGGTTTTTTTGTTCAGGATCTCGGCGAACTGCAGTAGGGTTTGTGCCGTCTTTTTACGTACCGAACTATAGGCCATTTGCAACAACTGCCCTTTTATTTCGCTAATGTTGTTGGTTAGCAGTTCCATTAGTTCCATTGAAACCGTGTGGTTCTGTTTCAATATTGATTTTAGGTCTTCTTTTGCTATGCCTGCAAGTTCAACATCTTCCATGGCCGTGGCGGATTCTTGATAAGGTTGGTTGTTCAAAAAAGAGGTAAAACCAAGAAAATCATCGGCACGGTGAATCGCGGTTATCAATTCCTTACCATCCTCATCTATCTTATAGCATTTGACAATCCCCTTTAAAATGAGGTAAATTTTATGCGAATGGGCACCTTCTTTATAAACGGTTTCGCCTTGTTTGAACGCAAGCAAATCTCCATTGTCGTCAAAAAAGTTCTTCAGCTCGTTAATGGTGCGCATCTCATCATCTGTAACTGCGGCTATGATGCCATGGCCCTCGTTCATTTTGGCCAAAAGTGCCGCCTTTGCCAGACGACTTTCTATGGCACTGATCAGATCTTCCTCTTCAAAAGGTTTGGTCAGGTAATCATCGGCCCCTAGGTCCATTCCCTTGCGGATTTCCTTATGTTCTGTTTTGGCGGAAAGAAAAATAAAGGGAATGTTTTTGGTCGTTTCGTCCGATGACAATGCTTGCAGAACGCCATAGCCATCTACCTCTGGCATCATAATATCACATATAATTATATCAGGTAGGCTCTGCAGGGCGGCACCTATGCCAATTCTACCATTTGGAGCGGTTTCTATTGCGTAACCTGAAAGTTCTAGTAGCTCGGCGGTATTTTCCCGTAAAGCGTTATCATCCTCAATTAGTAGTATTCGCTTCATTTTCTAGTAGTTTATTGTTCTTCAGGGGAATTTTTATCGTAAAAGTGGATCCTTCGTTCTCAACACTTATAAACTCGAGGGTTGCCCCGAGGTTTTCAAGATGATGTTTCGCGATGTTCAAACCAATACCCGTGCCTTGGGTCAAAAGGGCATTTTCAGCCCTGAAATAACGGTTGAATATATGCCTTTGTTCTTCTTTGGGAATGCCTATGCCCTTGTCGACGACCCTTATGGTAAGCCTATCGCTATCACCCTCCACCACCATATGTATGGTACTATTTTCAGGAGAATATTTAATGGCATTATGGATCAGGTTTGAAAGTGCAAGTTCAAGGGTCTTCTCATCAAACTGGATCAATAGGTGATCGATGTTTTGTGGGTATTCGATTTTTTGCCCTGCCTTGAGCAGCATATTGGCATTATAGACCACTTCATTGACGAGTTTGCTCAATAGAAATTTCGTTACCTTGTAGTTCACTTTACCTGATTCTAGGCGTTCTACTGAAAGAAAATCGTTCAAAATGGTATCGAGGTACCGTACTTTATTTTTGACTATAGCTACATGTTTGTCCCTTTTCTCTTGCTGCTCCGTTTCGGTGTATTTCGACAATAGGGTGATCGATGTGAGGATGCTGCTAAGGGGAGTCTTGAATTCATGGGAAACCAATGAAAGGAATCGGGTTTTTAACTCGTTCAGTTCCTTTTCCTTGGCGAGGGCCTTGGTCAATTCTTCCGTTCGCTTTTCAACGGTTCTTTCAAGTTTTTCGGTATAATTCTTTCGCTCGGTGATATCCAAAATGATGGCGAGAAAAACATCTTTGTTGCCAAACCCTGAAAGTTGCAGATGTATTTCAACCGGGTATCTGCTGCCATCCTTTCTTTGGTGAACGGACTCAAATTCAATTTTGTCCACTGTTTTTCGAAGTAGTGGCGTGATTACCTCTCTGAACTGTTGCCCTGAATACTCAGGCATGATGTCAATGGGCATTAGTTGCTTTAATTCGTCTAATGCGTATCCAATATTTTTTTTGGCTCCATAATTTGCGTTGATAAATTTAAAGGATGTGGTGTCAAAAACAAAGATCTCGTTAAGCGAATCGTCAAATATCTTGGCCCAATGCTCGCGTTCGTGCTGTGATTTTACGCGTTCGGTAACATCATTCTGAATACCGATATAGTTGGTTATGGTACCGCTTTTGTCGCGAATAGGGGTGATGTAAAGGTCATTGTAGAATAAGGTTCCATCGCGCTTATAGTTTCTGATAATCGCCTGTACGCTTCGACCTTCGCTTATGGCGGTTCGCATTTCTTGAATGCAATCTTGGTCTCTATCATCTACCTGAAGAAACCGACAATTTTTACCCAGAATCTCATTTTCAGGGTAACCTGTGAGCGACTGGAAGGCGGAATTGAAATAGATAATAGGGTTGTCCTTTTTTAAAGCGTCGGTAATGATAATGCCGTTGGAGGCCGATTGCAGGGCCTCACTTTTCATTCGCAGGTCTCTTTCGGCCGTTTTTCGTTCGGAAATATCGATGACCAAGGCCATCACATACGTTGCACCGTAGAGTTCAAAGGGGTTAAGCCCTACCTCAACAGGAAATTCCCTCCCATCTTTACGCAACCCGAACAGCTCGCGACCTTTGCCCATTTGCCGCTTGCCGCCTTCTTTCATGAACGCTGAGAAATGGTCATGGTGTACAGTATGGTACTGCGAGGGGATCAACATATGGAGAGATTTCCCAACTAGCTCATCATTTTCATAATCGAACATCTCTCTGGTTGAAGTGTTCGTTGCAACGATGACCTGTTTATCGTTAACCACAATAATACCTTCAGAAACCCCTTCAGAAAGAAGGTTGAAAATATTACTGTTCTTTTGAAAAACCCTCATGTCTCAAATATAGCTCATATGACCGACAATTATAAGAAAAAATAGGTATTTGAAAACCTAGTTTGATCCTAATGGCATATTGCCCGGCGCATTTAAGGGGACGGCTGTTTTTTGAGCTACTATAAATCGAGTATTGGTCGATTTCTTAAAATCGTACCGTGATGTACTTACTTGACTTTAAAGATTATTTTTTCCGTTTCCAACTAAACGGTGATTCGAAATACATATTTTTTTACTGAAGGGGTAATGGTCGGCGGGTTTAACTTGTCTTTGAACTTTTAAAAGGTATTCTAGGTAATGCTAAGACCTGCATCCTGTTTTTGGTAGAATCTGGCGGCAGGTACAATGCTATTCATAATGAACCAACCGTAAAATGACTTTGGTCATTTCAACGAACAATCGGCAAAACTATCTTCGTTCAAAATTCAAGGAATTGGAATTTTAGCAGTTCGCACCCAAATGTTCCGGATAGCCCGTTTTGAGCCAGTGGTAGGGAATTAAATAAAGCATGACCGTTTAAATGAAATCAAAAACACAATTGTTCATAGAACTTTGGCAAGAGGCCCGCACCCGATTTTCAAACCAGTTACCGCAACTCGTTGCCGATGATCTACTTAAGAAAATTCCACCGGCGGAAAATAGTGTAGCATTCTTGATACGGCATATCGGCGAGGTAGAACTTCTTTTTGCAAAAAATGTATTTGGCGCCAAGGATATCAACGTGGTCGCCAAGACCATAATCGCTCAAAGGGATACAGGGGAATGGACTGATCTTGTCGCCCTGAAAGCCTATGTTGAGCAGTCTTTCGAAACCTTAGGGTCGATTATAGCACAACAAACCGATGACGATTGGGAAACCTTGATTACAACGAAGGAATTCGGCACAAAGACCAAGGCCCAGGCATTTGGAAGAATCGTATCGCATACCACCTATCATGCAGGTCAAATGGCGATCATCACCAAGTATGCTACATAGCACATGATTACTTAAAGACATACATATGAAACTTGACGAAAAACAGGCGAAAGCCATCGGAGATCAACTTGAAATATCATGGGAAGAAATAGACCTGGCCGAATTCACCATGGGTCTTAATGTAGAATTCGAGCATGGCATGCGATACCCGGAAACCAATTTGACCAATGATGACCCAAAATTGACCGGTAAAATTGCATGGGCCCATTTGAAGGAGTTTCCCGATTACTACACCCGGTTGGAAAAAATGGAAAAGGATGCCAAAACCTTCTGGCAAGAAAAGCAAAAATAGATGTCTTAATGACGTGCCATGCGGGTTATGCTTATCTTGTGGTGGCCCAAGTGCTTTGAAATCCATTTCACAATTTTATTAACGTGTACTTCTTTCCAAAGGTGCTACCAAGCACATAGAAAGGAAAACCAATTGTTTCGAGACGCGGCTATAGTGCAAAAAAAATAGCTTTATGATACGCACACCAAAGCCTTGGTCAGCATTCGGTCCGATGGCAAAAGTTCAATTAAACCAACCATGAATATGTCCGTACAAAATTTCGATGTGAAGGGATTAAACGCAGAGGAAGTATTGAATTCTAGGAAAAAGCACGGCGACAATGCACTTGATTACAAAAAGGAAAATGCATTTTTGAGGGTCATCAAGAGTTTATTTACCGAGCCAATGGTAATTTTGCTACTGGTAACGGCTTCCATTTATTTTGCCGTAGGAGATGTAGGCGATGGACTTTTTCTTGCTGTGGCCATCTTGTTGGTTTCCGCAATTTCACTCTATCAAGATTCGCGTAGCCGGAATGCCTTAGAAAAGCTAAAAACCATCAGTCAGCCCCATTGCAATGTTATCAGAAATGGTCATGTGGAAGAAATCGCCATTGCCGATGTTGTCGTTGGCGACAGTCTTATGGTAGAGGAGGGCACCACCATTCCCGCAGATGGCACGATTATACATTCCAACGATTTTTCGGTTGACGAATCTATTCTTACCGGCGAATCTCTGTCGGTGTACAAGGACAAGACAAAGGAAGACCCTGTTATCTTTCGCGGAACCACGGTGGTCAGTGGCTTGGCCATTGCGACGGTAACTGCCGTGGGCAATCGATCCCAGCTCGGTAAGATAGGTAAAAGCTTAGAGGAGATTAAAGAAGAAAAGACGCCCCTCGAGATACAGATCGGCAGTTTCGTAAAGAAAATGGCCGCTATTGGGGTCATCGTTTTTTTGATCGTATGGGCATTCAACTATTACAATTCCTTTAACGTTCTTGATAGCCTGCTAAAGGCCCTAACGCTCGCGATGAGTATACTTCCCGAAGAAATTCCTGTAGCCTTTACCACTTTTATGGCCTTGGGGGCCTGGCGTTTGATGAAAATGGGCGTGGTGGTGAAACAGATGAAAACGGTGGAAACTTTGGGAAGTGCAACGGTAATCTGTGTTGATAAGACGGGTACGATTACCAAGAATGAAATGGACCTGGCAAAACTTTTTGTGCTTCGTACGCAAGAAATTTCCGATCCCACCGGTGTGTTGGCGACCGACCAAAAAGAGCTGATCCGCTTAGCCATGTGGGCCAGCGAGCCAATTCCCTTCGATCCAATGGAAATCGCCATTCACAAAGCCTACGAGCATAGTCTCAACAATGATGAACGACCTTTGTTCAACATGGTGCACGAGTATCCGCTAGGGGGCAAACCTCCAATGATGACGCATCTTTTTGAAGATTCGGAGGGGCATAGAATCATTTCGGCAAAAGGGGCTCCAGAGGCTTTTTTCACCATTTCTAACCTCACAGATTCCGAAAAGGAGCAGCTGCAACAGGCCATAGCTACCTTGGCCAAAGATGGCTATCGCCTACTAGGGGTGGGGGAGGCCCTTTTTTCTGGAGATGATTTTCCAAAAAAACAGCAAGAGTTCGTTTTTCAATTCAAAGGGCTGTTAGCATTTTATGACCCACCAAAAGACAACATTCAAGCCGTTTTCGAGGCCTTTCAAAAAGCAGGTGTCGCGGTCAAGATCATTACAGGTGATAACTCGATCACGACAAGGGCGATAGCTTCGCAAATCAAGTTCAAGGGAAGCGACTATCTGATTGAGGGAGCCGATTTTATGAAATTGGAGGGTGCGGCCGCACAAAAAGCGGCTTGCGACAACCAGATTTTTACGAGAATGTTTCCCGATGCCAAACTAAAGGTCATTAAGGCCCTAAAGGAAAAGGGTGAAATTGTGGCGATGACCGGCGATGGGGTAAACGATGGTCCGGCCCTAAAAGCGGCCCATATTGGCGTGGCCATGGGCAAAAGGGGTACAGAGATAGCCAAGCAGTCCGCATCATTGATTCTGTTAGAGGACGACCTTACTAAAATGGTCGATGCGGTGGCCATGGGCAGAAAGATCTACACCAACCTGAAAAAAGCGATCCAGTATGTGATCTCCATTCACATTCCCATTATTTTCATGGTATTTCTTCCATTGGCTTTGCGCTGGATCTACCCGAATATTTTTTCGCCGGTACATGTTATTCTTTTAGAATTGATCATGGGGCCAACCTGTTCGATCATTTACGAAAATGAACCTATGGAAAAAAATACCATGACGCAAAGGCCGAGACCATTTACATCGACATTTTTTAATTGGAAAGAGTTGGTGACAAGCATCATTCAAGGTTTGGCGATTACCGCTGGTGGCTTACTGATCTATCAATATGCAGTAGGTCAAGAGTATACAGAACCGGTTACAAGGGCAATGGTCTTTACAACGCTGATCGCAGCCAATATTTTTCTCACCTTGGTGAACCGCTCATTTTATTATTCGATCTGGGTTACCATGGGGTACAAGAATAATCTGGTTTCGATAATGATCGGTATTACCATACTCATTACCGCACTCTTGCTGTTTGTGCCCCCGTTGACCCATTTCTTTCAATTTGAGACACTCAGTGTTTATCAACTTGCCGTAAGTGCTACTGCCGGTTGCGTGTTTGTGATATGGTACGAGCTTGTAAAATTTAGAAAAAGATCGAAGTCCCAAAAAGCCACCTCTGGCGGGTAGCTTTTTCTTGAAACCGGTGCGTTATAATTTTACCGAGGGTTACCGCTGGTTACAAAAACTAGGCGTCTAGGACGACCTGAGAAGTACCTGAAGGATTATTTATGATCCATTCATAAAGATCCTCGGCATCTTTCTTCTTGCACAGTTGGGTACCCTCGGTCATGGTGGCCGCAGTGCCACAGGCAACTCCGAATTTTGCCATTTCAGAGAGTGATTTTCCTTTGGCAAGGGCGAACACCATGCCGGCTACCATGCTATCTCCGGCACCTATCGTACTTTTTTGGTGCACCACAGGGGCCGGTATATATTCCATTATTTCTTTGGCAACCAATAGGGCGCCCTGCGCCCCCAGTGAAATAACCAGTACCTCGCAGGTTTTCGCTTCCAATAATTTCTTCGCGGCCGATTCCAGTTCTAAGAACGATAGGCTTTTCATATCGCAGAGTTTTGCCAGTTCACCAATATTGGGCTTTAATAAATAAACACCTCCCGCTCGCACACCTTGCAATAGCGCATCATCGGAGGTATCCAAAATAAGCTTTACCTTTTTTTTCTTTGTGATTGCCGCTACCTGAGCATAAAAGTCGGTGGGCATTCCTGGACAAAGACTGCCGCTGGAGACCAAGAGATCGCCTTCTGCCAAAACAGCATCCAACTGCTCCAAAGTGCCTTGCCACTCGTTCTCGGTTACCAAAGGGCCGGGCATACCGAAACGATATTGTTGGTTGTTCGTGGTATCGGTGACCGCTAGGTTTTCCCTTGTCCATGCTGCTATGGGAATGATTTGCTGGGGAACACCGACTTCTTTCAGTAGTGTTTCTAGGTGTGTGCCGGTGGGTCCTCCCGCCAAATAGGCGCATAACGAGGTAACGCCAAGTTCTTTCAGCACCACCGATACATTGACGCCACCCCCACCTGCCTCAAAAACGGGAGGGGCGCACCTTAGTTTGCTGTTGGGTCTCATGCCAACAACCGTTGTACTCTTATCAATGGCAGGGTTTACGGTAAGGGTGATTATTCTGTTCATAGTCCATCTGTTATAGGTAAATGTAGCCTTTGATTCGGGCCGTGCAAATGATAACGCTCATTTTATTGACTCGGGTTTACCAATGCGTTTTGGCAAAAGTCGAAAAAATAAATGGTATTCGAATGGGGGAATTTAGGTGATATGTAATGCTGATGTTTTTAAGAACGATAAGAACTAGACCATGGAGGTGATCCCATATCGGCAACAGGTCATTTTCGTATCATTTTTTGTTAGTCCCTATCGCGTTGTAAGGTGTGAAGCAGGGGTGATTCCAGCAGCTTGTTCGAAGTTAGGGCCTCCTTAGCTGTCGAATAGCCTAAATTAAAAATGGCATCCACATTCTTTAAAGAAAACATGCCAAAGGCCCCTATGTTCTTTGGCCTGATCAGTACGTCACAAACCTCGAATTTACTGAAGGTATCTTTTGCCAACATAATATGATAGGCACGTTCTATAACATTATACGAATGTTTGAGGTCTTCTATTTTCAACTTTTCAAAAGGGTTTACAAAGACCCCTACGATCTTATCACAGTGCATTTTGATGAGGTCTACCGGAAAATTGTTCAAAGTACCCCCGTCAATAAAATATCCCGACCCGATTTTTACCGGTGCGAATATACCAGGAACGCTGGCCGAGGCCAGTACAGGCCTAATAAGTTCGCCTTCATGAAATACTTTCAACGTACCATCTAACAAGTTGGTGGCCGTTATGTAAAGTGGCTTTTTCAAATCGGCAAAATTATCGGAGGGTAAATAGGTCTTCAACCTATCATAAAACTTTGCCATATCTACGAAGCCCGGTTTATTTCTGGCGTATGAATCAACCGAAAATAGCTCTACGGACTTGAAGAAGTCCAAAATCTCCTCCCAAGTACACCCACCTGCGTACAATGCACCGATGATGGCACCTGCACTTGTTCCGGCAATGTGCGAAGGGTAAATACCGTGTTCTTCAAGGGCTTTGATCGCTCCAATATGTGCGATACCCCTTGCACCACCCCCTGAAAATACTAAACCGATGTTCATGTGCCGTACATTTTAATGTGAAGGCCAAAAGTATTTTATGTGGGGTGGGTGTAAAATGATTTCTATCATACCTCACCGCAGCGGTCAGTACCTAATGATATATATCATAGTTAACCTTGCCCCATGCCCTTACATTTGATAAAAGCAAATCATGGATTCCTTTATCGCCGCCCTCACCGATAATACCTCGGGGCTGAAACATTTTCTGCTATTGGCCCTATTTGCCGCTGCCGGGCTTATTGTACGATGGTTTTTTTTTAAACTGTTCCGCTGGTACAATGTCAAGAAACCGAGTGTCTTAAAAGAGCGATTACTACTGCAACTTAAAGGCTCCACCCTGTTTTTAGTACCCTTCTTGTTCATGTACTTGGCCCTACCTTTTTTTGAACTCAACGCGTATTGGCAGAAGGCTATCGAAATACTCATCATATTTAACTTGGGGTGGCTTTGCATCGCCATTTTGCGAACTTTTGAAGAAGTCGTTAAGCATAAATTTCAGGTCAAGGGCAATCATAAGGCCAAAGATCGAAAGGTATTGACCCAATTGCGGTTTATGAAAAGTATGGCCATGGTCATTATCATCACCTTGACGGTCGCCACTATTTTATGGAACATACCCAAGGCACGCCAATTGGGGGAGACCATACTCACCTCGGCCGGGGTATTGGGCATTATCATTGGGGTCGCCGCCCAAAAATCGATAGCCAATTTAATTACGGGCTTTCAGGTTGCCTTTACCCAGACCCTTAAAATAGATGACGAGGTCATGGTGGAGGGTGAATTCGGAATCGTTGAAGATATGGTAGTGATCCCTACTTTGGTCTATTGCTAAACATGTTCACGATTCAAATGGTTCAAGGGTGTTTTCTACAGTTTCAAGTTTCATGGATCTTTGTATCCCCACGATCTAAAAATCCAATCTTTATTAACTTTAGTACTCCTTATCTTAAGTTGATACTGCTAAAGTAAGATGCTTCATTAAGGTAAAAAATGACCTAGGTCAGTTTTCAATAAATTATTTCCTTTGTTTGCCTTTTATGTCACTGATATTGATCCGGTACACTATGGGGTAACCATCACTATCTAGTTTGCTTGAAAAATCACCGATGAACTCGGTACTGCGGTTTTCTTTTTCAAGGATGACCTTTTTAACGCCCTCCGAGAAAACGTGAAGCAGGTGTTTGGCATCGATACCTGTTAATTCTTCATATTCGCCCAAGATCAAAACAGATTTCCAGTTGTCCAAAGAATTTATCTCATCAATTTGGAAGGCTACCGAAGTGCTTTTTCTCATCGCCTCGATTTTTCCGCCAACACCTGAATAAGTTAGTATGCTGTTCATTTTAGAGTCGTAAAAGTAGGTAATGGGTATAATTTCCGGACTTCCTTTTGCCATGTAACCGAGGCGGCCGATATAGTTTTCCTTAAGAAGGGTCAAGCATTGTTCTTTGGTGAGATCTTTCATAGTTGTTATTGCGGTTAAGATGATGCAACTGTAGTTTGTTTTATCAAATCAAAGCTAGGTACTTTTTTTGCCTTTGAAAATGACATTGGTCATTTCGTAGAAGTGCGTAAGGGCCTAGTTTTACTAAAGTTGTTTACGTATGAAAAGTCAAAAATCCATAGTATCGCAAATTGTTCAGTTGATCGGGGTACTGGAAGCGGAGTACCCTGAAATCTATCGATTTTTAGATGAAAACCCGATGACCATACCCTCCAAGGCTCATCCGGATATCGATCGTAACACCTTTGTTACCTATTTAGACGATTTAAGACAGCTGTTAAACCATCATTTACAAACCCGTAAAGCAAATGAACCATGAAAAAGTTTAGAAAAAAGGCAGTGGTCATAATTTCTATTTTAGCACTTTTATCGCTGTTCGGAGTGTGGTACAAATACACCTTTTCGATGACCAAGGTAGCGGCATTTCAAGTGAACACTACCCGATCAGATTCAAAACTTTTAATAGCTACCCAGGGCAGCGAATTTAAAAACAACATAACCCAAGGTGTAATCGATCATTACGGCCCAAGCAGTGTTTTCATTAATGTAATGGATGTTTCAGGCTTGAACGGGGTTTTCGCCGAAGATTATGACGCCATCTTGGTACTGCATACATGGGAATATGAAAGACCCCCAGATGCGGTTGCCTCGTTCATGGATAGAATGAAAAGTACCGAAAATAACATAATCGTAATGACTACTTCCGGTCCTGGAACTTCAAAAATCGAAGGAGTAGATGCCATTACCGGAGAGTCGATTCTAGAGAATGTACCCCAGGTGGTTGAAAAGGTCATTAAAAGATTGGATCCCTTTTTAAAATAGTATCGGTAGTTCGCAAAACTTTAAAACACCCACCTTTAATGGCAACTATGTTTACATTCAAAAACTACAATATCGCAGATTGGTTTTCTTTTTACCGCATTGCGGCGTTACCCGTGCTCATTGGTTTTATCTGGTTGGATAACCGGCAGCTCTTCGCATGGTTTTTACTGCTAAGTTATAGCACCGATGCCGTTGATGGGTTTTTGGCGAGAAAGTTAAAAATAAGCAGTGAAAGGGGTTCGCAATTAGATTCGATTGGTGATCAGTTGACCTTTACCATGGGTCTGATAGGATTGTTTATTTTCGAAAATGATTTTATCAGGGCGAACTTGATACTGATTTCTATCGCATTCGTACCCTATCTTATCCAAATGTTGATCGCCTTCGTGAAATATGGTAGGGCAACCGCCTTTCATACTTATCTGGCGAAATCATCGGCTATTGTTCAGGCCTTGTTTATTCTTTGGCTATTATTTTTCGGACCCGTGTACGGACTATTCTACTTTATGGTATTTCTAGGACTATTGGAAACCATTGAAGAAATCACCCTGATCTTTATGTACGACACCTGGGTAGCGGATGTCAAGGGACTTTTTTTCGCTTTAAAGGACCCAAGAAGGTCAAAAAATACGGAAACCCTAAAACAGTAAAACTACTGAATGCGTTCTTATTCATTTGTTGCGATCCTGCTGCTGTGTTTGGCCTTGTTATTGGTCGACTTGCTAACGTTCTATTGGCTGCGATCGATAACACAACCCTTACCTTCCGCATTGTTAAAGAATGCCATTTACATTGCATTTTGGTCGTTTACCATTGGGCTTCTTGTTTCCATTTTGTTATTGAAGGTGAAGTTGGAAAGCATTGCCGAAGAACGACAACAGCTGCTGATATCTTCGTTTTACGGCCTAATCGTATCCTCCTTTATACCGAAATTGATTTTTGTGGTTGTAATCAGTATTCTATTTTTTTCCAACCACATGTTTTCTGATACTGAATCGCTTGTCGTAATCCCCCTGATCGGTGTTTTTTCTGGTTTTCTCCCCTTTTTTGTAATCGTATATGCCGTATTTAGTGCTGTATACAGGTTCAAGGTGCATCGCATCAAAGTGAATTTTGGCGTATTGCCATCTAATTTTGAGGGTCTGCGTATTGTACAGATATCAGATCTGCATCTTGGTAGTTTCAATTCGAGGTACCATATATTAGACAAGGCGATCAAGTCCATAAACCAGTTGAAA
>JBHJNU010000096.1:0-50458 GCA_050330515.1 Flavobacteriaceae bacterium | reverse complement strand
CGAAGTTTCCGCCACCCACCAAGCTAAACTTTTGGGACAAAAGATTGGGGAAAGACAAGTTTTGACTTGCCTGAAACAAGGCTCCATCAGTAAAACCAGCGGTCAAAGAATTTCCTAAGGAAACATAATTGGAGAAATTGGCAGAACCTGCGGTAAGCTCTGGTCTAGCCTCCTCTTCAATAATTGGATTCAAATCTACATCTTCGGGGTCGTTACAATTTGTAAAGAGCACCAATGAAGAAGCAAGAAATATATATTTTAAATTTTTCATCTTAACGTCTTATTTTCAATTAGTTATTGATAGTCCAAGATAAGTAGTAAATAGACCCTATAAACCCGGTACCAAAAGCGGTAAAGTACTCATCACCCAGAATATTATTGCCTCCTAACTTAAATGTAGATTTGATACTGGGTACTGCATAGTTAATTTGAGCGTCAAGTACATGAAATTCTGGTATCACTCCATTGCCAAAAGTAGCTTCCCAATAGTAATCATCACTGAACCTGTAGTTTACATTAAACCCAAAGTTTTTAAATAAGGCCTCATGGCCAAAAAAGGCTTTAAACTGATGCTCCGGAGTATTAAAACCTACTTGAAAATCAGGATTGGCAATTCTGTCAAACTCCAACTTCGTATAGGTATAACTACCGCCCAAATCGAAATTGCCTAGAACCTTGGCGCTTAATCCTAAAGAAGCCCCATAAGAACTGATATCGACATCAGAATTGGTATAGGCTTGATATGCCTTGAAATCACCGTTGGCTATAGCCGCTAATGATAGGGCACCATCACCAACCGTTCCATAAAGGGGGGCAACCACATTTTCTGGTGCAATAAAATCAGTATACTTGTTATAATAGGTACTGAAATCGATTATCAACTTGTTTACCTTACCACGATAGCCTATTTCGACAGAGGTAACTTGTTCTGGCTGCACCACATTTGGATTCGCAACTTCCAAAACAGCCGGATTGCCAGTTTCAGCCAAGCGCCTTGCAGAACTTGCTGTGAAAGAATTCTCATAAGCCGCTCTACCCGTTTGCTCAATACTTGAAGGCTGGCCTAACAACTGGCCACCCCCACTAATCGCATATGTTCTTGAATATCGGTCTAAATTATCTGGCGCGGCACCTACCAAGATTGCACGACCGGCATCCAATCCTATAAATAAGTCTTGAGTAGTGGGGTTTCTGAAACCTGTCTGTGCAGAAGCCCTTATATTATGATCTCGATTAATGGTATACCCCGCGGATAACCTAGGGGAGAAAAACCCGTCAAAAAATTCATTTTTATCAAACCGGATCGACCCTGTTAGCTTAAGGCTCTGTTCGCCCTGTAGCTCTATCTTCTTCTGAATCTGAGAATACATACCAAATTCTGAATAGTTTATGGGGCCATCAGCATCAGTATAAATAGTACCGAAAGAATTTAAACTATACTGCCTAAAGGAGCCCCCAAGCTGTACTTCTGCCCAATCCCACAAATGTCCAAAATTATAATTGGCATCTGCATGGTAATATTTAGAAGCATCACGGAACTGAGAACCACTTGCCAGGTCTGGATCTTTAGTGACCCGGTTGAAAGCAGATTGAAACTCTGGCGTACCAGGTAAAAATCGTCCTGATTCGGCTTGTGCCCTTGCCGCCGCGTGCGCCTGCTCTTCTGTAGCTCCTCCTAACGTAGCCTGAACGAAAGTACCTGCGTATTGACCAAACCATGTGTTGTCATCTTTCCATGATCTGTTAATATTTATCCCTGTAAAAACCATATCGTAAGAATCGCCCGCCTTATCACCAACCAAATAACCTCGCAAAAAGAAATTGTCATTTCTAATTTCAAGTTTATGTTGTTCCTGGAAGAATCTGTTAATATTATATCTATTGGTGCCCTGGTATATGGTATTGCCCGTACCTATTTTTCCAACATAGGAAAGCTCTAAATTGTTACCTTCAATAGGCCTGTAATAAAGTCCCCAATCTGATTTGATGCTTCTTGCTAAATAATTGGTTAGGTCCCGCTCGTTATATCCTGTTCTACTAACTTGAACTGACGGTACTAATGCATTAGCCCCGGCCGGCAAAATACCCAACCCTTCTAATGTAACTGCCACATCTTTAATATCAGTGGCGACCTCATCTCCATAAACATTGATACCATCATAGTTTAAATCTGCACGTGTGCGTGATGGATCTAGCTTATCTACTTCACTTGTAGCCGCCCAATCGGTTCCTTCCAAGAAACCAAAATTCCATTTCACCGCAAACTTATTACTGAACTTATGCGCTGCCCTAATGCCAATATCGGTATAGGCGTTGTTACCTGCGGCCTCTTGTGAGGTAGTGCCCCTTTTTACCGATGCGCTTAACCCTTGATAATCAAAAGGGTTCTTACTTTGCATAAACAGAATTCCGTTAAACGCGTTGGCGCCATAAAGTGCTGAAGCTGCCCCTGGTAATATTTCAACACTTAAAACATCGGTTTCAACCATACCAACTAAGTTCCCAATAGGGAAATTCAAAGCCGGCGTAGAGTTATCCATACCATCTACCAACTGCATAAAGCGTGTGTTGGCGAAGGTGGCAAAACCCCTGGTGTTAACCGATTTAAAGGTTAAACTGTTGGTGTTCACATCTACTCCCTTTAAATTTTCCAAACCACTGTAAAAATCTGCTGAAGTGGTATTCTTAATGGCTTCTACACCCATTCTTTCAACCGTTACAGGAGATTCAAAAACACGCTCGGGGGTTCTGGAAGCCGATATAACGACCTCGTCCAAGAAAGTTTGCGCCTCATTGAGCACAACAGTAATGGTCTGGCCGTTCTGCGAAATGGTTTCAGTGGCCTCGGAATAACCGATACTTGTAATACGTAACTGAAAGGGGGGAACCTCAGTTGTTTCTAGCTTGAACAGACCATCGAAATCGGCAGTTGTACCGATCGCCTTCCCTGCGATGACCACATTGGCACCGGGTATAGGTTCATTGTTCTGATCAACAACTTTTCCATTGACCGTTGTTTGCGAAAGGCCTATGAAGCCTGACAACAGCAATGCTAATGACAGTAGTTTTCTCATGTTAAGTTTGAGTTAAAAATTAGTTTGAAGCCAAGATACAGATTTTTTTTTCTCAACAACAAGAAAACCAAATAAATTATGCATGCATAGTATTTATTTAACGGTATTAGTGCTCCAAAATCGAGAAAATCCCAAAAAAAAGGGCAGTCTATTCGACTACCCTTAATTATGGCTAATTTTTCTTACTTATCACTCAACCGTAACTGACTTTGCCAAATTACGCGGTTGATCTACATTACAGCCCCGCATCACGGCAATGTGGTAGGATAATAACTGTAAGGGAATAGTTGTCAACAGTGGTGTAAGACTTTCAAAGGTTTCAGGAACTTCGATCACATGGTCGGCCAATTCCCTTACCTGTTCGTCGCCTTCTGTAACGATGGCGATAATTTTTCCCTTACGTGACTTTATCTCTTGTATATTACTTACCACTTTTTCATAATGTCCCCTCTTAGTGGCTATTACAAAAACAGGCATTTGTTCGTCAATCAATGCGATAGGGCCGTGCTTCATTTCTGCAGCAGGATACCCCTCGGCATGTATGTAGCTGATCTCTTTTAACTTCAATGCGCCCTCTAAGGCCACTGGAAAGTTATAGCCCCTTCCTAGGTAAAGGCAGTTCGTCGAGTCTTTATATACATCGGCTATGATCTCAATTAAGGGATTCGATAACAAAGCCCTCTCCACTTTAGCCGGAATTGCCTCTAATTCGGTCAAGTATTCATGAAACTTAGATTCTGAGAATTTCCCCTTCTCCTTGGCAAGTTTCAGGGCAATCAAGGTCAACACGGTAATCTGGGTGGTGAACGCCTTAGTTGAAGCCACCCCAATTTCAGGCCCTGCATGGGTATAGGCCCCTGCGTGGGTCTCACGCGCAATGGATGAACCTACCACGTTACAGACACCAAAAACAAAAGCCCCATTTTCTTTGGCCAATTTAATGGCTGCCAAAGTATCTGCCGTTTCACCCGATTGCGAGATGGCGATCAGCACATCTTTATCGGTTATAACAGGATTTCTATATCTGAATTCAGAAGCGTATTCAACTTCAACGGGAATTCTTGCCAAATCTTCAAAAATGTACTCGGCGACTAGTCCCGCGTGCCATGATGTACCGCAGGCTACAATGATAATGCGATTTGCGTTCAAGAACTTTTCTAAATGCTCATCGATGCCTGCCATTTTAATAATCCCCTCATTGGCTCTTAGCCTCCCTCTGTAGGTATCTAAAATCGCCCTCGGCTGTTCATAGATTTCTTTAAGCATGAAATGATCGAAACCTCCTTTTTCTATTTCCTCCAAATTCATTTGAAGTTCCAATATTCTAGGATAGGCTATCGCATCATCTTTTATCTTCCTTAATTTTATCTCCTTGCCCAAACGGATTATGGCCATTTCCTCATCCTCTAGATACAAGGCATTATTAGTAAATTCAATAAATGGAGATGCATCGGAGGCAATAAAGAATTCATGCTCTCCAACACCTATTGCCAAGGGACTGCCCAACTTGGCCACCACAATCTCATCTGGTTTTTTCTTATCGAAGACCGCAATAGCATAGGCCCCAACAACTTGGTTTAACGCTATTTGAACCGCCTTACCCAACTTCGTCTTCTCGGTCTTCTGCACCTCTTCGATCAGGTTTACCAACACTTCGGTATCCGTGTCGGAGTGGAATACATAACCTCTTTTGGTCAGCTCTTTTTTGATGGATTCATAATTCTCTATAATTCCGTTGTGGATGATTACCAGATCCCCCGAATTCGAATAATGTGGGTGTGAATTCACATCATTGGGCACACCATGGGTCGCCCAACGTGTATGGCCAATGCCTAAACTTCCCTCGAGTGAAATAGAGCTTTCCGATTTTTTCTTAAGATCGTCAACCTTTCCCTTGGTCTTGGTAAGGTTTATTTGGTTGCCGTCGTAAATGGCGATACCGGCACTGTCATAGCCCCTGTACTCGAGTCTTTGAAGACCCTTGATTATAATCGGGTAGGCATCTCTATGCCCAATGTATCCTACAATTCCGCACATAACTTATTGATTCTAATTAAGATAATATTTCCAATGGTATTACAAATCTAGTTTTTAATTAAAAAACAAGATAAACTTCTGGGTGTAGAACGTAAAAAAACTACAAGTGGTATAAACCCAAGGCATGAATCGATACTTTCTTGAATTTATTACCCCTCAAAAAAAATCATGCCAAGAATTTCGTTTTTAGTTGGCTTGGGTATACGATATTTGGAGTTTTAGCTTCATGCCCTCTTTGCCGGGAATCTCATTACTTCCAAAAATAACCGTCCCTAGGGGAGTTAAGTTCGAGGTAACCGGCAACTCTTTTTCAATATCATTGGCCAACATGGCATTTAGGGCCCCTGTAGATCTAATATCAGGAGTTATGGTAAGCCCTAAGGTTGCATTAGTAGAATCACGAATGACCATATTATTGATATGGTTTGTTATTCTTACCACATACTTCAAATCTTGCGGATCGGAATCATCAAACAAACCGCCATAAAGTGGGTAACTTGCAAATGTATTCGTCTGGCTGGCGACATCTACATTGGTGTCAATAAGTGGTCTGTTGGTTTCCGCATTATACAGATATAAGCGAGGGGGCAAAATTGCGCCTACCCCGTTTACCGTCTCGGTATCTACATGAAAAACCAAACTGGCCTCGTTGATAATCCAATTGTTGGCCCTCATCTCGTTGATAATTTCGCGGCCATTTACCATATCGAACAGGTTGAGCTCAGCATAAGAACCGGCACCGCCCTTTAAATAAAGTTTGGATGCATTTTCGTCCGTATCTAATTTTTCGGTAATGTCCGTTGGAAAATCAGCATTGTTGAAAGTATTAACGGCATTACCGCTAATAGCACCCGTATTGGTATTACCGGACAAAAAATTCAAAGTGAAATCACTTTGTCTCTTTACAATTTCGTCATCAGAGGCATCGGTCGCCGTGCCGTTCGTATCGACACTATCATACGTATAAGACACTACAATGTTGGCTTGCCTTAGATCTAGCAAAAGGTAATGTTCGCTTGAGGCAAGTGATAAGTGAAGGCCTCTTAAAAATTCAGTGAAATTTGCTTGGCTCAAGAGCTCAACACTGCCCTCTTTATCAAGAAGATTCAGTTGAAAAAAATCATTATCCAGGGCCACCCGTATACCTGGGTTCACAAAATTGAACTGAGTGGATTCATCTACATCGGCGGTAGTTGTATCGTCTCTCCTTTTTAAAGGTATTTGACTGTTCTCAATAGCCACAGTAATTGAACTTGTATTTTCAAATAACAAACTGCCCTCTATGAAATTGGGTGAAAACTGTTGGTTTGAAAAATATTCCTGAGCCTCGGTAAAATTGGTACTTGGGTCAAGATCCCTCAAAAAATAGCTAGACGCCTCTACCTTGAGTTCAAAGGTCTCGTTGAGTGGGCCATAAATGCTATCCAAATCGACCTTTTTTGGAAACTGGTTGGCAACGAACTCAGTATCTACTGCATCTAGAACGCCATCACCGTCTGTATCTGGATTTAAGGGATCTGTTCCTCTAATTCTTTCTTCATTATTCGTTAGCCCATCTTCATCATCGTCATTATTTGGGTTTAGAGGTTCGTCGTCAAACTCATCGGGCACTCCGTCTCCGTCAGCATCTCCTAACGGATTGATCAAAAAGGGTATGTAGAGATATACCGAATCAACGACCTCATTTTCTGGTATTCTGGTAAGGTTGCTGGCATCGGGGCCCCTGTTTTCATCTACCTGACTTCGCAGACCAAAGATGGGATTGGTACTGGAAAGCCGAAATTGGGCAGTGATGCTTGCCTCGGTCTTTCCGTATATAGGGTCATTAAAGGTGCCCAGCTGGTAAACGGGTAGTTGATTGGTGCGAACTGCCTTTATTTTTTTATTGAAGGCGAACACGTCATATTCCACTTTACCTGAATTAAACGGCTCGCCCCCGATTACCTCTGCCCCGATTGTTGTAAGTTCTTGTTCGCAAGAAACTAGTACCGCAACAAATAAGATTCCCGCTAAGGCAGGAAATTTGATCCTATTCAAAAAGTCCATTTAAATTATTTTAAAACTTGGGTGTTATAGAAGTTGGCATATGCTTCCTCAAATTCTTGTAACGAAACATAGGGTAACACTGGTTTTTGCAGGTTGGAAATATGGTTGTGTAAATCTTCTGGAAGCTCTTCCGAGGCTAAAATAACCGCATCCGAAAAATCTACAGCAACCTTTAACAAATTATTATAGTTAGGTACCGCCAATGCAGCCACGTCTTCGGTGGCAATGCCGTCAAAAACGATTTTTTTGATCATTTCGGTATCAAGCTCCTCTTCGAAAGACTTGCGATATACCGAAGTAACTATTTTACTGTCGGCGAACAAGGGTTCATCGGCATAGTATTTCTTTAGATATAGGGGTACCAACGAAGCTAGCCAACCATGTACGTGAATGATATCGGGCGACCAGTTCAATTTCTTCACGGTCTCGACAACACCTTTTGCAAAGAAAATGGCACGTTGGTCATTGTCAGGGTACAATTTTCCGTTTTCATCAGAAAATGTTGACTTTCTTTTAAAATACTCGTCATTATCGATAAAATAAACCTGAATTCGTTCGCGGGGTATCGATGCCACTTTGATGATCAAGGGCATATCCATATCATTGATGACCAAGTTCATACCCGATAGGCGAATCACTTCGTGTAGTTGGTGTCTGCGCTCATTAATGTTGCCATACCTTGGCATGAAGATCCTGATTTGGCCTCCATTGCTGTTGACCATTCGGGGAGTTTCATAAGACATTAGGGAAACTTCATTCTCTGGTAGGTAAGGAACTAATTCTGAAGATACAAATAATATCTTTTTACCATTCATAAAAACTGCGTTTGATTTAAAAGATGAGCGTGAGCGCAAAATTACAAAATTTATAGAGAATAGCCGTAATTATAGTAAGTTTGCTGGTTTTTAAATTAGTTGAACAGTGCTGGTAAAAACCAAAAAAGAGTTAAAATCGCTATTAGCGTCATTACCTAAAAACCAGGGTTTAGGTCTTGTGCCCACCATGGGAGCGTTGCACAAGGGCCATATGGCTCTTATAGAAAAGGCCGTTGAGGAGAATGATGCCGTGGTGGTGACCATTTTTGTGAACCCCACACAGTTCAACAACCAAGAAGACCTTGAAAAATACCCAAATACGCTTGAAGCCGATTTGTCTTTGATCAAAAAGACCTCGGAGAATATAATGGTTTTTGTTCCTTCCGTAACCGAGATATACAGTGCTGAGATCAAAGCTAAAGCCTATTCCTTCGATGGCCTTGATAGGGTTATGGAAGGCGAGTTCAGAGAAGGGCACTTCAACGGGGTGGCAACGATAGTAGAAGCGCTTTTTGCCTTGGTGATGCCTGATCGTGCCTATTTTGGGGAAAAAGACTTTCAACAGCTTCAGATCATAAGAAAACTCGTGGCGCTCAAGCAGATCAATGTAGAAATCATAGGCTGCCCAATTGTCAGGGAAGCCAGCGGACTTGCGATGAGCTCAAGAAACGAGAGGCTTTCGAAGCACATGAGGGCAGAGGCCTCCGTGATTTATCGAACATTGCTTGAGGCCAAAAATAAATTTGGCACGAAAAGTGCAAAACAAGTGGTGAAATGGGTTCAGGGTCAATTTCAAAGCCATCCTGATCTAGAATTGGAGTACATCGCAATAACCGATGCCACCAATTTAAGACCTATTCAAAGAAAGCAACAAAAAACAAAATATCGGGCCTTCATTGCCGTTTATGCGGAAGGAGTTCGACTCATAGACAATATTGCCCTGAATTAATTAATTTTACCCCATGCAAATAGAAGTTGTAAAGTCAAAAATACACCGTGTAAAAGTCACTGGAGCCGATCTCAATTATATTGGAAGCATTACCATTGATGAAGATCTCATGGACGCATCCAATATCGTTAAAGGAGAGAAGGTACAGATCGTGAACAACAACAACGGTGAGCGCCTGGAGACCTATTGTATACCGGGGCCAAGAGGTAGTGGAGAACTAACCCTGAACGGGGCGGCAGCCAGAAAAGTTGCTGTTGGCGATATTCTGATCCTGATTACCTACGCAAGAATGGATATTGAGGAGGCGAAAAAATTCAATCCCGCCTTGGTATTCCCTAACGAAGAGAACAATCTATTGACTTAGGTTGAACAAGTTACCTTAAGAACTTTTTTGTTCAAATAAAATCTAGCCCTTTTTATTGTCAAAAAAATTGCCCATTCTCCACTATTTCTGGTCTTTTCTTGCATCAATAACCCTGTTGCGCAACCCGGAAAAAGTCTTCGTTGGCACAAAAAATTGCTAATTTTCACTTAAATACGAATAGTTTAGACCAGTTCAATTAATTTCGCGGCGTACTTTGACGGACAACCAATTTTGAGCACCTCTTTAAAAAAAATCTTAAAAACACTACTACCCGTAGCAATTGGTACCTGTCTTGTAATCTATTCGTATCATTCTACTACCGCAGAAGATCGTGACAAAATAATCAAAGCTATAAAGAATGCCGATATGGTACTGGTAGGGCTTTCCCTTTTGCTGGGCGTCTTCAGCCATATATCGCGGGCCATTCGGTGGAAATACCTATTGCAACCTCTTGGTTACAACCCAAAATTAAGGAATACCGTCTTGATCGTTTTTATCTCGTACTTCGCCAATTTATTGGTAATCAGGTCTGGTGAATTTCTTAGGCCAACGGCATTGAGTACCTATGAGAAGGTTCCCTTTCAAATTGGTTTTGGCACGGTTGTTACCGAACGAATTATCGATCTTATCATGCTCCTGTTGGTCATTATATTGGCCTTAATACTGCAGACCAACATTATCATGGCCATTCTCGAAGATAAGGGCATTGGCTTGATCGCATCCATCGGTTTTTTGATCTTTTGTATACTAGGACTACTGGTTTCAATCAAAATAATAAAAAAGTCCAACGCCCCCTTTGCAATTAAAATAAAGGGCTTTCTCAATGGTATCCTTGAAGGGGTGCTAAGTGTGTTCAAAATGAAGCAAAAATTAGCGTTCATCTTGCATACACTTTTCATCTGGGCCTGTTATATCGGTATGTTTTGGGTAATAAAATATACCGTACCCGAAACTATAAACCTTACCTTGGGGCAGTTATTGGTCGCTTTTATCGCAGGAAGTTTCGCAATGACCGCCACTAACGGCGGTCTGGGTCTTTTTCCCATTGCCGTTACGGCAGCTTTGGCATTTTTCGGAATCAGCAAAACCTCGGGCGACGCCTTTGGTTGGATTATTTGGACCTCCCAAAACCTGATGTTAGTGCTCTTTGGTGCAATATCTTTTCTGCTATTGCCGTTATGGAACAGAACTAAATAGTACCCATACTATTGGCCAAAAATTAAAGCATGCAACGTTTATTAAGCTTTTTTGCCCTATTCCTGTGCCTATACCTAAATGCACAGGTTACTCAAGAAATATTCGAATCGTTCAAACTTCAAGAACGTAGAGATGTTCGGTACTATTTTCCTGAAGATTATGAAAAAGAAAAAAAATACCCGCTCATTGTTGTTTTAGATGGCGAGTACCTTTTTGACCAAGTTGTGGCGACCTCAAAATTCTACAGTCAATTTCACGGTATGCCAAAAAGCATTATCGTCGGTGTGAACCAAAATGAAAAGAGCATTCGGTTAGATGATTGTGCTTGGGAGGAAGAGACCGGACTACCCTCTGAGAAAGGAAAAAAGTTTTTTGAGTTTCTGGGCATGGAAATCATTCCGTATTTAGACCTGAACTACAGCACGGCCCCTTTTAAAATGATCGTAGGTTACGACATAACGGCTAATTTTCAGAACTACTGGTTGTTCAAAGACAACTCCCTTTTTAATGCTTACATCTCTATTTCTCCTGTACTTGCACCTGAAATGGAAACGAGGGTACCCTCTCGATTGGCTGCTTTTGATAAGCAAATTTTCTACCAATTGATCATGGAAAAGGAGAAGAACAAATACACGGATCGTATTATGGCCATGGACAAAGCTATAAAAGCAATCGAAAAAGAATCGCTACACTACTACTATGACGAGTATGATGGTGCTGATCATACAAGCATAGCGGCCTATGGCATGGGCAAGGCCTTTGATAATATCTTCAGGATGTTCAAACCCATTAGTCCGAAAGAATACAAAACCCAAATGTTGACCTCTGAAGAACCCGTTTTCAAGTATCTGGAGGATAAATACAAAGGCATCGAAGAACTTTTCGGCATATCAAAAAGCGTAGACCTTAACGATATCATGGCCGTATATGCAGGTATTCGGAAAAAAGAAGATTATGCCTCGTTGAAACCCCTGTCTGATCTTTGTAAAAGAGAATTTCCTGCCACGATGATGGGTTTTTATTTTGAGGCCGAATATTACGAGCAAATGGGAGAGCCGAAAAAAGCCTTAAAAACCTTCGAAAAATCATTTGGTATGGAGGAAATCGATTTCTTGACAAAAGAAATGGCTTTAGAGAAAATAGATGCTCTGAAGGCCGATTTCGGGTATTAGATAGAAGCTGATTCCAAAACAATAAAGTATACCAGGCCGTCTAGAAACATTTAGGCGGCCTTTTTATTTTGAGTTACGCGTAATCTCGCCCCTACCATTTATTTTCTTTGCCCATAGTGTATTACCTAAGGTCAACACAAGGGAAAACCCTATTTGAAACTTCATATTCTTGCTGTAACCCGGTAAAATAAACCTACATTCTAGAACAAAGTTTTATCTTAGCCCTAAAACCCGAACTGAGATAATGGCCAAAACAAAAACAGCCTTTTTCTGCCAAAATTGTGGCACCCAATATGCCAAATGGATAGGTCAATGTTCGGCTTGTAAAGAATGGAATACGGTTGTTGAAGAAGTAGTTCAAAAAGAAGAAAAATCAAGCTGGAAGACAACTTCTAGCAAATCTCGCGCAGTTGTAAAACCACTTCGCGTGAACGAAATCAGCACAGACCAAGAACTTAGGCTCGACACCTTCGACCTTGAATTCAACCGGGTACTAGGGGGAGGGCTGGTACCCGGTGCCCTAGTTCTGCTCGGGGGCGAACCCGGGGTTGGAAAGAGCACCCTTTTACTTCAGATCGCGCTGAAGCTGCCTTACCGAACGTTGTACGTTTCTGGGGAGGAAAGCCAAAAACAAATTAAGATGCGGGCGGATAGGATCCATCCGAACAGTGAAACCTGTTACATTCTTACCGAAACCAAGACCCAGAACATTTTTCAACAAATCGAGGTCATGGCACCCGATATCGTTGTTATTGATTCTATACAAACCTTACATTCTGACTATATCGAATCGGCGGCAGGTAGCATTTCTCAAGTAAGGGAATGCACCGCAGAACTAATCAAGTTCGCCAAAGAAACGAATACCCCCGTTATTCTTATCGGTCATATCACCAAAGATGGTTCCATCGCCGGGCCGAAGATTTTAGAACATATGGTCGACACCGTTCTACAATTCGAGGGCGACCGTAATTATGTTTATCGAATTCTTCGCGCCCTGAAAAATCGTTTTGGTTCAACCGCCGAATTGGGTATCTATGAGATGCAGGGAGGCGGATTACGGCAAGTCAACAATCCATCAGAAATACTGATATCTAAAAACGATGAAGGTTTAAGCGGAACGGCCATCGCCTCGACCATAGAGGGCATGCGCCCTTTGATGATTGAAATACAGGCCTTGGTAAGTTCCGCAGTGTACGGCACACCACAACGTTCAACAACTGGGTACAATGCCAAACGCTTGAACATGCTTTTGGCGGTACTAGAAAAACGCGCTGGTTTCAAATTGGGCGCCAAAGACGTTTTTTTGAATATTACCGGAGGAATTTCAGTGGATGATCCGGCAATCGATTTGGCCGTAATCGCTGCCATATTATCGAGCAATGAGGATATCTCAATAGACAAAGGAATATGTTTTGCAGCAGAGGTCGGTTTAGCCGGTGAAATTCGCCCTGTGCAACGGGTAGACCAGCGTATCTTGGAAGCGGAAAAACTGGGCTTCACGTCAATCTATGTCTCTAAGAACAATAAAATCGGTCTTAAAAATACGGCCATTTCGGTAGTGCTTGTATCGCGTATAGAAGATGTGGTGAGCGGATTGTTCGGCTAAAATAGAGGAACTATCTATTCGAATTGAACATTCGCGCCAACACCATAAGCACCACCACTACAAGCACAATCAAGGCCAATTGCCAAATACCGATTTTAAGAAAATACATAATCTTGATTTTTAAGGTGCAGGGTTGGGGATCTCTCTATGGATCAATTCGATAGTTTTTAAAACGGTATCGCTCAATTTCACATGTATACTGGTAATATTCTCTTGCAACTGCTTCATTGTTGTCGCCCCGATGATATTGCTGGTAACGAAAGGCCTAGTGTTGACATAGGCCAAGGCCATTTGGGCTAATGTCAGATCATTCTGTTGCGCCAGTTCATAGTACCGCTGTGTCGCAAGAACAGCAGTATCGCTGCTATAGCGGTTATAGTTCGGAAATAAAGTTATGCGTGCGCCATCGGGTTTTCGATTGCCCAAATACTTGCCGCTGAGCACTCCAAATCCGAGTGGTGAATACGCCAAAAGACCTACTTTTTCACGGATCGAAATTTCCGAGAGGCCTACTTCGAACAGGCGATTGAGAAGGCTGTACGGATTCTGAATTGTGATACTTCTTGGCAAACTTACATGCACCTTACTTTCTTCTAAAAACCGCATCATACCCCAGGGAGTCTCATTGGATAGCCCCACATGGCGGATCTTGCCTTCCCGTATGAGATCACGTAGGGTCTCCAATATTTGGTGGATGTTATCTTCCCAATAATCTATGACATCATGATTAAAACCACGCTGCCCGAAATAGTTGGTGTTTCGGTCAGGCCAGTGCAGCTGGTACAGATCAATATAATCAGTTTGTAACCTGTATAAACTACCTTCTACGGCTTCGATTATCGATTCTCTAGTAAAACCTGTTGTGCGAATAAATTTTGTGAATTCGGCCTTTCCCGCAATTTTGGAAGCTAGCACTATCTTGTCCCTGTTCCCATTTCTTTTGAACCAAGTACCTATAATTTTTTCCGTTAACGATTGCCGATCAGGATGCGCAGGAATGGGATAGAGCTCCGCTGTGTCGAAAAAGTTAATTCCCTGATCAATAGCGTAATCCATCTGCTCATGCCCTTCGGCTTCGGTATTTTGATTGCCCCAGGTCATCGTGCCCAGGCAAATTTTACTTACTTCGATATCGGTATGGGGAAGGTGGGTATACAGCATAAAAATTGTATTTCGCCCATGGCGGCCATAAAATTAAGAATTTCAATGCGGTTTTACCTCTACAAATACAATTGAATTTTAATGTATTGTAAATCAATACATAGTGTTTTTTTTGAGTCTTTGAAAGATAGCGTTTTGCACTCCATGCCGACTTTCTTTGGTGATTGCCGCAAAGACACCCCAGCCCATACTAAAATGCTGATTTTAGCGTTACTAATAAACTTTTCTTTTCAAGTAGCCCCCGTATTTTTGAAATGAGAAGCAAACTAGACAACCAAAAAACCTACTTATGACCGCTTTTAAGCACCAAATACGTTCTAAAAAAGGAGTTATCATTATCATTTCGTTATTAATAGCTTCTTCACTATTCGCTTTGGTAATACCAGATAAAATTAACGGGGAAGACTCGGATCAAGAAAAAGAACAGTTAACCAACACGATCCCTCCTGGGATTCATCCATTGATTGGCAGTTCAGACAATCTTGTTATCTGTGGTAATGATGGAAGTGAGCTTCATGAAATTTATCTATGTGGGGCAAATGCAGAGCGTTTAATAACCACAAGTATTCCAAACCTTCAGTCGATCGCATGGTCAAGACTTTCCGATACGCAAACCAATTGTTCCGCTACCACTAATTGCCCCAGCAATTCGCCTGGGTGCAATTGGGACGACCTCAGTACAGATACACAATATAACGTTACCCAAGAAGGTGAGTACCGTATCTTGGTAAGATACAATGATAACACAACGCAGCGTTTTTATTTCAATGTATACGCCAATGGCCTCAATCCAAGTGCTGTCGTAGAAAATATTGATTGTGGCAGCCCTGGCAGCATTGCCATAAACAATGTTCCTTCTACTTATCAATACAGTATCAATAACGGAGCGACTTGGCAAACTTCAAATGTATTTTCAATTACCAGTGTTAGTACCTATGACATTCTTATACGTAGGTTAAATGACACCAATGGGTGTTTGTTCGCCCTAAACGACATTGCCGTAAACAACAATGCCATTGATGCTGTAGCGACCGTTTTACCGATTACCTGCAATTCGGCTTTAGGTGCTATTCAAGTTGATATCACCAATGCATCGTCTACCTATGTTTATCAAATAAGTCAGGGGGGTAGTTTGATAAATTCCTCAGGACCCATAACAAATAACTCCTATACTTTTACAAACTTAAATGCCGGTACTTACGATATTCACGTAACCCTGGCCAGTGTTTCTGCGTGCTCTTGGGTGGCACAACAAACGGTTGCGCCTTTTGCGAATGTACAACCAGATGCAGTAGTTACCAAGAATATAGACTGTACAAACGGTGTTATTACCGTTAGCAAAACCGGAGGGGTCGCTCCTTTCGAATATAGCCTGAACGGTAGCGCCACCTTCACCCCTTTTACCGCAGGCAATCAAACCACAATACCAATTGCAACTGCTGGTCTTTACGCAGTTAACGTAAGAGATGCAAGTGGTTGCGAAATTGCCGCAGCTCCGGTCAATGTAGCCGTACAACCTGAAATTACGTATACCATAAACCCACAGAACATTACCTGTAATGGTACTGATGATGGTAGTATTACCATAAATGTTAGCGACACCCAAGGCTTCTCGATGAGCTATAGCATTGATGGTGCTAACTTTCAGATCTCGAATGTTTTTAGCAACCTTTCTGCAGGAAGTTATAATGTCATCATTAGAAAGCAGAAAGCAGGTGGCTTGTGCGACCTTCCTCCTTCTACACATGTGGTGACTCAAAGCCCTGCCTTTACGGTTAGTGCATCGGTTACGCAACAAATAGATTGTACCAATGGACAGGCGAATATAGCTGCAAATGTAACCGCAGGTGGTACCGCCCCTTTTGAATACAGTTTGGATGGAAACATTTTCCAGGCAAACGCCTCGTTCACTGGCTTAGGACCAGGTAATTATACCGTTACGGCAAGGGATAACAATGGTTGTTTAACAACAGTTGACCAAACTGTGAATGCGGGATCAAACCCATCGGATCTAACTTTTTTAACTAGTAACATTGATTGTGCGACCGGTGCGACCGATGTGCAAATTACCGTGCAGAATGGTAATGCCCCTTTTACGTATAGAATTACCGCACCGACCGTTATAACTGCCCCAGATGATACGTTTACAGCGTTGGCGCCCAATACCTACACGTTTGAAGTTACCGCGAACGATGGTTGCAGAATAGTTAGAAATTTCGTTGTTCCCGACCCTATCCAATTTACCTCAAACGCATTGGTAAGAAACAATGTAAGCTGTGCTACCGGCACTTCCGACGGCAGTATTGAGCTATCGGTAGAGAATTTCAATACGTCTTATACGGTTGTTGTTGAAGATAGTTCAGGCAACCCGCTAGCACTCGGGCTTTCGAACCAAACCACTTCTCCGCTCTTGATAACAGGTCTTGCGGCCGATTCTTATACCCTGCGGATTAACGACGAATCAGGCCCCTGCCAAAGATTAATTCCTGTAACAATCGTGGCTCCGGCTACGCCGCTGGCAATAGATTCATTTGCCGTTAACAACATGAATTGTGGTGCGCCCGGATCTGTGACCATTGAAGCCTCTGGCGGCTGGGGCAATTATCGCTACTCGGTGCAGCAACCTGACAATTCATCTATTCCACTTCAAAGCAATAAGACGATAACTGGGTTAACCCAGGCCGGCACCCATATTATAACTCTTGTTGACGCCAATGGGTGTACCTTGAACACCGAAACTTTTGATCTCATTGACCAAGGAGGTCCAATCGCTGTAGTGGATCAGGTCGCCTCTAATTATTGCTATAGCCTGCCTACCCCAGGAGTGCTTAAGATTGACATCACCGATAATGGTAGCGCACCTTATTTTTACACTGTAAATGATGGCACGCCAATGCCGATTACCGGTGGTACGTTCACTTTGTTTAACCGTACACCGGGTACGTATATCATAAAGGTAAAAGGAAATAACGGTTGTGAGACCATCGTGGCGGATACCAACATTTCTGGACAGTTATTCGCTATTGCCAATATCACGAAACCCTTAGGATGTGGGGTAACTCCAGATGCAATAGTAGTGGTAAGCCCAGAAGAGGGCTATCCTCCATATACCTATAGAGTAGATTCGGGTTCCGGTTATAGTACCGCGACCATGCCTTTTAGTACGGCAACTGCTGGTTCATATACATTTGAGGTAACCGATGCCAAAGGTTGTACCTTCATTACAGATGCTGTCAACGTCACTTCATCGCCCCCGTTAACTACTGCTCACAATATTTCGAATACTGCATGTGGAAAAGATGGCACAGGTTCGATAGAGTTAATCGCCCAAGGAGGTACCCCGCCATTTAGCTACAGTTTTAATGGTAGTCCGTTCACCGCTCAGACCCTATATACCGACTTGGATGCGGCTTCGTATAATTATTCGATAAGAGACGCGCTAGGCTGCGAAATATTGGATCAGGTTGTTATTATAGGTGCACAGGCTGCCATAACCGCTGACGTAAGTCATACCAATATTTCGTGTAACCCTGTGGTACCACCCGGAGGTAATATCTGGGGAAATACCAAAATAGAGAACATTCAAAATGCTACAGGGCTTCTTTCAATACGATTGATTCGAGTAAGTAGCACCGCTGCCCACGCAGCCGGTACCGCAAGATATTGGACCTATAGAGAATACAACAATGTTGATATGTCTTTGCCTGCCCACGCCGATGGATTTGACATTAGAATGTACTGGCCACTTCTTTTCTATGTTGAAGTAGAGGACGAAAGAGGTTGTATATTTGAATCTTCTCTGTTCCAAGTTACCCAGCCACCACTGCCATGGTTTCAACGACCAGCGGCTGAATTGGACCAATCTTGCGCTAATGGCGCAACCTTTCAGATTGAAATTGGAGACCCGGTGGGCCTTGTAGGTCCGTTTTCATATCGCATTTGGCCTTATGATGAAGATAACCCCCCTGCATGGCGAAATTTTCAAAACGCTACCCACAACGAAGCCCTTGGCGAAGATGTTGATCCGGGTATCGTAGTTGATCTGGGTGGGGGAATCATGGGTATCCCCGAACGTGATTTTAGGGTCAGTGGCCTGCTCTTTGGGGTAGACTATTCCATTGTGATTCGCGATGATAGTACAGGTTGTCAGCGATCGCTAACCCTTGGTAGGGTGAATGCACCTGCAGCACCTGATAACAATATTGATGTTGTTTCTACCGTACAAAGTTTATCATGTTGGAATAGTTCCGATGGCAGGGTAAGGCTTACCGTTTCAGGTGCCGGTGATGCCGATTCTGATGGTGATCAAACTGTTCAATGGTCAATTAGACATGCTGACGATCGCGGATCAATACATAATACCCACCCATGGATACCTTCATTTAGACAAAGTGGTACCTTTGTAGGGCCAGCAACTGGTGATTTCGATATTGACCTTTCTGGCCTTCGAACGGCCTGGTATGTAGTTGAGGTCATTACCGAATCAGGATGCCGTTCAGGTAACCGATTTCCCATTTATAGGCCGCAAAGCGCACTTAAAATTGTTCTTGACCAAAAAGTTGATGCCACCTGTAATTTAGGGGGTCAAATATCCATTACCGCATCAGGTGGCTGGAATAATCAGAACTTTTTCAATGCCCGTAATAGAATAGACCAAACGGGCTGGCACCCTTACGAATACGCCTTTGTATTAAACGGCACAGATCCACATACCCTGCCGGCCGCAGCGTGGGGATCACAGTCTTATCAAGTGGTCAACCCTACGGCCTATGATGGCACTAACAACGTTTATCAAGTATATGTGAGAGATGGTGGCGGTTGTGTCGCAGGATTAGGTTCTCCAGTTACTATAAATTATGCGAATGTACCCGTAATTGATAACATAACGGTAACCAATAGGTGTACCTCGACCAACGAGATATATAATGTGGTAGCGACCCTAACGAACCCCGGCACAAATCCGGTGAATGGCGCACCCAGCTTTATTTGGGATGGCCAGGTGACGACCAATAGTACCGCACAATTAGGCCCAGGTAACCATACATTACAAGTACGTGATGAAAACGGTTGTTCGGTGTCGCAGAACATATTCATTTATCCGCAGATGGCGGCTCCTTCGGCCCGTATTATACAAACTGAACAGTGTAATCCTACAAATAGCGGGGAGGTGGCAATTGACGTTTACGGTGGGTCTCTTGATTATACCTACGAAAAAATTGTTGGTGGTACGGTAGTTGAAACACATGTAAGCGGAACTCCCAATGCTGAAATTTTTACAGGTCTAACGCATTCCGTACTCTACACGTTCAGAGTAACCGATAACCTATCTGGTTGTGGTTTCAGGGAAACTACCATTTCACTAGATCAACCTGTACTGCCAGAATTTGTTGGGCAGGTTGTACAAAATATATCGTGTAATGGCGCCGATGACGGAATAATTAGAATTATTCAAATTCCTGGAGCGAACAACTTAGATATTCCGTATGAGTATAGTCTAGACGGGGTAAGCTATCAAACCTCAAATGTTTTTTCAGGTTTAGCGGCTGGCATGTATACCAGCATTAATGTTCGATCCTCTAAAAACTGTATTCAGAGTATTCCTGATATAGAGATCATTGATATCCCTGTTTTAGCTATTAGCAGCACTTCGGTATCACCATTTGCCTGTACAGCGGATAATAATTTAGGTATGGCCACGGTAACCGTGAACGTTACTGGTGGCACTGGTTCAGGAACTTATAACTATAGCTATAACGGCAGTAGCTATACTGCGTCGAATACCTACGCTATTCCGTTTTTAACTACGGCCCGAACCATTTCAGTTGATGTAATCGACGCGAACAATTGCCCTGTTGCAACTACCATCAACATTCCTGCCGCTTCCAAAATATCGGCAAGTATTTCAACCACTACGGCCATGACCTGTGTAACCGATGGAGTTTACGAAATCAATGTAGGCCCTTCGTTCACTAACATTAGCGTGGTACAACTACCTGGATCCTCCGCACCAGTTACCTTATCAGGTGCTAGAAATACAACGGTAACTATTCTTGCCGGTAACCCGGACACTTATTCGTTTTTGATAACCGACAATGATACTGGCTGTACCGCCCAAATCACACAAGTTGTTGCACCCTTTGATACCATTGACGTAATCGCAGCCCACGGCTCCAATATTATCTGTCATGGAGCAAGCGATGGTGCGCTAAATTTCACAGCTTCAGGCTTTGGCGCTGGTGGTTTTGATTACGTAGTTTATAGATCTGACAATACGGTAGTACAAGCAATGGTAAATTCTTCAAGCACCTCAGCAGTTGCAATTTCTGGTTTGCCAGCTGGTACGTTCTATGTAGAAGTAACAGATGTAGCTACAGGTTGTACCGAGCAATCGGAATCAATTTCAATACAATCACCTGTAGCACCATTAGATTTCAGTATAGCCACCACCCAGGTTTTGTCCTGTATAGGAGCAGACGCCCAAATAACCCTTACTCCTGTTGGTGGATGGGGATCTTATGAATTTGAGGTAGTGGAAACCCTTAGTGGTAATACGATACAAGCCTTCAATAGTAATAATGTGATAGGTAATCTTACGGGTATCGGTTATGACGTACGGGTAAGAGATGTAAGAGGCTGTTTATCCCCCCCACGATCGGTCAACATTACACCCATTGACCCCATCGTAATCAATGAGTCAACAGATCTTATCGCTGTCAATCCATCCTGCCCAGGCAGCAATGATGGTTCGATTACCATTGTTGTCTCTAGACTCAACGGGCCATCGAATTATGAATACATCTTGACCAATTTGGCAACCGGGGTAAGTACTTTACCTCAGAGTAGCAATACTTTTGGTAATCTTTATGCCGGATCGTATTCAATAACCGTTCAAGATGCATTGAATTGCTCAGACAATACCGATATGCCGATTGTTTTAAGTAATCCTTTTGTCTTAGAGATTGACGGTGCAATTACACAAGAACCGACCTGCGCCCCTAATTCGGGCGAAATTACAGTTTCTGCAACAGGAAATATAGGCGATATTTTTGAATACCAAATGATTCGACCAACTACGCACCCTAGTGCGGGCAATTGGGTTTCTTCCAATGTGTTCAGTAACTTAGGCCCTGCCCTATACGAGTTCAAAGCCCGAAATCAATTTGGTTGCGAAACACCCATATCTGTGATTAGGACCATCAATGTGGTTGAACCTCTTACGGTTGTGGTTGATGACACTAACACCATCATAAACTGTAATGGTGAAACCGACGCGGTACTTGTTGCTCAGGCAACAGGTGGTCTGGGTGGATATCTCTACGAACTTGAGGTAAACGGTATGTTAACAGGTACACCTCAAGCCAGTGGAATTTTCAATAATCTTGGACAAGGAAGTTATAGAATTAGGGCAATAAGTGGTGCAGATTGCGAAGACTATAATGACACCCCTATAGTAATTAGTGAACCACCGGTACTATCGGCTTCATTAGGGGCTGTTCAAAATATTCTTTGTTTTAATGAAACAAACGGAAGTATAGAGGTCAATGCCCTTGGCGGTGTTGCCCCCTATCAGTTCACAATTTCATCAGAACCACAAAAAGCCGTAAATACCAATCTATTTGAAAACCTTGCGGGTGGCACATATTCGGTAATCGTACAAGATACCAATGGTTGCGAAGTACTAATTGACAATATCGTGGTTGATTCTCCATCAGCTCCGTTAGCAGCTAACGTCACTAGGGTTTTTGATGAAGTATGTTCTACCGATGATAATGGATCGATCGAATTGAGTTTTACAGGTGGTACCCCCCCATACGCCTATAATATCACCGATTCGAATGATCCTTACCAGAGCTTTTCTGGAAGTACGCTTGTTATTGATAATTTAGACGGTGGGTTCTTCTATACTATCTTCATCAGAGATTCAAATGGTTGCGAAGAGATTTTGATTCAAGAGGTACGGGTAGGGGTAGATCTGACCGCATCGCATGAAACCATTTATGAATGTATCGATGGTCAACCCTTTCACACTACCTCGGTAATTTTAGAAAATGCAGAATTAGGCAACGAGGTAATTTATGCCCTTGATTCAGAAGATCCTTCTGTAGCGCAGGTAAGCAATGTTTTCGAAAATATACCCCCTGGAAACCACTTTATAAGCATTCTTCATGAAGGTGGATGTATTGAAAGATTAGACATTACTATAGATACCGTTGTGCCACTAACCTTAACAAGCCTTGATGGCGAAATCAATCAGATCTCGGTTGAAGCCGCGGGTGGTGATGGCAGCTATACCTACTATTTTGAGGACAAGCCTAGTAGCGTAGGTACTTATTACATTAACAGTGACGGCATCTACACGGTTCGTGTAGTCGATGGCTTGGGCTGTGAAACTTCCATAAATATACCAATGGAGTATATCGATATCGAAATACCGAATTTCTTTACCCCAGACGGAGATGGCTATAAAGACACCTGGGCAATAAGAAATTCTGAAGGTTTCCCAGATATTTATATCCGTATCTACGACCGCTACGGAAGAACTATCAAAGAATGGATTGGTCAAGGTGAGTGGGACGGCTCGTATAATAAAGCCGACCTTCCGACCGGAGATTACTGGTATGTGATCAAGCTGAACGGGCCACGAGACGACCGTGAATTCGTTGGGCATGTAACCGTTTACCGATAGCGCGCTTATCCCATAAATTCTTGTTACATAACTAAAAAAATGCTTCCTGTACGGGAAGCATTTTTTATTAATGAGGTCGTATTAGCCTTGGGGCGCCGCCGTTCTTATTTCGACCAAAATGGGGCAGTGGTCACTGTGTTTGGCCTGTGATAAGATAACGGAGCGTTCCAATCTATCTTTTAGCGCTTCACTTACCATACCGTAATCTAATCGCCAACCTTTGTTATTGTTACGCGCATTGGCACGGTAACTCCACCAAGTGTAATTATGGGGTTCCTTGTTGAAATGACGAAAACTGTCAATAAACCCACTCTTGATTAAATTACCTATCCATTCACGTTCAATAGGCAAAAACCCCGAGGTGTTCTTATTGCCAACCGGATCATGAATATCGATTGCCTCATGACAGATATTATAATCTCCAAGCACGATCAGGTTGGGTTGTTTAGTTTTAAGGTCGTTCAGATAGTGATGAATCTCTGCCATATAGTTCAGTTTGAAATCTAACCGGTCGATATTGGTGCCCGAAGGAAGGTACATGCTCATTATCGAAACATCACCGAAGTCTGCCCGAAGGTTTCTTCCTTCAAAGTCCATAGTGTCGATTCCCGTTCCGAATTCGATGTGGTCGGGTTTTGTTTTAGATAAAATGGCTACACCGCTATACCCTTTCTTTTTAGCACTGTACCAATAATGGTACGGATAGCCCGCTTCTTCGAAAAGGGTAGTATCAACTTGGTCTTTTTGGGCCTTGATTTCCTGTAAACAGACTACATCTGGATCTACCGCAGTAAGCCAATCGATAAAACCTTTGTTCAATGCGGCACGGATGCCGTTTACGTTATATGAAACTATTTTCACTTCTTTAATTTTCCCGAAAATAATGATTGTGGCAACAAATACTTCCTTTAATTCTATCTTTTCTAGATGGCCATCATTTTCTGTCACGGCATTTCATTTTATCCCTAAAAAAAGAAATCCTTATAAAAGCTGTATTCAACCTTCTAAATAATAATTGGGTTACTGCGGAATGCCAAGGCCTCTAGCGAGCATCCTTTTAACGATCACGAAGTTCGTTTCAACGTGGGCAGATTTTTGGCGACTATAACTTTAGAAATGTTCTTATGCACACTATTTTAGCCGATACGCGCGTATTGGCGGTACGCATTCCTTAATGCGAATGCCTTGGGAAAAACAGGTAATTTGGGCATTGACACTAGTCTCAGTGCCTATTTTAGATTACGCCGACAAAGGGGAATTTTCGCCTGAATTCTCGGATTGTATCATATAGGGCAATCGCATATCGAACATTATTTTTGTTTTAGCAATTATAATTACAGTACAACAGCAATCATAATGGCTCTGGGCAGAAAATGGTCGCCTTTCGGCGAAAAACTTGCCTTTGAAAGGTCAGTAGGTCTGGGCTACAATAACAATCGACAAGAATTTCAGAACACCTTTATATTCCGCAGTGGAGTGTCTCTGGCTTTCCAAATTTAAATCTTACTTTAGTGCCTTAATGAAAGGCATGAAGGCACATTTATTTTTGGTTTTTTTCTACTTCGCAATTTTTTACTCGTTTTCACAAGATCCGGTTCAAAAAGACACCGTTACCCAATTAGACGAAGTTATTTTATTGGATGCCCTAAAAAAGAAAAATGCCACTGGCATAGTACCCTCAGAAATCATATCAGCCAAGGTATTTCAGAATTATAGTCCGGTTTCCCCTGTTTCCGCCATTAACCAAATTCCAGGTGTATATGTATTCTCAGGGGCGTTGAATACGAATCGAATTACGGTCAGGGGCATTGGTGCACGTACTCTTTTCGGCACGGATAAACTGCGCATGTATTACGAAGATATTCCTGTTACAGATGGCTCAGGCTTTTCATCTATAGAGGCTTACGACTTGGAAAACCTCAGCCAAATTGAAGTGATAAAAGGCCCAAAAGGAACTTCCTACGGGGCAAATTTAGGGGGAGCCATTATCTTAAACCCGAAAGAAGCCTTAGGCAGGTCTACGAACTTTTCCAACAACTTCACCGTCGGTTCTTTCGGACTTTTAAAGAACAATCTCTCATTCAACCATTTTGATGGCAAGCTTAGACTTGGGTTTCACTACGGCCATTTGGAAACCGATGGCTATCGACAGAACAGCAATTTTGAACGGGATGGATTCTTATTGAATACGTCTTACCAGATAGATGAGAACAACAAAATCTCGCTCTTGGTAAACCATATTGATTTTACGGCGCAGATTCCAAGTTCGATAGGTGCTACAGCTTTTGCCGAAGATCCGCGACAGGCTGCTGTAAATTGGGCCTCCGTAGAAGGCTTTGAATCGAATAATTATACCTTGACAGGAATAAGTTATTCCCATAAATTCAACGATAATTTCAAAAATACGAGCGGAATTTTCTATTCCTATCTTGATCACTTTGAAAGACGCCCTAGTCCTCTGGGTTTTTTAGACGAGAATACTTTCGGCTTTGGTTTTCGAACGCGTTTTAGTGGATCACTCAGCTTGTTTGGCAAACAGAGTAGTTTTGACTTCGGAGGAGAAATATACAAGGACGAATATGATTGGGATCTATTTAGAACTCTAAGCCAGCCAGATGGGTCAGGATCATTAAAAGGAGAACAGTTCGGAAGAAATAAAGAATTCAGAAGCCAATGGAACGCTTTCGGAACTTTATTACTTCCTTTCTCGGACAAGTTCTCAGCGCAATTCGGGCTAAATTTAAATGAAACTGCTTACGATTACCGTGATTTATTCAATTCGGGAACAGCAAACAGAAGCGCAAATAGAAATTTCAAGGCCATTGTATTGCCAAGCCTGAATTTAAACTATGCCTTATCAGAAAATCATGAACTATTCGCGAACATAAGCCGCGGGTTTTCTAACCCGACCTTGGAACAAACCTTGACGCCTGATGGGGTGATCAACCCTGATATTGCCCAAGAGACAGGCACCAACTATGAATTTGGAACAAATTTATACTTGGACGAAAAAAGGTTTCAGCTAAACTTGTCAATTTACCAAATGAACATTGAAAATCTTTTGGTTGAAGAACGAGTCAACGAAGATCAATTCGTGGGCAAAAATGCCGGCAAAACACTCCATCGTGGTTTAGAAATCGGTTTGAACTATACTTGGTCGATTTCTAAAAACCTTCAACTTTCGCCTTTTGTCAACTATACTTTAACCGACCAAAGCTTTGTAGAATTCGTTGATGAAGGCGAAGATTTTTCAGGAAACCCATTAACAGGGGTTCCAAAACAACATAGAACAGCGGGAATTCAATCGCGCCTTTTTGAGAATTTTTATTGGAACATTACGCATCAGCATGTTAGCGAAATTCCCCTGACTAACGCGGCAGATCTTTACAGCGAACCTTTTACCGTTTTCAATTCCCGCATGGGCTACCTTAAAAAGCTTTCTGAACATTTCACTCTTGGAGCAGATTTCGGCATCAACAATCTTTTTGATAAGGTATACGCAGCATCTGTTCTTATAAATACTTCCGCGTTCGGAGGCGCAGAACCCCGCTTTTTTTACCCGGGAGATGCCAGAAACATTTATACCAGCTTAAGATTGGGCTACAAGTTCTGACCTATGCCTTCAATTTTTTCAGCCAAGATGTCATATCTACTTCTTGATGTATAATACCCTTTACCTCTGAGATGGCCACACGTTGTTGTTCCATGGTATCGCGATGGCGCAGGGTAACGGTCTGGTCTTCCAATGACTGATGGTCTACGGTAATACAAAAGGGGGTGCCGTTTGCATCTTGTCTTCTATAGCGACGACCAACGGCATCTTTTTCATCGTACAACACATTGAAGTCCCATTTAAGGTCTTCGATAATCTCTTTGGCCAACTCTGGTAGTCCATCTCTTTTGATTAAAGGAAAAACCGCTGCTTTGGTAGGGGCAAGCACGGCAGGTAAGCTCAGAACGGTTCTTGTGGTTCCATTTTCCAATTCTTCTTCTTTCAACGAATTTGAGAATACGGCCAAGAACATTCGATCCAGCCCAATAGAGGTTTCCAATACGTAGGGAACGAAACTTTCGTGTGTGTCGTGGTCGAAGTACTGCAATTTTTTACCTGAGAATTTTTCGTGCTGTGAAAGGTCGAAATCGGTTCGGGAATGAATTCCCTCCAATTCTTTGAAACCAAAAGGAAAACGGAATTCGATATCGGCTGCCGCATCGGCATAGTGCGCCAACTTTTCATGGTCGTGAAAACGATAGTTCTCTTCTCCCATGCCCAAAGAAATATGCCATTTCATTCTATGCTCCTTCCAGTAATCGTACCATTCTTGTTGTGTACCCGGCTTGATGAAGAACTGCATTTCCATCTGTTCGAATTCTCGCATACGGAAGATGAACTGTCTCGCCACTATTTCGTTTCTAAAGGCTTTTCCTGTTTGTGCAATGCCAAACGGAATCTTCATACGCGCTGTTTTCTGAACATTCAAGAAGTTTACGAATATCCCTTGGGCCGTTTCTGGCCTAAGGTAAAGATCCATTGTGTTTTCTGCAGAAGCCCCTATTTTGGTGCCGAACATGAGGTTGAACTGTTTAACATCTGTCCAGTTCTTAGACCCTGACATGGGGCACGCAATTTCAAGCTCTTCAATCAGTTTTTTAACATCGGCCAAGTCTTCTTTTTCCAAAGATTTTGCCAAACGCTTTAATATGGCAGTGGCTTGTTCTTTATATTCGACGACACGAGCGTTGGTTGCGACAAATTGAGTTTTGTCGAATGCTTCTCCAAACCGTTTGGCGGCCTTCTCTACTTCCTTTTCGATCTTGTCCTCGATTTTGGCAACATAATCCTCTACCAAAACATCAGCGCGATATCTTTTCTTAGAATCTTTATTATCTATCAAAGGATCATTAAAAGCATCTACATGCCCAGAAGCTTTCCAAATAGTGGGGTGCATGAAAATGGCCGAATCTATGCCAACAATATTATCATTGAGCTGCACCATCGCCTTCCACCAATATGCCCTAATGTTGTTCTTAAGTTCGGCACCGTTCTGCGCGTAGTCGTATACGGCACTTAGGCCATCGTATATTTCGCTAGATTGAAATACGTACCCATATTCCTTTGCATGCGATATTACCTTCTTAAAATCGTCTTCTTGATTTGCCATGTGGCAAAAATAGAATATTATCCGATTTTAGTTTTACATACACCGAAATAAAATGTTGCACGATGCATTTAATTAAAAACAAAAAAATCGCCCTTATCAACAATAAGGGCGATACTATAGAAATCTTTTGAAAAATAGTCTATTTTAGGTCAAATTCGGCGGTTTCAAGCAACCGCTCATCTTCGAAAACGTTAAGAATATAGTTGCCATCTTCCAATGATCCTTCAGGAAAAGTAACATAATCGGAAATCAAGGTCTCCTCACCGTTGAAAACGAATTCAACCCGCTTGCTATAAACGTTTCCGTTAACGGTGATCGTATTTGCATTATCTTCGATGATACCCATATTCGGACCTAAGAATTGAAAATAGATAATTCTTTCTTGATTGGCCAATTTTCGATCGGCCTGAACGGTAACGGATCCTCTCAATTTGTTGATGGTAGAAGCTTTGTTCGACTGAATCAGCTTTCCATTTCTCATTCTGAAACCACTGCCGGTGGCATTTTCTAGTTTGAGGTATGTTTTGGTTTTCAGTTCTTCATTTACCTCCTTAATTTTTCTTTTCTGAAGCGACTCTGCCTCACTAAGGGCTATATTCGCCTTCCTCAGGTTTTCAATTTGCTTTAAACTTTCGTCGTTCTTGTCGGCAAGAAGCATATTGTTGTATTTAAGAAAGTTGTTCTTGATCTTTAGACTATCGTTCATCGTCTCCAACCTTCTCAATTCTGTTTTATACTCCCTCAATTTTTTGATGGTAAAATTAAGTTGGCCGACAGAGTCTAACAGTTGTTGTACCCTATATTTTGAATCTTGTAGTTCTATATCATTAACCTCCTCTAGTGCCGATAACCTGTCGACATCGGCTTTCATCAGCGTAAGGTCTTTGACCAGTAGTTTTTTCTCGTTCTCTAAAAAACTGATTTGCGTCTTCGACTGGGCGTAGCTATAATAAAAAGCGATAAGAATGCCAATTATGACAGCAGCAAGGGCTGCTAATATTATTTTATAGTTGAATTTAGTATCTTGTTGATTTTCCATCGGGGTAATTGAACTTTAAGTAGGTTCTAAAAACTGATATGATCTGATGCGCTTCAATCTAACAAATATACTAATAGACATCAATAACATTTTGATGCCACCATCGTGTTTTGGATGTAATGCGCATTTAATCAGGGGAGAGCAACACCTTTGTACCATTTGTCGAAACCATTTGCCGCTCACCGATTATACCTTTAACGAAGAAAACCCCATTGACCGTATTTTTTATGGCAGAATTAATATCAAAAAGGCCAGTTCATTCCTGTTTTTTGTGGAAAATAGTACTGTGCAACACTTAATTCATCATTTGAAATATAGAAATCAAGAACAAATCAGTGCCTTTTTAGGAGAGTGGTATGGTCAAATCTTAAAGAACGATAGCTCATTAAACGGCATCGATGCCATTATACCCGTTCCCCTGCATCCTAGAAAATTTAAACAAAGAGGCTACAACCAAGTGGCGGGGTTCGCGATAAAATTGTCTGAACATTTGAATTGCGCATATCATGATGACCTACTTTATAAAACGGCAAATACCAGAACGCAAACAAGAAAAGGGCGAATTGGTAGATGGCAAGACAACAAGGCCCTTTATTCCATATCCGATAAAACCATACTTAAAAACAAAAAAGTGCTTTTGGTCGATGATGTAATTACAAGCGGCGCCACCATGGAAATGTGTGCAAAAGCTTTGAGCGAAATAGAGGGTATCACCATTTACTTGACCAGTATGGCCGTAGTACCCCAATTTCAATAATGAACAAATTAATCGTTTCTTTGCCGTACTATTTTTCGTTTCATGCTTCGACGTAGTTTAGCTTTTTTATTTCTTCTTTTGATCTTTAGTGCCATTTTGCAATGTGGTCGCAGGGGTACATTGACCGGCGGCCCAAAAGATATAAAGCCACCGACACTTATAAAATCGGATCCTCCGAATATGTCGGTAAATTTCAAGGCGAACAAAATCAGGTTGACTTTTGACGAGTATGTAAAACTTCAAGATGTTCAGAACCAGTTGATCGTTTCTCCCCCGTTGAAATATTTGCCGGAAATTACTCCCCAAGGTGGCGCATCAAAATTCGTGGAAATAAAAATCAAGGATACCTTAAAGGAAAATACCACCTATACCTTCAATTTCGGACAAAGTGTTCAAGATAACAATGAAGGAAACCCAAGTAGTTTCTTAACCTATGTATTTTCAACAGGCGACTATATCGATTCATTGCAAGTCAGGGGAGTGGTTAAGGATGCTTTTAACAAAAAGGCAGACGCGTTCATCAGTGTGATGCTCTATGAAATCGATAGTGCCTATACCGATTCGACCTTGTTTAAAAAACTACCCAACTACATCACCAACACGCTTGACAGCACGGTGATCTTTACCTTGGCCAACATTAAAGAAGGCAAATATGCCCTTTTTGCGATGAAGGATGAAGCCAAGAACAACCTATTTGACCAGAATAGCGATAAAATTGCGTTTATTAAAGATACCGTTTCACTGCCTACGGATTCTACCTATTTGCTAAGGCTGTTCAAGGAAGTTCCAAATTATAGTGTATCCGTGCCAAGTTTTGCGGCACGAAACAAGATCGTATTCGGTTACTATGGTGCCGATGAAGACCTTGAAATAAAGCCTTTAACCACAATTGCTGATAGTGTCAAGACCAAGATTCTCAGAGATGGCGAAAAAGATACATTGAATTTTTGGTTCACCCCTTTTGAGTTTGATTCCATAGTATTTACGGTTACCAATGAAAAATGGAAGGTTATCGATACCTTTAGTGTGAAAAAAAGAAAAGTAGGCCTCGATTCACTTCAGTTAACGGCAAATCAACGCGGAACCCTCAGCTTTAACGAAGCTTTTCATATTGCCGCGAATACTCCCCTTTTTGCAATCGATACGACCCTGATGAAAATGATGGGCAAAGATTCGATCCCCATGAATGTTGGGGTAAGTTTAGATTCTATTGGCAATAAGGTAGATTTTGAATTCTCGATAGAACCCGATGAAAATTATAGTCTTGAACTACTACCTGGAGCGATAACCGATTTTTTCGGGGAGACCAATGACACGTTGAATCTCAAACTTTCCACACGAAATTATGCCGATTATGGTAATTTGACCATGAACATTGAAGGCGCTGTCGAATACCCCATTCTGGTTCAGTTAACCAGTGAAGACGGCAAGAAATATCTAGAAGTTTATGGCAAGGAAGAACAAGCTTTCGAATTCAGTAACATAGAACCCGGAACGTACCTCGTTCGCGTTATTCAAGATGCCAACGGCAATGGCAAATGGGATACGGGGAACTATCTAAAAAATCTACAACCTGAAAAAGTAAGTTACTATCCCGATAAAATTGAGGTACGTGCCAATTGGGAAAAAATAGAGACTTTTAGGCTTGTAGAGTAAACCTATCACGATCTTCCAAAAATTTAAGCTTTGCTCGGATCGATGTCAGCTGTTCTTTGACAAGGGTCGCATACAAAATCTCTTCGTTTTGAGAGAACGCCAACTGCGTACCTAGCCCATCATACACTGCCGAATGACCGGGATATTCATGCCCGACCTGATCGGCCCCTACCCTATTTACGCCTATACAATAGGCCATGTTTTCTATGGCACGGGCTTTCAAAAGAACATCCCAGGCCGCAATTCTTGGCTTTGGCCAATTCGCAACATAAAAAATCAAGTCGTAATCTTCAACATTTCGTGCCCATACCGGAAAGCGTAGGTCGTAACAGATCATCGGGCAGATCTTAAAGCCCAGGTATTCGATAATAACTTTTTCGGTACCTGCACGGTAGACCTTGCTCTCGCCAGCCAAAGTAAAGGTATGGCGCTTGTCATATTGGTCTATTCTTCCGTTGGGATGAACAAAGAACAAGCGGTTCGCATAACTTCCATGCTCATAAAAAACGATGCTACCCGTAATGGCTGCATTTTTAGCCGCCGCCCAATCCAGCATCCAGTCCAAGGTAAGTTGACCTTCCCCAGCTGCCAACATTTCAGGTTGCATGGTAAAACCGCTTGTGAACATTTCAGGAAGGATAATGAGATCAACATCCTTGGTAATTCCCTTTAAGACATTGGAAAAATAAATCCTATTCCTTTCCGGATTTTCCCAAACCAAGGGAGCCTGTACAAGTGCTACTCTAAGATTCTCGGCCATAGGGTAAAATTAATGAAAAAATACTTTTCGGCCACGGTCGCAAGTAGCGATAGGGCGACCCCTTTCTGTTGCCATTACTCCGTTCTCCAAAAGATCGCACTACTTCAAGAAGAATTAAAATATATGTCTATTTAACTACATTTCTTACATATATTAAATGAAAGGTTAAAATAAAACATAAAATAGAAAATACGGTTGTAGTGTACTACAGCATTCTACTAGAAATTTGTACCATAAAATGAAACCTACTTAATTCTCTTGAATATGGATATCACATCAATAATAGGCAATATTGCCGCTGCGCTCACCACGATAAGTTTTTTACCACAGGCGATAAAGACTATAAAAACAAAAGATACGGGCGGACTTTCATTGCCCATGTACTTCATGTTCGTATCGGGAGTCTCTCTCTGGCTAATTTACGGAATGATGAATAACCAAATGCCCATCATAATCGGCAATTTGGTCACTTTACTATTGGCTGGTGTCATTTTGGGCTTTATGCTGAATGACGCGCTTAAGAAGAAATCGTTAAAAAGAATCGGCCATTTTCGGTTGAAGCGTACTTAGGGTAACTAGGTATTCTGCAATAAATCGATCATCTCTGGAGAACCCTGTATTCTGGCATGGTCCAATGCCGTAAATCCCCTGCTATCCTTGGTTTGTGTTTGTGCCCCGTGCAGTAACAACAGTTTCGCTATGTCAAGGCGATTGAAGGTGGCGGCATAAATCAAACAAGTGGCGCCCATGGCGTTACGCTCGTTTACATTGGCCCCGTTTTCAATTAATTTTAGCGCTATATCGGTATACCCTTTGAAGCAAACCCCCATTAACGCCGTATTACCAGAAGTATCTTTTACATCTATTTTTGCGCGTTTTTCCAATAATAGTTCCACGATTTCCGGCTCGTCATAATAAGTAGCCATTATCAACGGTGTAGATCCTCGTTGATCTTTGCTATCTAACAGAACGGGATTCTTGGCCAACATGGCCTGAACCTCATTGAGGTTGCCACTACGTATCTCGTCAAAAAGTGCTTCGTTCATGACATGGTGCTTTAGAAATACTGCTTTGGAATTTGTATCTAAATGTATAAAAAAACCGCCACATCAGGTGTATGAAGTGGCGGTTCAAATTTCTTTTCGTTTTCTTTTTCAAGTATAGCCATCAAGGTGCCATGATTGAACCAAAAATAACGAAATCAGTTCAGATCGAAACGATCGAGGTTCATCACTTTGACCCAAGCCGCTACGAAATCTTTAATGAACTTTTTGTCAGAATCGGCACATGCATATACCTCGGCATACGCTCGTAACTCTGTATTCGAACCGAATATGAGATCAGCACGCGTGCCTGTCCACTTCATTGTTCCTGATTTACGGTCGCGGCCGGCAAAAACGGTTTCATCTGCCGAAGCATCTTCCCATTTTACACTCAGATCAAGCAAATTAACGAAGAAGTCATTTGTCAAAACTTCACGACGATCGGTAAATACCCCGTGTCTAGATTTGTCGAAATTCGTGTCGAGAACGCGCATTCCGCCCACCAGTACGGTCATTTCAGGCGCTGTTAGCTTCAATAACTGGGCACGGTCTACCAATAGTGCCTCGGCAGATGTCTTGTAATCTGAATTTTTATAGTTCCTGAAACCATCAGCTGCAGGCTGAAGCGCCATAAATGATTCAACATCGGTCTGTTCTTGAGCTGCATCGGTCCGACCGGCAGTAAATGGCACGGTAATATCATGACCCGCGTTTCTTGCCGCCTCTTCGATACCCGCACTTCCACCCAGAACTATCAGATCAGCTAATGAAACTTTTTTGTTTCCTGACTGGGCATCGTTGAATTCTTTTTGGATTCCCTCTAAAACCACCAACACTTTAGATAATTCCGCAGGGTTGTTAACTTCCCAATTCTTTTGAGGTGCCAATCTAATTCGGGCGCCATTTGCACCGCCCCTCTTATCAGAATCACGATAGGTAGATGCCGATGCCCAAGCAGTGGTAACTAGTTGAGAAATAGATAGCCCCGAGGCCAAAAGTCGTTTTTTCAACTCGAGCACGTCAGTATCATTCACCAGTTCATGATCAACGGCCGGTACGGGATCTTGCCAGATCAACACTTCTTTGGGTACCTCTGGCCCTAAATAACGCTGAATCGGGCCCATATCTCTATGGGTCAATTTGAACCAGGCGCGGGCAAAGGCATCTTCGAATTCCGCGGGGTTGGCTTGAAACCTTTTGGAGATTTCAAGGTACTTTGGGTCTACTTTCATCGCCATATCGGCATCTGTCATCATCAAATCTTGCATCTGAGTGGCATTTCCTGCGCGTGGTGCCTGTCTGGCATGAGATGCAGCGGTAGGTCGCCACTGGTTTGCCCCGGCCGGACTTTTCGTCAACTCCCAATCATATCCCAAAAGAACATTGAAGTAATCGTGGTCCCATTTTGTTGGGTTTGGGGTCCAGGCGCCTTCAATACCACTTGTAATGGCATCATCAAGTACACCGGATTTATAGGAATTCTTCCATCCCATGCTTTGCTCTACGATACTTGCACCTGCTGGTTCCGGACCAACATACTCATTCGGGTCGGCCGCCCCATGTGCTTTACCGAAGGTGTGACCCCCTGCGGTAAGTGCAACGGTTTCTTCATCGTTCATTGCCATACGGCCGAAGGTTTCACGTATCAATTTGGCGGTACCCATCGGATTCGGTTTGCCGTTAGGACCTTCAGGGTTTACATAAATAAGACCCATGTGCGATGCTCCCAAGTTTGCTTCAAGCTCATACTCCCCATCGGAAAAGCGCTCTTGGTTGCCCATCCATTCTTTTTCAGAACCCCAGTATATATCTTCTTCTGGTTGCCAAATATCTTCACGGCCACCGGCAAACCCGAAGGTTTTAAAGCCCATGGATTCTAATGCGCAGTTACCCGCAAGGATCATAAGGTCTGCCCACGAAAGTTTCTTGCCATATTTAATTTTTATGGGCCATAAAAGCAAACGTGCCTTATCTAGGTTACCGTTATCGGGCCAGCTGTTCAATGGCGCAAAACGTTGCGAACCGGAACTGGAACCCCCGCGACCATCGCCAATGCGGTACGTACCGGCACTGTGCCATGCCATACGGATCATAAACGGACCATAATGACCGTAGTCTGCAGGCCACCAATCTTGAGAGGTGGTTAAGGCCGTTACAATATCTTTCTTTACCGCTGCCAGGTCTAACGACTTGAATTCTTCAGCATAGTTGAAATCTTCATCCATTGGGTTGGTCAACGCCGAATTTTGACGCAACACGTTTAGCCTTAATTGGTTTGGCCACCAATCTTGGTTTGTAGTGCCCCCTCCTGCGGTTTGTTTCATGGTACCCCCCAAATAAGGGCATTTGCTCGGATCATTCATATCGAATGTATGACCGTTCGAGTTCATTTCATTTTTTGTATCCATTATCTATTATTTATAAGCTTTGCAAAGTTGCAAATAGCGGTTAACGTCCAAAGCTTAAAAGTACGAAAACAACGACGAAAGCCATAGATAGGTAATATTAAAATATTATTAAATGATAGGTTTTATTGATATCAAATCATCCTGTTTGTAAAACATTGATTCCTATTGAATCAATCTAATTTGTAGGATAAGAAAGGGCTGCCTGCGTAAAGCTAGGAAAGTGGTTTTTGGTATTAATGATTTCCTACAAAACCTTGACTTGGTTAATAAAAAGTTGATAATTCACGCGATACTGTATCGCGACTACTACAAAAATAGGTGTAAATTCATAGAATGAAACTAACCAGCCATAACGATACCGTTTTATCCAAAAACGTTGAGCCCACCCTAAATTTATCTGATATTGAGATAAGTACAGGTCCGAAATGTTCCTTTACCGGGCGGCATGCCGATTTCTATATCGGGCTCGCATCCATTGCGTCGGATACCAACGTTCACATCATGGGGGCAGTCTCAAAAGAGATGGTAGAAACCGGCATCAACAAATTATTGGGGCAAGGATGGGACGATATCAAATGGCCTGTTGTTCTCGATATGCGGAAAAGAGTAGTATACCACACGTATGATGCCTACAAGAAAGGGGCTTCTGCCATTTTAGGATGGCAAGCACTACAGGCTTCATTTTAAATGCTTCTCAATTTCTTACTTTTGGGTTAAAATCATCAGGTGCAACCTGCACTTGTTCAATGGTACCCGCACCACCTGTATCGTTATACACCGTCCATTCACTGAAGGTATAGATAGGGTTGCCTCGGATTATCCCCGAATTTCTTACCGCTCTACCATCTTCAAACTCGTGGTTCGTGCCCGAACCATCTACCCCGATAACACCGAAAACATCGATTACCGTTCCGAACGGATCAATGAGTACAAGATTATCGTCGCCGTTAGAATCGGCAGCACTGTTCGTACCTACCCCTAAATCAGGCGCAAAACCATACACTCTTTCAAATTCTGCCGCATTGGGTGAAATGACCAGCGTGCTCTGTACACCTATCGAAAGGCCGGAAAGATCAATACTAGCACTTACTTCTGTATTATCATTGGTGTAACGTAGTAATCGCCAGCCCTTTAATGATAGAGGTTCGTCGGCAGCATTATAGAGTTCTACAAAACGTGCCCCTGCATTGTTATCAGGATCCGCCAATTCTGAAATAAAAATATTGATCGAGGTAAATTCATCAACCAAATCTTCGCAGCGTTCATTTACAAAGGCTATATCAGCCAAGCTTCTTATAGCAAGTTGAAATTTATTATTTTCCCGTAGCAAGACCCCTGTTATCGTTCCGTTTCCTTCGGGAAGCGGTTCGGCCTGAAAATCGGCGAAGCCACTGTTCAATAAAACAATTTCGTTGTCGTTACAATCGGTCAAGATACGTTCAGTCTCTTCACGTGCTGTAGCGTACGGTTGACCCAAATCTTCCTCTAAAATTTCCATATCGGAAAACTGCACCAACGTATTGGTATGGCCGGCACTGAGTTGATCCAAAAAAAGCACCGTCGGCCGTATGCTTAACAGCGGCTCGCACGAAACAAAAATATGTTGATCTACCACCGCGGCTGGCAGCCGCCCTACCGATTCATTTCCAAACGAAGTAAAAACTCCTCCAATTTTGAAAACATCTTTACTTCTGCCCAAATACAATCCTTTTAATTTGATGTAAATCTTGCTTCCTATGGGATAAAATAAATGTGCATCACGAACATCGATTTCCATTTGAAAACCTTCGGTCGGATGTATCGGCCTGTCTTGAAAATGTAGAACACTGAAAAAGTTGCCCGCTACATCGGATGATATGACATAGCCTTCGATCATCAAATCTTCCTGTATTTGGAAAGTTTGGTCAACATAAAGACTCTTTACTTCAGCATAAGAGGTGTTTGCAACAAGCGTAGCATCACAGTTGAACTCCGGTGGGTCGAAGTTGCGGTCATCGACACATGCCAATAATACCGTTACGAATAGGGCTACCATTATGCCCCTTATAATTTCTTTCACTTTTTCATCTTTTTATGTTCCTGCCCACCTCAGAAGCTTCTTTTATTAGGCGCTTGAGAAAGTTTGTTCGGCTTCTCTACCTTTTTTACTTCATTTACCTTAAAAGCTATAGGCCACGTTTAAAAAATAGGTGCGCCCATAGCCATACCAGTATTTTGCCGCGAACGATGGGGTACCGCTGAGATTATCTTGTTGTAACTGTCCGAAATTTCCGTTTCTACTTTGCTCGAAACCGCCCGTTCTAATTACGGTATCGAATACATTATTGATACTGGCGAAAATGCTGATGTACTTCCCCTTTTTTAGCCATGATTTTCCGCCGACGAGATTGAGCAAATAAAAATCGTCCATAGCATTCTGGGCCAGTAATTTATTCACATTTTCTTCTGTCGCTTCAGGAAAAGATCGCCCCGTTTCAGGATCGAGGTAAAAACTGGGAGTTCTTGTAATCTTAGAAATACTTGCAAAATTATTGGCCAAATAATTGGCCGTACCGCCAACCCACCAGTATTTGGGATCACGGTAATTGATACCGAAGGCAAAGGCCTGTTGTGGCCCCTGGGCCAATTTATACCCTTTGATATTTGCCACCCCCAGATCAATATTTCCATCTGGATTGATCAAATCTTCGACGGCACCTGCAGTATCAAAATTGATCGCAATCGAAGGATTACTGGCATACACATACTTGCCAATAGCCGCAACGGCCGATAATTGAACGGTTGATGAAACCTGATATTCCAAACCGATCTCTGTACCCAGATGCAGCTTGTCAAGATCGGTAACTACTTCTTGCACAAAATCAGAACCCACACCAGCATCCACAAAAAAGAAATTGATATCGGTCGCATCTTGAAAGCGTGTGTAAAAGCCGGTTATTCTTCCTGTTAGCTTCGGTAACCGCAAATAATAATTTATATCGGTAGCGGTAATTTTTTCACTGTGTATCTCGGGTACTATCTGATTGTTCTCCCTTGGATTGATAAAAATATTCTGAAGCGCAGGGGGCTGATTCAAATATACCCCGTTCAAAATGACAACATGCCTTCCGTTGAATTTATAGGTAAGTCCACCTTTGAGACCATAATTTGAAAACCTCAGCGTTTCACTGTTACCCAATGAGTTATTTAAAAAACGTTGATTTAGAAAAAATCCCATACGCTTATAACTGCTCGTTGCGTAATTCAATGCGGCAAATGCCTCATATTTTTTTGCCCCGTACCTAACCTGTGCAAAGCCATCGAACTGCGTCGCGCTGAGCTCATAATTGTAATTGAAAACAGCGTCTTGCCCTTTGTTCGTTTCGCCATTGAGGTCGTTCAAGGTATCTGAAAACGGGTCTATATCTTCATGGAAACGAGCGCCCAACAAATCATCTATCTTGGCGTAATTCTGCGAGCTTAACTGGCGATAGGTCAATCCGAAGTCGAGTTTGAGCGCATGGGGCAGGGCAAGGTTTCCGATAGTGTTAACGGTTATCTGTCGGTCTTTAGTGATGTCATCATAGAACAGGTAGGCGGCCTTCCCATTTTGGGTCTCCGATGCGTTGGCTTTATAAACATCCGTCCAACGCAACTGAGGGTTGTCAAGAAAACCCTCTCTGGCCGTATTTGCACTGATAAAGTTCGCACCTATCGGACTATTGATATAAAAACTGGGGAGGTAACGGAAATACGTTGGATCTGGATTTGGGGCGTTGTAATACCCTAGACGACTCCTTGAGTTGGTGCCAAATTGATAGGAAGCCCCGGTATTAAGCTTGAATTTTTCAGATTGGTAAAAGTGATTCAACATCAAGATCGGTTCGGCTATTGTACGCTCGCGAGAATTTCTGATCTTCCCGTTCTGCTCACCCCAAAACGGATTGTAGCGATTGCCCATCAAATGAAAAACCTCTTCGGTAATTGCGGAGGAACGCCCCCGGCGGTTAGATGCTAAGATCCCTGTAAAATTAATGCTGTTATCTTGGTTCAGGCGATATTCCACTGCCCCGAATACCGAAAAAGCATCGTACAAGCTACCATCGACATAACCTTCTTTCGCCCATCTTCGAGAAGCGGAAATACTGTAGGCCAATCTATTTTTTTGAAGACCGGAAGAATGGGTAACCATCAATCGCCCGGTGTAGGTACGGTTGGAAGCAGAAGACGACAAGCGTGTGCCAGGCCTCAGACCAGAAGGCCTTGTATCGATGTTGGTCGTACCTAGAATTCCTCCAAAATTATACTCCGAGGGTTGTAGGCCATGGGTGAACTGTTGGTTACGGGTAGCGTCGTTAAGTCCGCCCCAATTGTTCCACTGCGGACGACCATCAAAAAATTTATTCATCGGTATGCCATTGAGCAAGACTTTACCGTTTTGGGCATCATAGCCGCGAACCCTGAAAAAAGCCTGCCCGAAATCAAAAGCAGCACGGTTTAGAAAAATATCTCGCGTTGCCTGAAGTAATCCTGAGGCATTGGAACTAACCTGATCATCAAATAGTTCGGCATCGGTCAATGATATTAAATTATCGGTCTGTTCTACCAAAACGTCGGGTTCTAGGTAAAGGATGCCCAAATCAAGGGACTGATTTTCTAGGGAAATGGGAATTCGTTTGGTAACAAAATCAACTACGGAAATAGTGAGGATAACCTCACCTTCTCCGTCTATTGGAAGCTTGAAAAATCCGTTGACATCGGTTTGGCCCAAAAGTTGACTTTCTTCAAAAGCAACCCGAACATGAGCTAGTGGTTCTTTAGATTGATTGTTCAGAATTTTGCCAGAAAGAAAATGGTTCTCTTGAGCATTGATCATAAAGGGCTGAAAAAGCCAAAGGAATAATCGTACTGTAAAGCGCATTCGGGTCGGTTAGCGTTCCTATAAAACTGACCTACAATATATTAAGAAACCTATTTAGAATAGCGAATATTCTTCTAATTTTAACGTATTTTCGACCTGATACCACCCTCTATACTTATAAGATGCGATTGAACATACTTATTATATTACTGCTATTTACCTTTTCAGGAATAACTCAAGAAAAGAAAACTTACAAGATTCGCAGCGTTGCATTCTATAATGTAGAAAACCTTTTCGATACCGAAAATGATTCGCTGACATTTGATGACGATCGTACTCCCCAAGGTAAAGATAACTGGACGCAAGTCCGCTACCGTAGAAAAGTATCTAACATTTCTAAGGTACTTTCTGAAATTGGTGCCGATGTAACCCAGACCTCCCCTGATATTATCGGACTCTGCGAAGTCGAAAACCAGGGGGTGGTAGAAGATCTTGTCAATCACCCCAACTTGGCAGATAAAGATTACGGTATTGTACATTTTGATTCGCCCGACCAACGTGGCATTGATGTGGCATTGCTTTACAAAAAATCAGCATTTATACCGAATACCTTCAAAAGCCATCGCTTATTGCTTTTCAATGAAGACGGTTTTCGCACTTATTCTCGCGATCAGTTGGTCGTTGGCGGATTTATGGACGAGGAGGAATTTCACTTCATTGTGAACCATTGGCCATCGAGAAGTGGTGGAGAGGCTAAAAGTAACCCGAATAGAATTGTTGCCGCAAAACTTAATAAACAGATTATCGACTCGCTAACGAAATTAAATTCAAACGCCAAGATCATCAGCATGGGCGATTTTAACGATGACCCTACCAATGCCAGTTTCAAGCAAGTTCTTAAGACAAAAGGAAAGGAAAAAGATCTAACAGAAAAAGACCTTTTCAACCCTATGGAAAAACTATTCAAAAAGGGCGTAGGTTCATTGGCCTATCGCGACAAATGGAATCTTTTTGACCAACTATATATGACCCGAAATTTGGTGGGCAACAATATGAATAACCACAGTTTTTGGAAAGCTGGAGTTTTCAACCCGCCCTACTTATCCGATGATACTGGCCCTTATAAAGGTTATCCGCTTCGTACTTACGCGGGTGGCAGTTATGTTGGGGGCTATAGTGATCATTTTCCGGTGTATATTTATTTGATCAAGTCTTCTGCAGCCCCCAATTAATGTGTGCAAGGTCACTAAATACTGACCGTGATTATTTATTTGATGAGCTAAATTTTAGAGATCAGAGGTGTCTTGGCCCCTCGCCACTGCGCTAGGTCATTTAAAGTTCCGTAATCTGAAGATTGCGCCATCTCACTTTAATGCCCCCGCCATCATGGATCTGAAGTGCAACTGAACCGTTGCCGGCACCTATTTTTTCATCGGAGAAATCAACCATTTTTACCCCATTGAGCCATGAGATCAAATGGTCGCCTTCTACCCTGATCTTCATGGTATTCCACTCGCCCATTTTAAGCGCCTTATCTTTTTCAGGATCTGGCTTGATCAACCAGCCTCTGCCGTAAGATTCGTACACCCCGCCGGTATCATTGCCCGGTGGGGCGACCTCAACCTGCCAGCCACTTATTTTGGTGCCGTCGATCGTTGACCTGATGAAAATACCGCTATTACCGTTCGCCTCTTGCATAAAATCAACGGTAAGTTCAAAATTTTTATAGGGTTCATTGGTACCCAAATACCCATAACCTTTGTCAGGGCCGCTCTCGCATACCAGCAGGCCGTCTTCAACGTACCATTTTTCGGTGCCATAAATGGTCCATCCCTCTAAATTTTCACCATTAAAAAGCGATTTGGGCTCTTGGGCCAAAACCAATAGGGGGGCCAAAATCAATACGAATGCTACTATTTTTTTCATTGTGTTGCAGTAATGGTTTATTGTTGTTTCCTGAATTTTATTTCGTTTTTCATTTCGCCAAACGGTATGTAATGCGCTTATTTTAAGAGGTTAATTGAACCATTGCCCCCAGGGGATGCGGCTTAAGATCAATACCAACCCTAGACCATAGAATATGGCGATACTTTTAAACTTTTTAGCCCCTTCCATAAATTTTTTATGCCGCGACCATCCAATAGTGATCAATACAATGGCTACGATGTTTATTAAAGGGTGTTCAACGGCCAATAAACGGGCGGCCGAGTTCATACCCCCCATACCCAACTCTTGCACGGCATTAAGGCCGTTTGCCGATACAACATAGAGGGCCAGGCCCAAAACCAACTGTATATGTGATAGAATCAAGGCAAATAGACTTATCCGGTAATCTTTTTCAAGGGTGAACATCTTGTTGCCCATTAAGCCGATGATCGCGTTGACCACGGCAACAATGAGTATGGCAAGTACCACATATGCCAGATAAGAATGTATGTTCTGCAGAATTTCCATAGGTGTTCGTTTTAGGATGGTAAAATACAAAATGTTTGGCATAAAAAAGCCCTGCTTTCAGCAGGGCTTTATTTAAACATTGAAAAATCTTAGTTGAACAGATATCTGACGCCCACTTGAAGTCTCCAGGCATCTAACAAATTGTTCCGAACCCTGAAGCTTTCCGATGGGAAATCAGAGGTGCCGCCCACGGTATTGAACCTGTAAATAGGCTCATTTGAATCATTTCTACCTCGGTAGTTCAGGATGTTCCTTTGCAAGAAGGTCTGTCTTACGCCCCAGTCGGAATTGAACATATTGCCTATGTTCAAGAAATCCATGGAGAACTGTATTCTGTTTTTACCATTCTTGGTCAAATCAATATCTTGGGTAATTCTCATATCATATCGGTTTACCCATGGCAATTTGGCGCCATTTCTCTCGGTCACTTCCCCACGCTTATCACTCAAATATTCGTCACGGTCTATATAGGCGTTCAACAAATCGATCTGTCTTTGCTCCGTAATGACTTGACCATTTAAGGTATACTCTTGGAAATTGAGCTCAGATGCATCATTGGGCACATACATCAATCGGTCTGAATTGTCCCCGAAGTTTCCGGAATAGGTATAGCTATACCTTCCGTTTTCGCCCCCGTCCCAAAGGACACTGATGGTGGTGCCCCCTTTTTGGTAGGCCAAGTTGGCAATGAAACGGTTGGGTTGGTCAAAACGTGCAAAGCCCAGTTCCGGATCGTTCCTGTCCTCTTGCACTTGAGCCTGCCACAAAGAACCTGCCTGCGATCCCCCGCCGGTATCCAAATCCCTGGCCCTTGAAGCGGTATAGGCTATACTGGCAAAGAAGCCATTGTCAAACTGCTTTTGCATTTGGGCGGTCAAGGAATAGGAGAAGGCCTTTTCCGAAGCATTGGTCAAGTAGAAAACGTTACGGAAATCATCATCGTTCGAGTAGCCTCCGTCCCAATAGGGCCGTTGGTCGGGGCCAGCCAAATTACCGTCTGCCTCACGCAACACGGGATTGTAGACAATTGGCGTAGAGACATCCCTGGAATATATAAAGTCCATGGTACCTGTGATACCCCAGGGCAATTGTTGATCTACCCCTATATTTGTGCGCCATACTTGGGGCAATTTGAACTTCGGATCGGTCAAGTTCAACTCGTTGGAAAGCGTTTGGCTTGGATTGGCGGGGTTGCCAAAGGTAACATCTGGGTTAAACTGATAGTTGGGGCCCAAAAAGTCTATGGCATCCTGACCTTCAAATCCAAGGCCCCCGCGTACAACACCGGAACCATTCACTTGATTACTCAACCATACAAAGGGTATACGGCCAGAGAAGATTCCCGTGCCACCACGAACCTGTGTCTTGCCTTCCCCGTTTACATCCCAGTTGAAACCTACCCTAGGAGACCATAAAGGTCTTACTTTGGGGAACTGGCTCACGTCTGGGGTAAAGGAATTGCCATCACTATCAGTAAACGTCTTGTTTAAATTATCTAGCAGGGTATTGCTGGGAATACCGGTAGAGTAAAATGGAAAATCTACCCTTAGCCCCCCTGTAATCTTAAGATTGTCGTTCACTTGGTATTCATCTTGAAAATACAACCCAAATTGGCCAAAGTTGGTCTCATCCACAGGTGGGGTGGTAGATCCGTCCAATGCAAAACTCTTGGCAAAGGCGTCCGGGTAAGCTCCGAGGGTACGGTTAATAATGGTCTCCACAAAACTGTCATAACTGGTAAACCTGTAGAAGCCGTTGAATACGGGGTTAAAGGCATTCTTGAAGTTCATAAGCTCCAAGTTGGCCCCTAGGGTATAGGTATGTTTCCCGGAATAGATGGAAAAATTATTGGTCACATTAAAGACATTGTTCTCCAAAAGGTTTCCTACAGAAAACAATTCATTACCCAAGGCCGTGTAATAGAGCAGGTTGCCAGAGGGGTCCGGTTCCAATACCTCGATGAAAGGGAAAGCCTGCCCTCCGGGAATGCCCCTCTTGGGGTCACGAATAGCGGTATAGCCAATGTTCAACTGGTTGCTCATGTTGTCCGCCACCTTGGCGTTCCATTCCCCGACCAAGGACTCTACCAAACGATCGTTGGTATAGTTGGCATTGGCAAAGGTGATGGCCTCAACACCCTGTCTGTCCGCATTTCTATATCTCGTCGCCAAGAAGCGGTTGGAGTTACCATTAATACGTACATCCGCAGAAGATTCATATCGATTGTATCTCAAAGAGAACTTGTTGTTTTGGTTGAGGTTATAATCCAACCTGGCATTGAATCTTGTCTGTTCAGAGGCAAAAGGGTAATTTTCATAAGGACCAGTCTCGTAACCATAGAGATTACGCATGCTTTCTTGTATAAAATCCAGTTCGGATGCAGGTACCCTTGAGATTGTTTGCCCATCAGGCACCAAACCTGGTCGAAGGGCCCTTCTTTGAAACCCAGGGACAGCCTCTGCTTCTTCTTCATAACTCACAAAGAAAAAGAGCTTGTCCTTGATGATGGGGCCGCCAAGGCTGATCCCCTTAATGTCATTTTGCGCATCCCCAAGTTCCAATTCAATATTTCGAAGTTTATCTCCCTGCATTTGATCATTCCTCAGGAAATAATAGACCGATCCCCTGAACTCATTGGTCCCGGATTTGGTCACCGCATTTACGGAGGCACCGGTAAAGCCAGATAGCCGAACATCATAGGGCGCCAAATTCACCTGCACCTCCTCAATGGCGTCCAAGGAAATGGGGTTACCGCCCGCAAATTGCCCCGTACCCAAACCAAAGTTGTTGTTATAAATGTTGCCGTCAATGGTGTAATTGTTGAAACGGCTAGAAGTACCTGCGAAAGAATTGCCGCTAGACTGCGGTGTTAGCCTGGTAAAATCCTCAATGCTTCTACTAATTGTTGGCAAGGCGTCTATTCTATCCCTGGAAAGGTTTACGGAAGCCCCTGTACGGTCCGGGTCAATGATTTCTCCCCTTTGGGATGTGACCACCACTTCATCCAGTTCCATTCCTTCGGAAAGGGTGGCCTTTAGGTTGTAGCTTTGGCCAAGACCCAAGGTAATGCCCTCAAAAGTCCTGTCTTGAAAACCTACATAAGTGATTGCAACATTATAGGGTCCGCCAACTCTTAGGTTAGGTAAATAAAATCGCCCATCTTCATTGGAAATGGCCCCATAGACCGTTCCGGAAGGGGTATGGGTGGCCACAATGTTGGCCCCAAACAATGGTTCTCCGGATTCATCGGAAACTGTACCCTGCATACTAGAGGTCGTAACCCCTTGGGAAAAAGCAGTTGCAGCCAAGAATAGGGCCACAAGTGCTAAGTACATCTTTTTCATTTTCTTGTGTTTTAGAGTTTGCTGCAAAAGTCATGTATTATAACACCAGCAGCGTTAAGTGAACGTTAAATAAACTTTTGCAAAAGTATAAGAAAAAAGTCCTAAAAAGGGCTGATAATGAATGTATTGAGAGATTATTATAAATATTAAAGACTTCTATTTCGAACTCTTAAATTTTTGCAAAAGCTGCAACGTGGAGGCATCATGATCAGCAATTTCGAAACTAGTGATGTCCTTTAAAATAGTGCCCGCCAACTGCTTGCCCAGTTCTACGCCCCATTGATCATAACTGAAGATATTCCAGATGACGCCTTGCACAAAAATCTTATGTTCGTAGAGGGCTATCAAAGCCCCGAGACTTTTGGGGGTAAGTTTATCGATCAGCAAGGTATTGGTGGGTCTATTGCCCTCAAAAACCTTAAAGGGGAGTAATTTTTTTAGCTCATCTTCGGGCATATTCTTGGCCGTTAGTTCTGAGCTCACCTCGGCCGAAGTTTTTCCGTTCATCAAGGCCTCTGTCTGGGCAAAAAAGTTGGCCATTAACTTAGTATGGTGGTCTGTATCACCGTAGAGCGAGTGTTTAAAGCCAATAAAATCTGCCGGAATCAACTTTGTACCCTGGTGAATCAATTGAAAAAAGGCATGTTGAGAGTTCGTACCGGGCTCCCCCCAAATGATGGTCCCGGTTTGGTAGCTGACGGGTTCGCCATTACGATCGACGCTTTTACCGTTGCTCTCCATAATTCCTTGTTGCAAATAGGCCGCAAAACGACTCAAATACTGGGTATAGGGAATGATAGCTTCGGTCTCGGCACCATAAAAATTATTGTACCATACGCTTAAAAGCGCCAGAACTACCGGAATGTTCTTATCAAGATCGGCAGTCTTGAAATGCCCATCCATTTCATTGGCCCCCATGAGTAGTGCATCAAAATTTTCAAAACCTACTGCCAGGGAAATAGAGAGTCCGACGGCGCTCCATAATGAAAATCGACCTCCGACCCAATCCCACATGGGGAAGACGTTTTCGTGATCGATCCCAAAATCTGAAATAGCTTTGGAGTTGGTTGAGACGGCCGCAAAGTGCTTGGCAATATCTTCTTGCTTAGCGCTTTGTAAAAACCATTTTTTAATGGTCAGGGCGTTACTTAGGGTCTCTTGTGTAGTAAATGTCTTGGACACCACCACAAAAAGGGTCGTTTCAGGATCTAGGGCTTTGATAACCTCTTGTACATGGTCACCATCAACATTACTTACAAAGTGAAGTTTTAGATGGTTCTTGTAGAACTTCAAGGCCTCCGTTACCATCGCCGGGCCAAGATCTGATCCACCTATACCGATATTGACAATATCGGTAAACGCCTTACCGGTATACCCTTTTTTACTGCCGGATACTATCGCTTGGGTAAATGTTCTGATATGTTCTTTAACCTTGTAAACTTCGCGAACTACATTTTCGCCATCAACCATAATGGTTTCTGACTCTTTTGCCCGTAAGGCGGTATGAAGTACGGCACGGCCTTCGGTTTGGTTTATAGTTTCCCCGCCAAAGTATTGTGCTATGGCATTCTTCAATTTCGCCTCTTCGGCCAATTGAAGCAGCAAGCCAAGTGTTTCGTCGGTTATATTATTCTTGGAGAAATCTACCAAAAAATCCTTCCATTTTAACGTAAAACGTCCCGCTCTTTCTGGGTCATTGGCAAAGAGTTCTTTTAAGTGGATATTCTTCGACGCTTTATAATGATCTTGAAGCTTGCGCCATGCTTGGGTAGTGGTCGGGTCTATATTCTGTAGGGCCATTTTTGATTCTAGAATTTCTGGTTGTCCATTGCGTTTCTAAGAAACATCGTCGCAAAAGTAACCAATATACCGATATATTAGGAAGCGGGATAAAAATGCAACTTAGGTATTATTGATTGTGTAAGACCAGGTCTTCTTCCTCTTCGGTGAGTGTTTCAGGATACAGCATACAATCCAATTGATCTTTTACAGGTTCGATGTGTACAAAATAGTCGCCCTGTAAAGCTTCGGCCAAAGGTTCTGACATCGGAAGTTCTTCACGAAGTGGATCCACCTGCGACCCATTCTTCCAAAAACGATAACATACATGGGGGCCACTGGTGTTGCCTGTCATACCGATCCATCCGATTACATCACCTTGACGCACCGATTGACCTGCTTTCACGTTCTGCTTGCTCATATGAAGGTACTGTGTGGAATAGGTACCATTATGACGGATCTTCACGTATTTGCCGTTACCCCCTTTTCGGGTAGACTCAGTCACCGTACCATCGGCAGTGGCCAAAATGGGGGTGCCCAAGGGTGCAGCATAATCGGTGCCTTTGTGGGCGCGAACCTTGTTGCCGTAAAAGGCGATCCTTCTGTTCAGATTATAGCGCGATGAAATACGGCTAAACTGCACTGGAGCCTTTAAAAAGGCCCGTCGTAGGTTTTCGGCGGCCTCGTCATAATAATCGAACTGGGTTGATAACGAATCTTTTTGGTACCCGAAGGCGTAAATAGGCCTGCCGTTATGTTCAAAATAAGCGGCCTCAATAGGCAGGGCACCTGCATAGATCGAATCATTGATGAACATTTCCTTATAAATTACCTTGAACTTATCCCCTTTTTGTAGCCTGAAGAAATCAATGGTCCAGGCATAAATTTCAGAAAGGTTGTTCGTTACCTTATAATCGATGCCTTGGGCAAGGATCGCTTCTGAAAGCGAGGTTTCAATTATCCCTGAGGCTTCACGCTCAACATACTTCACTTTTTTTCTCTTGGTATAGGCCGAGACACTATCCCTGAAATCGACTACGGTATAATTGATGGCGTCGTTCTCATAGATGAATACCTGTGCGGCCTCTAGGGTATCTTTAGATTTTAATATGGTATAGGGCTTTCCAGCTCGTATTCTACGAACATCAAAAGTATCTTTGAAGTCATTTGAAACCTTAGCGATCTTAGGATAGTCGACCATATTTCTGATCATCAACTCGCCAAAACTGTCCCCGTTTCGTATCGTATCTTGCTGCACGGTGAACTCGTCAAGATTGAACCCATACTTGATAACCGGTTTTTCAAGACTCTCGACCTTCCCTATTTCTTGATTGGTTTCTGTTTCCTTTATGGCCTGATCGTCATTACAGGAAACCAGTATGGTTATCAATAAAATTGCGCCCCAGAATTTCTTCATTATTTTTTCAATACGTTATCAGGATTAAAGATATGGTCTACCCACTGCTTGCCCCAATTATTTAACTCTTCTTTTGTATAAAGGTCAGGAAAAAAGATGACCTTTTGAAAACTTGGAGGAAGATATTCTTTCCAGTTGGTTCCTCCTGTGGCACCTATCTGCTCCTTGTCTTTAGCGAGATAGCGATGGGCTGACCCCATGTGCATCAATGGCCAGTTTACGTTCGCGTTCAGGTCTAATGTCTTTAACGCATTGATCAGTTCTTTATTATCTCGTTTTTCGCTTCCCAGTTGAAGATACTTATCGCAAATAGTTCCGTTTTTCACTTGATTTGCAATGCGTATCAAGCGCGGGGTATACCGATATTCAAATTGTTTCAATGTCAAGGTTTTTTCACCTGAAGTGATATCCGTAGCCCCTTTCTTCCAATAAATGCGCTCGTAAAGATCATCTATACTATCTTCCGATGTAAATCGGCCACGATCCGTATGGTGTACCAAGTTTTCAAGGGGTGTAGCATAGATCTCGATCATTCGGTACTGCACCGATTGAAAACCACTTGCTGGCAACAACGCCATTCGGTACTGTAAAAACTGTTCCCGCTCCATCCCCTTTATCATGATACTGAATGATGATATCAAAGCTTGGTAATAACTGTTGATGCGCCTAACTTTCTCCAAGAAAAAATCAAG
>JBHJNU010000095.1:0-42025 GCA_050330515.1 Flavobacteriaceae bacterium | reverse complement strand
TTCTTCACTGCGTTTAGTGTGTGCTGGTATACCCTAGCATTACCTATACGTTTTGAGAGTTTCATGTCTTTAATCTGTTCCTCTGTGAAGCTGAAGAACGAAACCCTATTTTCCGATTGCGTGATGTGGTTCCGAACTTCGGAAACACTCATATACTTTAGTTTTCCATTATCTTCCAATTTAGTAAGGATGTCGACCATATGCGCCATCTTTTTCTGAATTAGATTGTTGAGTCTAGCGGGGGAATCAGAGCCTTTAAAGGATGACCTTATTTTTTGTTTGCTGGCGTCCCAATCTGAAACCTCGATATGATGCCCTGTGGCAATACTTGTGCTTTTCCGATTATGGCTCAGCCTGAAGATGAGCGGATATTTTTTAGTACTTTTACGACGGGTATCTAGAGAAAGTCTTATAAATGTTGCCATTCGATTTGAGGATATTTGCACGCAGTTTGCACGCAGAAGTTGAATTAATATGGTTTTAAATACCCTTAAATATACGAAATTCCTCTTGAAACCCCTGTTAATAGGTGTTTTTTAATCATATAAAACCAAAAAATACCTGCCTTACAAGCAGGGGGTCACTGGTTCGAACCCAGTAGTGCCCACTTAGTAAAATCAAGGCCTCCGTGAAATCGGGGGCTTTTTTGGTTTTGTAAATTAGGGACTTTTGTCGATTCATTTTCAGATTAATTGGATTTATGAAACCATATCAATTGCTATTCTTTTTTTTGGTTCTCGATGCTATTTTAAACCACCCTGGTTTTTGGCAAACCTTCGCATGTTTCTGAAATTTTTATTAAATTATCTAACCGTTCATCGATCATTTTACTTTTTTTAGGTAGTTCATAGTCTAAAATGGTACTTTCATCGTATAAAATCTTAAATGATTTAACTTTCTCTTTAAGAGCTGTTTAAATGTCAACCTTAGATTTGCAATGATTTGTTTTTGGCACCAATACATTCTTGTTAATAATGTGTCAGTAACAAATCATTTTATGAAAAATAGTATTAACTCCACAAAACCATGTAACTATGAGATTAAAAATTACGCTTTTTTTATTTGCTAACATCCTTTACTTTAATCAACTGTATGCGCAGTCATGTAATGCCGATTTTGAAGAAAGAAACGGAATTGCTATCGTAGAGGCCGATTCCAAACTTTCTGGAGGATGGAGCCGGCGCTCAATTTCTGGAGCCTCAGGAGGCGCTGCGCTTTATTACGCTGGAAGTAACCAGTTCAATTCACCTGGCACTTCGGTAATCACCTATATTTTAAAGGTGAATACCCCAGGTACCTACAGGGTCATTTGGCGAAACCAGATCGGCAAGATCAGTACTGGTCCTGAACCTGCAACAACAGAGCACAACGACTCTTGGTTAAAGATCAACGGGGCCGATTTTTATGGTCAGAGCGGATCTCGTAGGGTATATCCAGGCGGTTCAGGTAAGTCACCTGTTGCCGCTGGCGCCACCTCTGGCGGTTGGTTCAAGATTTATACAAATACACTAGGGTGGAATTGGGAGACCAAAACAAGTGACCACAATGCCCATCAAGTTTATGTTCGTTTCGCTTCGGCCGGTAATTATAATGTGCAGTTATCCGCAAGGTCGCAAGATCATATCGTTGATAGGATAGTACTTTACAATGAATCTAGTTACACTGCGGCTCAAGCTCAGAGCCTGACCAGGGCCGCAACTTCATGTTCTGGAAGCACCACCCCGCCACCGACAACGCCTACGCCTCCTCCAACAACACCTACGCCTCCAGCTACGAATAATCCTCCTTCCGTTAGTTTTTCCAATTTAACTAGCGGACAGAATTTTAATGTTGGAAGCACTATTTCTGTTGGACTATCGGCAAGCGATAGCGACGGAAGTATTACTAGACATCAAATTTTTGTTAATAATGCGTTGGTAGATACCGACGGTACAAGCTATACGCCATTTCAACTTACAAATGCCAGGGAAGGTAGTTATGCCATAAGGGCGACTGTTACCGACAATAGTGGGGCGACAACATCTGCTACCGTAAATGTTACGGTAAGTGGTGGTTCAACGCCACCCCCCCCTCCAACGCCCCCTACTGCAGGAAATGTTCCCCCTACGGTTAGCTTCACCAATTTAAGCAATGGACAGCAAGTAGTTGTGGGAAGTACGGTTTCTGTTGGATTATCTGCAAGTGATAGTGATGGCAGTATTGCGAAGTATCAAATTTTCGTAAACGGTTTGTTGGTAGATACCGATGGAGCTAACTATACCCCGCATCCTATTCGAAATATCGCTGCGGGTAATTATGCCATACGGGCCACTGTAACCGACAATAGAGGTGGTGTGGCGTCTGCCACGGTTAATATTACGGCGGCGGCTTCTGGCAGTACACCTAGCTCATTGATCACGTTTGATTTGATCGATGCTTCATCCAATGCTAGTATAGGGGCACTTACCGATGGTGCAATAATTAGTTCTTCAAAAACCCAAGGCATAAATGTAAGGGCTACAGTACCTTCAAATGCTGGTAGTGTAGGGTTCGAATTATCTGGTGCGCAAACAAGGGTTACCACCGAGAATATTTTTCCCTATGCCTTGTTCGGGGATGTCAATGGAAACTATGTGGCCGGTAGCTTGGCTAGTGGATCCTATAGATTAATTGTAGCTGCCTATGCCGGTGCCAATAGAACTGGCGGTACTATTGCGATAAGGACAATTAATTTCACAGTTAGTGGAACCTCTGGTAAATCATCTTTTGCTTTTCCGAACCCAATTGCTGCAGATGGTAAAGTGTCGGTAAGACTTCCTGAAGGTAGTTCAGGTCAATTTAGCTACAGTGTTACCAATGCACTCGGTGTTCAATTGGAGCAAGGCCAGTTCAGCGTTGACCGATCCAACACAGATGTTGACCTACAACTTTCAAACGTAGGAAGACAAGTACAAGGTGTATACTACCTGAACCTTAGTTCCGCAGGTTCAAGGGAGAGTATACCATTGATTAGAGAATAAAATAGAGATTTAGTTTAATGATAAAATCAGCTTCGTTTTGAAGCTGATTTTTTTTGTCTTGAATTGAACAAGTTCTATTTCGAGATCAAATGTTTTGGAAAATCTATTATAGCTTCACAGCAGATCTGTTCCATAACTTGTTGCAGCTGTTTTTTTAGCATCGATATGGTGTGATCGCCCCCTTTTTCGCCGAGTGCAGCAACCCCGTACATGAAAGACCGCCCCATAAAGGTGAACTCGGCACCACTTGCCAAAGTTCTCGCAATATCTGGCCCTGAGCGTAGACCACTGTCCATCATGACCTTAATCTGGTTACCGTAGGCTTTTGCGATTCTGGAAAGCGGTTTTATAGTCGATTCTCCGGCATCCAATTGTCGACCTCCGTGATTGGAAACAATTACGCCGTCAATACCCAGTGCTATCGCCTTTTCCACATCGGCTTCATTGGCGACTCCCTTTAAAACCAATTTGCCCTTCCATTGATCACGAATGGGTTTAATGCGTTCTTCATTTAAGCGGCCAGAAAAGGTTTGGTCCATGAATTGTCCCAATTGTTTCAGGTCCAGGTTTTTTGGCATATAAGGCTTTAACGTTTCGAAATTGGGTTGTCCATGCCGTAATGTCTGTAAAGCCCAGTTAGGTTTACCCAAAATCTGCATTATGTTCTTGACTGACATGCTAGGGGGCATGGCAAGTCCGTTACGGATATCTCTGGGCCTATACCCGAAGGTCGGTACATCGGAAAGAATTACTAGAACCGGGCATTCTGCAACCGCTGCCCGATGTAAGATGTCATCGCGAACGCCCATGTCGGCAGGATGGTAGAGTTGAAACCAGGCATGGCCTTCTGTAATTTCGGAAATTCGCTCTATGCTACTTGTTGAGACGGTACTTAAAATAAAGGGAATATTATGTTCAAAAGCGGCTTTTGCCAGAATTTCTGGTGAATTCGGCCACATTAAACCTTGCAGGCCCACTGGGGCGATGCCAAAAGGGGCGTCATAGGTATGCCCAAAAATTTCAGTCTGCATTTTCGATTCGGTATGCTTACTGAGATAATAGGGCAAAAGTTCAACTTCTCTAATTTCGGAGGTATTTTTATGTAGGTTTACGTCTTCATTACAACCACCATCTAAATACTCGAACGCGAATTTTGGAATACGTTTACCGGCCTTTGTCCGTAAATCTTCTACGGATGGGTACCTGTTGTCAATTTTCCATTTATGTGACTCTGCCATTGTTTAAGTTTTAACTTTGACCAACTACGACATTAAGATCCTTATTACTTTCTTCCAGAACTTTGGCATCTGTGGCGGTCACTTTAGTTTGCCAAAGATACAACCGTTTCAAGCTTCTCATTTGTTGAATGGAAGATAAACAGGCGTTGGTCACATTGGTTCTATATAGGTTAAGCGCCTCTAAGTGTTCCAAGGTTGTAAGATTCGATATGCCAGCGTCGGTTATTTCTGTTTTTTCCAGTTGTAATCGGGTAAGATTCTTGAATTTTCCGATGATGGCCAATCCTTCATCGGTTATATTGGTCTGCGCCAAGGATAGCCATGTTATGTGATTAGCGGCAGGTTCTAGGCCTTTCAATTTTTCCGGGGTAAGGTCTTCACCAGAAAATTTTACATCTAAAAGGGGGTTGGTCGCACCTAAGGTTCTAACGGTAAATCCGAGTTTTTCTAGGTTGGTGATTTCAATACTATCTAATGGCGTAATACTGACCATTTCGTAGTAGGGTTTTGGGTTGGTGTCCAGTCCGTAGTGTCTTAATAGGGTTGGTTTTATTTCCTCGGTAACTTCTACATCGGTAATTTTTATGTCGAAAGCCGCACCTTGGGCGATCCACCATTCTACTATCTTAATTTCGTCATAGGTCAACGGGTCTCCCACCGGGGGCATGAACTTCTGGTTTTTTTGCGGAAGGGTCACACGCCGAAACAGTTCACTTTCGACCACATTGCTGGGTATCACGGCCGGGCCTTCATCGCCTCCTATTAGCAGAGTTTCGATACGCGCCATATTCAGGCCTCCTCGTTGTATATTGTTGTCATGGCAAGCAAAGCATTTTTGCTCAAAAATAGGCTTAATAAGATCGTTATAGACCAGTACGGAGTCTGATTTTGATAGGTCGACCGTAGCTGTCTTATCAACCAACATCAAATTACGCAGGGGTTCTGGGGCGTATTCGAAAAGATACGCTTCGCCGTGGGTTAGGTTTCCACCTAAATGGCCTTCAAAAGCTATCAGGGCTAGCATTAATACGTTCAATGCACCATGCACGATTCTTTTGTGGTTTTCAGGCCTTTTTTTGAGCCACCATCCTAAAAAGGACAATGCCACAAGCGCGATACCGATCCAACGGTGCCAGAACAAATCGCCTTCCACGTATAATCCTGTTTCTCCTAGCCACCAACCGCAGAAAGCGGCCAAAGCACCGCCTATTCCGCTTAGTAACCAAGCGAAGCGAACAAGACCGCTCAACTTCTCTTTTTTTCTAATACGTTGGTACCACTCCATCAGAATGGCCATCAAAAGAAAACCTATGGGCAGATGTACGAATAGGGGGTGGAAGCGACCTATAAAATGGGTAAGGTCGAAAGCTAAAAATGAATTCATTGGCTGGTCTCTAGTTTACACTCGGTTTAGCTTTATGGGATATGTTTTATCGGAAGCCCATTGTGGAACGTATAGATTACCATCATTATCAACAAGAACATCGTGCGGATTTCTAAAGGTTTTGCCATCATAAGTGGGTTCGGTAAGTATGCCGTTGGTATATATCGGTGCACTTCCGCCGGGAAGTGATACAATTTTGTTGTTGGCATCTAGAATAGCCAGCATGCCATCCCAGGTATCCCAGGTTTTGGTAACGATGACAGCGAAATAAATGTTCTCTCCATGTATAACCGGGCGACAGATTGAACATCCTGGCAATGAAATTGTTTCCAAATGTTTTCCATCCAACGAAAAACGCTTAAACTCTTGACTTGCGCGAGAGGTTATCAATAAAGTGGGATTTGCGGCATTTCTTGTATCCAATGTTATGCCATGGCAACAATTAAATTTATCCGCACCTTCGCCCATACCTCCAAAATGCGACATGTATTCTCCGTTGGCACTGTAATGTATGATGTAGTTTTCACCATAACCATCGGCCACATAGAAATCTCCGTTGGGCATAATAGCCGTTTCTGTGGGTTTGAACTGGTCATCACTGGTGTAGCCCGCAATTTCTTTCGGGCGTTCTAAGGTCATTAAGATCCTACCGTCAAGAGTGGTTTTACAAACTTTATGCGAGTCGGGATCGGTAATAAATAGAAATTGGTCGCTGCCTTCACCCATAATCGAAAGTCCGTGCGCTCCAGGGAATTCCGTTCCCCATGATTTCAAAACCTTGCCCGATTTGTCATAGACCAATATGTTATTATTATCGGCACCTGTTGTGGTCATTAAAATACGTCCTTTACTGTCTAGTACCATTTCGTGGCAATCGTTCACCGGAATTTTTGCGGGATCTTGAACGCCCCATTCTTTATCTACCGTAAACTGAAAATCACCATGGCCAACAATTTCTTTCGAACTGTTCTTCGAGTTGAGAATGCCGAAAGAGTAACTTGGCATAATGACGGTTGCTGCTGCTGTTGCTGACTTTTTCATGAAGATGCGTCTTGAATTAGGTTTCATAGGTTTTATTTTAGTTGTTTTCTTATGCAAGTATTTCTTTAACTACTTCACCGTGTACATCGGTCAGGCGGTAGCGCCGGCCCTGAAATTTGAAAATGAGGCGTTCGTGATCGACACCAAGTAGATGCATCAAGGTGGCTTGAAAATCATGAACATGCACCGGGTTTTGCACTACATTATATCCAAAATCATCAGTAGCGCCAAGGGTGAATCCTTTTTTAATGCCTGCCCCTGCCATAAATAGGGTAAAACATTTGGGATGGTGGTCACGCCCAAAATTGGAATCTGTCAATTGCCCTTGAGAATAGTTGGTTCGGCCGAATTCGCCTCCCCAGATTACCAGAGTATCTTCTAGCATACCGCGCTGTTTCAGATCAGTAATTAACGCGGCGGTAGCCTGATCCGTTTCCTTACACTGTATTTTGATAGCGTTCGGTAGGTTGCCGTGTTGGTCCCATCCTTCGTGGTAGAGTTGAATGAATTTAACGTCACGCTCGGCCAATCGCCTTGCTAAAAGACAATTTGCGGCAAATGTTCCCGGTTTTCTGCTATCCTCGCCATATAAATCATATATGTAATCGGCCTCATCGGAGGTATCCATGATTTCTGGTACCGAGGTCTGCATTCTGAATGCCATTTCATATTGAGCCATTCGTGCCAAAATTTCAGGATCACCAACATCGTCGTGGTTGATTTTTTCTAATTTCTGTAATTGATCTAATTGTGCACGTCTACTTATTCCATCTATTCCAGGTGGATTTGTCAAGTACATTACAGGATCTTTTCCTGCCCGAAACTGTACTCCTTGATGTTGGGAGGGAAGGAAGCCATTGCCCCATGATCTAGAATATATGGGCTGCCCGAATTTATCTTTGGTAATCAGTACTACGAATTCGGGCAGATTTTTGTTATCCGTTCCTAATCCATAGCTGACCCATGAGCCAATGGAAGGTCTCCCGGGTAGTTGAGACCCCGTCTGGAAAAACGTTACCGCTGGGTCATGGTTTATGGCCTCGGTATACATTGATTTAATGAAACAAAGTTCATCGACAATTTTGGCAGTGTGCGGCATCAAATCGCTCATGAGCGCCCCACTATCGCCGTGCTGTTTGAAATTAAATGGAGAACCTGCAATGGGCAGTGATGCTTGACCCGACGACATGCCTGTAAGTCGTTGGCCTTGTTGTATGCTGGGCGGTAAATCTTGCCCGTTCATTTTATTAAGCAGGGGTTTATGGTCGAAAAGGTCCAACTGTGAAGGTGCACCGCTTTGAAACAAGTAAATGACGCGTTTCACTTTTGCTGGAAAATGAGGTTGCCCTAAAACTCCGCCACCACTGATATTGGGCATGGCCGGCAAAGTTTTTTCGTTGGCGAATAGATTCATTGGATCCAGGATAGAGGCTATGGATAAAGCACCCATACCCAAGGTTGTTCTGGTCAAGAAGTCTCGTCGGGTGTAATTATGATTATGATCGTGGCTACACATATTGTAAACAATTTGGTTTAGGTTCAGTTGAATTATGTACGATTATAACGCTCCTGTTTCGATTCAAAAATGGAAGCGCCAGCCGCCGTGCTTTGTTGTTCAACTAATTTATTTATCATCGTTTCATATAAGCCTCGTCATGGTTCAACATGGTATTGGCCACCATGGTCAAGGCCGCGGTTTTTGTTCGGTTCAAGTCACTGGTCACTTTTTTCTTTCCAACCGAAAGCAGTGCTACCGCTTCCTGCGGACTTGCATTGAAACGTTCTGCCTGCTCCTTATACATCTGTTTGAATATTGCTTTTTCTTCTTCTTTAGGATATCTGCTGACCGCAAGCCGGAAACCATGGGCTATTTGTTCATCGAGAGAATCGCCACCTTCTTTTTGCATGCGCTCTGCCAAAATTTTTGATGCTTCCACGAACTGGGTGTCGTTCATCAAAACCAATGCCTGCATAGGGGTACTGGTATTTTCCCTTTGTACAATGCAGACCTCTCTATTTGGCGCGTCAAAGGCGGTCATTGCCGCATGTGGCGACGTGCGCCTTATAAAGGTATAGAGCCCCCTACGGTATAGACTGTCACCTTGCGATTCTATATAGTGTAGCAATTTATGCGAAAAACTATTCTTCTCTATCCAAAGATCACCAGGTTGATAGGGTTTTACACTTACTCCGCCTACGGTCTGTACTAAAAGTCCACTGGCGGCCAAAGCATTGTCACGTATCATCTCCGCAGGAAGCCTATAACTATTGCTCCGCGCCAAATACGCATTGTTCGGATCTTTCTCCCGCAATTCTTTCGATACTTTTGATGATTGACGATACGTATGCGATAAGACCATGGTTTTTAGAAGTGCTTTTACATTCCAACCACTTTCCATAAACTCTACCGCTAACCAGTCCATCAATTCTGGGTGTGTAGGCAACGCGCCCTGCACCCCGAAATCTTGGGGCGTACTGACCAAGCCTTTTCCAAAGAGCATTTGCCAAAAGCGGTTCACGGTGACTCTGGCTGTCAGCGGGTTATCTTCGGAAAAAATCCATTTCGCAAGTCCAAGACGATTTTTTGGGAAATCGTCCGAAAACGCAGGCAGCACTTCTGGCGTATTCACATCGACCTCATATAGGGGTTGGGAATAATCACCACGATTATAGGCGAAAGCTTGGCGGTTCCGGGGCATTTCTTCCATAACCATGACCTCGATGACAGGTATCATTAGATCTAGCCATTGGGCTCTCAATCTCTTTAGTTCTTTTTGAATGCCTACTACCCGGGGCGATTGGCTACTGTAGTGTTCCGATACTTTTTCTTTCGGCGGATTTTTCAATACCTCGGGTTTTGCTAGTGCCGCCACTTCTAAAGGTGTAAGCGTCTTAGAGTAGATGCGTATATCGTCGATTGCGCCCTTAAAAATTCCATATTCCCCAGTGAATGCACGATAGCTCTTAGCTACCCTTACAGGGTAATCGGTAATTTTGTGTGCACCCGGCCCCACCGTTTTAATTGATTTGTACAGGTTGTCGAATGAAATTTCAGTAGCGACTTTTTCACCATCGATAAATAGGTCTAGGCCTTTAGCTTTTCCTGAACCGTCATAGGTGAACGCGACATGTTTCCATTCGTTGATTTTGACAGAATCTTTAGTTCGCATCTGGATGTAATTGTGCGGTAAAGAATGTATCAATCTAGCATTCAAATGGTTAAGGCTGTCGAGGTAAAAATCCCACCCACGCCAAAAGTTGTTCTTTTCGCCAGAAGTGCCCATTAGTTGTTGGGTCTTTAATTTTTCACGCTTGGTGGTATTCATCCAAAGTGCTCCTGAAAAAGTGTCGGTCCACTCGAAATTAGGTACATCCCTCAGGTGTAATTCGTCATATTCTCCTGTAAAGACCATTGCATTACCTTTTTTACCTTCGATGATCTTGGGAGGTTTCGATGTTGTGGCTTTTTGATTTTTATCTATAAAATAATCATTCCCTTTTTTAGTGGCCTTATCTAAAGGGTAGTGGGCTATCAATCCATTTTGTTCTAAATGAAGAGGTAATCGCGTCATAAAAGCATCGAGGTCTGCCAGTTCTTTCTTGGTCAAGGTCAATAGGTCTTCCTTTTCTTGAATAGATTTTTCAAGTGTTTTTAATTTGCCCTCGGCCTCATCATCGGGTAGGGGGAGCATGGGACCATAATTACCATCATCACCGGTCATACCCAATTCCTTTATATTGTTGAAGAAAGCGGCCAACCGATAATAGTCTTTCTGTGAAATCGGGTCGAATTTATGATCATGGCATCGTGCGCAGTTAATCGTAAGGCCCATCAATGCCGTGCCAACGGTTTCAGCGCGATCCCACACATAGTTCAATCGGAATTCTTCTTCAATTGCCCCACCCTCGGCAGTCATCGGATGGTTTCGGTTAAATGCAGTCGCTAATTTTTGCTCTTTGGTAGCCTCTGGATAAAGGTCTCCCGCCAATTGCCAAGTCACGAATTTATCATAGCGCATGTTTTCTTTGAAGGCATTGATGACCCAGTCGCGCCAAGGCCACATCAGTCGCCATCCATCGGCATGCAACCCATGCGAATCGGCATATCGTGAAAGATCCATCCAGTCAAGGGCCAAACGTTCTGCATTGGCATCGGTCGCCAAAAGTCGATCAACTACTTTTTCATATGCGTTTTCGCTTTCATCGCTCAAAAAAGCATCGATTTCTGCCACCGTGGGTGGTAGCCCGGTAAGATCCATGGAAACCCTTCGCAGCAACCTTTCTTTTTCAGCTTCTGGTGACGGTTCAAAACCTTCCTGCTTTAATTTTTGTTGAATAAAAAGATCTATTTGATTATTCGCCTTCCATGATTCCCCGCCAACTTTTTTGGGGAAGGATTTTTTAGGTTTGCTAAATGCCCAATGCTCTTTCCATTCGGCCCCCTGAGTTACCCATTTAATAATCATGGCTTTTTCAAAAGGTGTCAATTCTAGATTGGCATCAGGTGGTGGCATCTTAATGTCAGGGTCATTGCTCAAAATTCGATGTATACTTTCACTGCTGCCCGGTTTACCTGCTATGAAGGCATGCTTTCCACTTGCCAATCTTGAAAAGGCTACCTCTTCTATGTCAAGCCGAAGTCCTGCTTGCCGTGTATTCTCATCTGGACCATGACAGCTGTAACACCTATCTGAAAGAATCGGTTTTACATGAAAATTAAAGTCCACAACTTCTGGTAATTCATTGTAGACCAAGGCAACGTCGTCAGAAACTTTTAGTGTGCACGAGAACATCAAGAAACCAATAATAAGGATAATGGTATGTCTAAAAATCATTTTCCAGTTATTAACTAATTAAAAATACGTGATTTTGGTTGAATTTCGTATTAATTTAAGGGGATTCAATAAATTACATGTGATTACACATCGAATTATGTGGATGATTCAAGCTGAAGTAATAGCCAATCAACTCAGGAACACCGTTTAGATAAAATTTTCTGAATTGAAAATATGTTTTACCTTAGCGGGCTGCTAAATCTCAACAATGGTTTAGAGCGCTGTCCGCCGGTTGGCGGAGCAGAGGTCTTGGTTGCCAGGGTTTGTTTCGGTCTTTGCATTTATATTTTGAGGTGAAGGGTCATTAGCCCGGTTGGTTTAGAGCGCTGTCCGCCGGTTGGCGGAGCAGAGGTCTTGGTTGAAGGGGTTTGTTTCGGTCTTTGTATTTATATTTTGAAGTGAAGGGTCATTAGCTCAGTTGGTTTAGAGCGCTGCCTTGACAGGGCAGAGGTCACTGGTTCGAATCCAGTATGTCCCACTTGTTTTTGAAAGTACTTTTTGACTAATAAAAAAGTAACCAAAGGTTTAAATAACCTCTAACAGTCTTTCCAGGGCCATTCCCCGAGAACCTTTAATGAGTAAGGTGCTTTGTTTTGATAGTTTGTGCTCCTTAAAATATGCTTTAGCATCATCAAATGAGGCAAATGTGCTATTGGAAGATCGGGTGCCATAAAAGTTCTTGCCGATTAAAAAAACGGAATCAAATTTAAGCGTTGAGGCAAGATCGGCAATATGCTGATGCTCTTTCGGTGCATCATCTCCCAATTCGAACATGTCGCCCAGCAATGCTATTTTGCTGTCAGCGGCCATAATGCTGAAATTTTCAAGGGCCGCTTTCATACTGGTAGGGTTGGCATTGTAGGCATCAAGGATGATCTTATGTCCGTTTTTCTCCAAAATTTGAGAACGGTTATTTTCTGGAACGTAACTTTCGATAGCCGTTTTTATGTCTGCAATTTCCACGTTGAAGTATTTACCCATTAAAATAGCTGCGGCACAATTGGTGAAATTGTAGTTTCCTATAAGTTGTGAGCGAACAGTAATGCCTTCGAACTGAATTTGTACAAACGGATCTGCGCCTTCGAAGTCAATACGGTAGTATTTTATATTGTTCGTGCTGAAACCGATTTTCTTGATATAACCCCCTAATTTTTCCGATTGAATGGGATCATCCGCATTCACAAAGATTGCTTTATGGTTACTTAGTAAGTAATCATAAAGTTCGCTTTTGCCTTTGATGACGCCTTCTATTCCGCCGAATCCCTCCAAATGCGCTTTGCCAAAGTTTGTGATATATCCAAAATCGGGCTGGGCTATTTGGCAAAGGAATTCGATCTCCTTTTGATGGTTCGCGCCCATTTCTATAATGGCGAATTCCGTATTATCCTGAATCGAGAGAAGCGTTAACGGTACGCCGATATGGTTGTTAAGGTTTCCTTTAGTGGCAATGGTTCGATACTTTTTGGACAGCACAGAGTAAATCAATTCTTTGGTAGTGGTCTTACCGTTGCTACCTGTCAGACTTATTACTTTTGCATTGCAATAGTGACGATGGTAGCTGGCCAATTGCTGCAACGTAGTCAAGACATCGTCTACTAGAATATGGCCGTCCATCGATCGGTAATCTGCCTCATCGATAACGGCAAATGCAGCTCCTTTTTTCAGGGCTTCGGTGGCGTATAGATTGCCGTTGAAATTAGCTCCTTTCAGGGCGAAAAAAATACAACTTTCTGTAATCTTTCGGCTGTCGGTAGCGACTATTGGATGTGCTAAAAAAAGGTCGTGCAGTTGTTGGATATCCATAGTGCAAAAGTATAAAAAAAGCCCCGACATTGCTGTCAGGGCTTTCTATCTTTATGAAGCAATAACTTATTTTGCTTTCTTTCCTCTAGGAGTTTTGTTCGTTGTTTTTGATTTTGAACCTACCCTTGACATCGCACATCTGAAACCAATATAATCCGTCGCCATGTACTGCGGTAGATATCTTCGTTGTGCCGGGTCTAACCAATATGCCCTATCTCTCCAAGAGCCACCTTTGTATACGCGTACCTCATCATTGATCAACGTGGTTCTATTGTTCGATTTGTCATATTGGCGAACCAATTTGCCCAATGAATCGCGCTCTACCTTGTGTTTCGGTGAGTCGTACATTTTGCGGGCATTTTCAGGGTCTTCTTCGGCACTGAACTGATCGAAGAACCTTGATGAACCGGCGTCACCATCTCTATAGCCCCTATTATCGCTTGAGTCGAAATTGGTCCTTAAATAAGTTTCGTTATCGTCAACAGGAACCATTTTTATTTCTCCAGGTAGGTTTACGGCTACCACCTTGCCATTAGGTAGTGTGTCATAGACAACAGAGTCTCTTAATACGGTTACCTTACCATCTTCGCCAATGGCCGTTTTCATGTAAATGTTTCCTCTATAGTAATTGAAGTCACTTACTTCGTCATCAACTATTGGTCGATATACATCGGCAACCCATTCTGCAACGTTACCTCCCATATCATATAAGCCAAGGTCGTTCGGCTTGTACGACATTACCTGCGCGGTAATATCGGCACCATCGTCAGACCATCCTGCGATTCCGCCGTAGTCACCTTTGCCTTGTTTGAAGTTGGCCAATTGATCTCCACGACCTACACGCTGACCGTTTCTGGTATAGTCACCTTCCCATGGGTATTTCTTTCTACCTCTGTAGTTGTTGTACTCTCGAGACCCTTGGTTCGCCTGTGCGGCATATTCCCACTCGGTTTCTGTTGGCAGTCTGTACTCAGGTATAATCACCCCGCTACTTCTTTTGGCGAAGGTGTTAACGCTATCTTTTTTCTGTTTGCCCTGTAACGAATCAATCTGGCCATTGTATACTGATTCTGGCCTGTTTAAATAAGCTTCCGTACTAAAGGTACCTGAAGTTTCGCCACTGGCCGCTTGGTATTTAGCATCTTTTGACAAGTAACCTTCGCGCTCTAACATTGCTTCGTTTACGCGATCCGTTCTCCATTCTGCGAACTGAGTAGCTTGGATCCAATTCACACCTACCACAGGGTATTCTGCATATGCGGGATGACGTAAATAATTATTGGTCATTGTTTCGTTGAAGCCCAATCGGTTTCTCCACACCAACGTATCAGGTAAAGCTCCGGTATAAATATTTGCATATTGTGGGTTTTCAGGAGGGTAAACACTTTTTAGGTAATCAAGATATTCAAGGTACATGACATTGGTTACCTCTGTCTCATCCATATAGAAAGACTGCACATGTTGTGCCGTTGGGGTATTGTTCCAATCATGCATTACGTCATCTTGTACTTTTCCTTTGGTAAATGTTCCCCCTTCAACGAATACAAGACCAGGCGCTGTTTCTTGCTCCTTAAAATCGGTGTTGTATTGAAATCCACCTTCTTTGGCATTTATTTTCCAGCCTGTAGCTCTAGATACATTTTTAGAAGAGGAAGAACTTTTTTTACAGCTGGTAACTGTAAGGCCTCCGGCTATTACTGCACAAGAAAGTACAACTTTGATAAATTGTTTTTTCATAATTAGGACTTGAGTTCAAATGATTAAACTACGGTATTTTGGTAGTTAGAAAAAATTGTGTTTAGATTAATATCGTATGTCATTCGGCTAGTAAAACGATAATCTGCGAAGAATATTTCATAGTTATTGTAAATATTTCTTCAAATTTCCGGTCTTACAGAACCCCACGACGGTCTATAAAATTCATAACGGTGTAAATTTGGATATAGTATGACGGGTAGGGAATTCTTTTGATCAACTGTTGCTTTAGCGGAGTGATAATTGTGGATGAGAACAATAGAGAACATTCAATTGGAAAATTAATAGTAATTCTTTCAAAATTACTTTTAATAAAATCGTTCTGGCATTGGTAAAAAATAATGACCATATTGCACAAGATATTTTTAAAATACCCGTTTACGTGTCATATGTCCGATATATTTTTATATTCGGAAGTCTTTGATCATTTTTGCAAATTAAACCCAGAAATATAGAAATGAGAAAATTATCAATACTACTAATACTTTCCATCATTGGCAGATTATCGGCGCAGGACAACAATAGGGTAATTACCACTGCTGTACCTTTCTTAACCATTGCAGCCGATGCCAGATCGGCCGGTATGGGTGATATGGGCGTTGCTACCTCAACAGATGCATTTTCGCAGCAATGGAACCCCGCAAAATTTGCATTTGCCGATAGAAAAATGGGAATTGGCGTAAGCTATACCCCATATTTGGAAAGTATTATCACTGATATTTCACTTTTAAATGCCAGCTTTTACAATAAGATAGACGACAATAGTGCGTTTGCACTAAGTCTTCGTTATTTTACTTTGGGTGAAATTGAATTGCGTCAGTTCGCTAATGATCCAGGTCAGATAGCGAAACCTAATGAATTGGCATTCGATGGTTCTTATTCCTTAAAGTTGAGCCCTACCTTCTCCATGTCGGTAGGTGGCCGCTTTATAAGGTCGAACCTTAGGTTACAATCGAGCGGATTTGAAGATTCTAGAGCTGCCAGCTCTTTTGCGGTAGATGTTTCCGGTTTCTATAGGTCACGTGAAATTGCATATAATAATTTCGATGGCCGTTGGAGGGCCGGATTCAATTTCGCAAATCTTGGCGGAAAGATACAATATGATGAAGGCGGACAAGAAAACTTTTTGCCTACCAACTTGAAAGCGGGTGTTGGTTTTGATTTTATCCTGGACCAAGATAATGTGATCGGATTGACCACTGAGTTCAATAAATTATTGGTACCAACCCCTCAAGATTTCAATAATGACGGAGTTATAGATGCTGCAGATAACAATGAATACCAACAAATAGGATTCTTTAACGGTATTTTTCAGTCCTTTGGCGATGCACCAGACGGTTTCAGCGAAGAGTTGAAAGAGTTTACGTGGGCGTTGGGTGCAGAATATGTCTATCAAGATTCTTTTATGATACGCACGGGCTATTTCAATGAAAGCGAAGAAAAGGGATCCAGAAAGTTCTTTACCTTAGGTGCAGGGTTCAGGTTCAAGGCTGCGCAGATTGATCTTTCGTACTTGTTCTCTACCTCTCAAGTTAGAAATCCGTTAGAAAATACACTGCGGTTTTCGCTTACCTTTAGTTTGGGGGAAGAATATTTCAACGATTAATAAAACAGATATTGAAAGAACAAAACCTGCCATCGCGCGGGTTTTGTTATTTTTGGACCTTACTGACCATGCCCTTATGCAAAAAAAGAGGATAAGTTTTGAATTATCGGTTTTCGAGTCTATGGAAGATTTGCCGCATGAAGCTCATCTATTAATGAAAACTGCCGTTTCGGCCCGTTTAAACGCTTATGCGCCTTATTCCAAGTTTCTGGTTGGGGCGGCCGTGCTTTTGGATAATGGAGAGGTAATCATTGGTAGCAATCAAGAGAATGCGTGTTATCCTTCGGGGCTCTGTGCCGAACGGGTGGCCGTTTTTCAGGCCGGGGCGAAGTATCCGGGTAGTACCATTAAATCGGTTGCCATTTCGGCGACCTCCATGAACTACGTGGTCGACAAACCTGTTGCACCTTGCGGCAATTGCCGTCAATCTATAGCTGAATATGAAGTGAAGCAAAAGGCACCTATAACTATATTTATGATGGGTGAGACCGGTGAAGTTTTTAAATGCGATGCTATTTCCGATATGCTGCCCCTTGTGTTCGACAGCTCTTTTTTGGGGTAATACGAACGGATATGTTTCCCTTTCGGTTATTCTGCTAGGTTAATTTGAAAATCCTTAAAAAACCCCTCTTATTTTCATCAATCCTTATTTTTCCACTATTGATTTAATGCGTATTTTTGTTTTCCGTTTTACGATTATCCTACAAAAAAGCAATTGATGGAAAAAATTACCAAAGAAGTGTACCTGAAGTGGTACGAAGACATGTCATTCTGGAGAAAGTTCGAAGATAAACTTGCCGCTGTGTATATACAGCAAAAAGTGCGCGGTTTCCTTCATTTGTATAATGGCCAGGAAGCCGTATTGGCAGGTGCTTTGCACGCCATGGATCTAAGCAAAGACCGAATGATCACCGCCTATAGAAACCATGTTCAGCCCATTGGAATGGGTGTCGACCCACGATTTGTCATGGCGGAACTTTATGGAAAGGTGACAGGTACCTCGAAAGGTATGGGCGGTTCTATGCATATCTTTTCGAAGGAGCACCGATTTCATGGTGGTCATGGTATCGTTGGTGGGCAAATACCGCTGGGTGCAGGTATGGCCTTTGGGGATAAATACTTCGGGCGTGATAACGTAACGCTTTGTTATATGGGTGACGGTGCCGTTAGACAAGGAGCCTTTCACGAAGCGCTTAACTTGGCGATGCTTTGGCAATTGCCTGTAGTTTTCGTTTGTGAGAACAATGGGTATGCGATGGGTACCTCGGTAGCACGTACATCATACTCCACTGAAATCTGGAAGTTGGGATTGGGCTACGAAATGCCTTGTGGCCCTGTTGATGGTATGAACCCTGTGATAGTAGCGGAAGAGATGAGCAAAGCAATCGAGCGTGCAAGAAGCGGTGGCGGCCCAACCTTCCTAGAAATGAAGACCTACCGGTACAGGGGGCACTCAATGTCTGACGCACAACATTACAGAACAAAAGAAGAGGTAGAGGAATATAAAAAAATAGACCCCATTACACAAGTTTTGGAGGTGATACAGGAAAATGGATACGCCACGGAAGAGGAAATCAAGGCTATCGACAAACGGGTAAAGGATCTGGTCGCCGAATGTGAAAAATTCGCAGAGGAATCTGAATATCCGCCCGTACAGCAATTGTACGACATGGTCTACGAGCAAGAAGATTTTCCTTTTGTACAACATAAAATTTAGGTAAATGGCAGTAGTGATTAACATGCCCCGATTAAGCGATACTATGGAAGAAGGCACAGTTGCCGCATGGTTGAAAAAAGTGGGGGACAAAGTTGAGGAAGGTGATATTCTCGCCGAAATCGAAACAGATAAGGCAACGATGGAATTCGAATCGTTTCATAAAGGAACGCTTTTACATATAGGCATTGCGGAAGGTGATGGTGCCCCGGTGGATACGTTGCTGGCCATAATAGGTGAAGAAGGTGAAGATATTTCAGGTTTGCTGAACGGTGCTGTTGCTCCCGTCGAAAAACAGGTGCAAAAGGTAGAGGAAATGGCTGTAGAAAATACTCAAAAATCTGCTAAAGTAGAAACTTCGGATGCTGTTTCTGGCGGCCTGCCCGATGGTGTTGTGGTGGTTAAAATGCCTCGTTTGAGTGATACAATGGAAGAGGGAACGGTAGCCACTTGGTTGAAAAAAGTGGGCGATGTCGTTCAAGAAGGTGATATTCTAGCAGAAATAGAAACTGACAAGGCAACCATGGAATTCGAATCGTTTCAATCTGGAACGCTCTTGTACATTGGTATACAAGAAGGGGAGTCTTCTCCTGTAGATGAGGTTTTGGCCATTATCGGTCCGGCGGGCACTGATGTCGATTCCGTTTTAAATGCAAAACCTTCGGCCGAGAAAACCGATGCAGCCGTAGGTGAAGAATCAAAGAAGGAAGCGGTTTCAAAAGAACCGGAAGCCGCAGTCGAACCAAAAACCGTTAGTGATGGCCAGCGTATTTTCGTGTCGCCATTGGCGAAGAAAATTGCAGCTGAAAAGGGCATTAACCTTTCAAAGGTAAATGGTTCTGGCGACCACGGAAGGATTGTAAAAAAGGATATTGAGAACTATAGGCCGGAACAAAAAACCGAAGCGTCAAGTGTGCCTATTAAAGAGTCTATTGCGGCCGATACCACCAGTGTTACTGCAAGCGGATTGGCACCCCTTCAATTACCAGTGGGTGTTGAGGGTAGTGATGACGTCAAAAATTCGCAAATGCGCAAGGCCATCGCAAGGTCGTTGACAAAATCTAAATTTACCGCACCGCACTACTATTTGATGATCGAGGTTGATATGGATAATGCAATGGCTTCTCGAGATCAAATAAATAATTTACCTGAAACCAAGGTTTCTTTCAATGACATGGTGGTCAAGGCCTGTGCTATGGCATTAAAGAAGCATCCGCAAATAAATACTAGCTGGAGCGATGAGGTAATGCATTACCACCACCATATTCATGTAGGGGTGGCGGTTGCCGTACCTGATGGTTTGGTAGTGCCTGTGCTGAAGTTCACAGATCAAATGAGCCTTACCCAGATCGGGGCGGGCGTAAAAGATCTGGCCGGGCGGGCACGTAATAAAAAATTGACTCCCGCTGAAATGGAAGGCAGCACCTTTACGGTATCTAATTTAGGCATGTTCGGCATTTTAGAGTTCACTTCGATTATTAACCAACCCAATTCGGCAATTTTATCGGTAGGCGCCATTGTCCAAAAACCAGTGGTGAAGAACGGTGAGATCGTTGTGGGTAATACGATGAAATTGTCTTTAGCCTGCGATCATAGAACCGTTGATGGAGCAACGGGTGCGCAGTTCTTACAAACCTTACGGGCGTTCTTAGAGAACCCTGTTACCATGTTGGCTTAACTTACTTGGTCGAAAAGGGTCTGTTCATCGACTGTCGAGCGGTTTAAGCTTATAATTTTAAAGCATCCCATAATACCGGGATGCTTTTTTTATCTTTAGAACCTAATCGGAAAATAAAATGAAAATACATGGTTTTGTTGCTGCTCTGGTGGTATTGATGGTAAGTTGTAAATCAATTCCGCCACCCTCCACAAGCGAAGGTGTGGGTACAATAATGAGTTTTATCGCGGCCGATGAATTACAAGGTCGAGATACGGGAAGCGAAGGCATTGCCAAAGCAGCTGATTTTATTGAGGCCAGCTTTAAAGGGAATAAGGTCAAGCCTTATTTCGAAACATATCTTGATACTTTGTCGAACATTGATGAGGTCGCCTATAATGTTGTCGGTTATGTTGAGGGCAGAGATCCCAAGCTAAAAAACGAATACGTTATTATCGGTGCCCATTATGACCATATTGGAACGTTAAAGGATGAAAATGGCGATACCATTGCCAATGGCGCGAACGATAACGCCTCCGGTACAACAACCGTGTTGGAATTGGCGCGATATTTCGGTTCGGCCAAAACCAATAAGCGTAGTATCATTTTCGCTCTTTTCAGTGCCGAAGAAAAGGGACTTTTAGGATCTAAACATTTGGCCGAAAAACTAAAGGCTCAGAATCTTGACCTTTATGTTATGCTTAATTTTGAAATGGTCGGGGTGCCTTTGGCCGACAAAGATTATTTCATGTACGTTACGGGTTATGAACTATCGAATTTGGCAGCAATAGGCAATGGGTATTCGAAGGAGAATCTCATCGGGTTTTTACCCACCGCGAAAGAGTTCAATTTGTTCAAACAATCTGATAACTATCCCTTTCATGAGGCATTCAATGTGCCTTCTCAGACCTTTTGCACCTTCGATTTTACCAACTTCGAACATTATCATAAGGTAGGTGATGAGAATAGTTTAATGGATTTTGAACATATGGCCAAGGTCGTCAACAAGTCAATACCTATGATAGAGGGCATTTTGAATTCACCTTCAAAAGAAATCAAATATAACTGATGGCAACTATTATTATCACCGGCGCAAGCCGAGGTATTGGCTTTGAGCTGGCAAGGTTATTCGCAGAAGAAGGGCATTCTGTTTTGGCCCTATCAAGAAACAATGAACCTATTTCGAGTTTAAACCATAAGAACATATCCTCATTTTCCTTTGACCTCTCAGATAGTTCTGACCTAACTAAATTGGCCGATTTTCTCAAGAACTGGAAAACGGTCGACATCCTAATCAATAATGCAGGGCGGCTTTTGAACAAACCTTTTTTAGAAACTTCTGCTGAAGAGTTCGAGGAAGTTTACAAAGTTAATGTGTTCGGGGTGGCCAGTGTCACCCAGATAGTACTGCCAACTATGTCAAAGGATGGACATGTGGTAACCATCAGCTCAATGGGTGGTGTGCAGGGCAGTATGAAATTCCCCGGGCTTTCGGCATACAGTTCAAGTAAGGCTGCGGTAATAACACTTACCGAACTTTGGGCAGAGGAGTTTAAAGATACGGGCCCTTCCTTTAATGTCTTGGCTTTGGGTGCCGTACAAACAGAAATGTTGGAGGAGGCTTTTCCCGGATATCAAGCACCGCTTTCGGCTCTCGAAATGGCGGAATACATAAAAACGTTCGCTCTGACCGGCCATAAATGGTACAACGGCAAGCTTTTGCAAGTATCGAGTTCTACTCCGTAATAGTTCATAACTCGATCAAATACGCACTTTTGACCACATCAAGTTGCGGAAAAAGTGCCATGAATTTTTCTTTGTCGGTATACATTAAATTTAGGGTGTCCATGGTAGTATCGGCGTAACCGGAATATAGCGATTCAACTATCTCCACACCTTTACTAACCTTGCCAAACGCCGGAAAACCCTTGACGTTGCCATAGTTTATGGTGTCTAAGCGATTGTTATTGTCAAGATTTATGAACAAATCGGTGCTTCTGCTATTTTTTCCGCCCCTTGCGAAACTTAAATACCCTTTATCGTTACCCTGAATAACCGGTTCATCAGGTACTTTTATTTCATGCCATTTAGCATTGGTAAGGGAGGCACTATTACCAAATTGCACTACAAAGCCCGGGTTTACCCTGTAAAATATACCATTGTCAAAGTATCGGTGTTTTACCAGCTGATAAAACCTATCCGCCGCCCTCGGAGAAAGCTTTCGGTTGACCTGAATTTCAAAAACACCTTTTGAAGTTTCGAATCGGGCAGCGAAATTTTCAGGAGCGATTTCGTTTGCCCAACTTTTCTTGAATAACCTCGGTGTACAACCGACCGAAAGTAGTGTTACAAGTACTATCAGGTAAGGGATTTTCATGTTATTGATATTAAAATAAGATTAAATATAGCTCTTTCAATAGTGAAGCGATTATTCTACTAGTAGAAATCCTATTTTTGTGCCTGTGGATGATATCCTTAAAAAATACCTGCCTGAGCGTGCTGTTGAACCCTGTTTGGAGTTGATCAAACAGACCGGCGTGCATCTGAAAATTGTTAACGAAAGGGTGACCCGTCATGGCGACTATCGAAAAATGCCTTCGGGCGGGCATCAGATTACCGTCAATGCGAACCTGAACAAGTACAGGTTTTTGATAACATTGGTACATGAGATCGCCCATTTGGTCGCTTTTGAAAAGTTTGGGGCTAAAATTAAGCCACATGGCTATGAGTGGAAGCGTACTTTTCAGCATTTGATGCTGCCATTTATACGGCCGGAGATTTTTCCGGCCAAGTTGCTGCCTGCACTTGCGTTTCATTTTAAAAATCCGAATGCGAGTAGTGATACCGATGCGAGATTGTCTATTGCATTAAAAAGCTTTGATATACAACAAGCAGAAAATTCTTACGTTTATGAATTACCCTTTGGTGGTGTTTTTCGAATTTACAATGGCAGAATATTCAAAAAAGGAAATAAAAGGGTCAAAAGATACGAGTGCGTAGAAATTGCAACAGGTAAGGTGTATCTTTTTCAACCTAATGCCGAAGTTGAGATGATCAGTTAATTCGCAAGTTAAAGATATGAACAAAAATTATTACGCAGTACTAATGGCCGGTGGTGTAGGTTCGCGGTTTTGGCCCATAAGCACTTCTGAAAACCCCAAGCAATTTCATGATATGCTTGGCACCGGCGATACCTTGATTCAAAAGACCTTTAAGCGGTTGAATAAATTCGTGCCAACAGAGAATATCCTGATACTTACGAACGAGCGTTACAATGATCTAGTGTTGCAACAACTGCCCCTGGTAAGGCAAGAACAGGTGGTCTTGGAACCTGCCATGAGAAATACCGCCCCCTGTATTTTGTACGCTGCGTTGAAGATTCAGAAGCTCAATCCTGAAGGGGTTATGATCGTAGCGCCCAGCGATCATTGGATCGAAGATGAGGAGGCTTTTGCAAAGGATGTCATTTCGTGTTTCGATAGGTGTGAAAAAGAGGAAGTACTTTGTACATTGGGCATCAAGCCAACATTTCCTAATACTGGTTTTGGCTACATTGAATTTGAAAGGGCAGGTGGGGCAGATCTTAAGAAAGTGCACCAATTTCGCGAAAAACCAGATTATGAGACGGCTAAAGGTTTCCTCGCCCAGGGTAATTTTCTGTGGAATGCAGGAATATTTATGTGGAGTGTTAGAACCATAGTGAAGGCCTTTGAAAATTATCAAAAAGACCAGTTCGAACTTTTTGAAAACGGACTAGCTTTTTACAACACGGTAGATGAGAAAGCGTTTATTCAAGAAAACTATCCTAAAGCCGAAAACATTTCTATTGATTATGCGATCCTTGAGAATTCGCGATCGATTTTCGTGCTTCCCGCTACCTTCGATTGGAACGACCTCGGTACTTGGGGCTCACTCTATGATAAATTGGATAAAGACACCAATAAAAATGCCATTGTTAACGGCATGGTTATTTCAGAGAATGCCCATGGAAACATGATCCGTTCTCCCAAAGGCAAAATTGTGGTGGTGGATGGATTAAATGACTATATTATAGTGGATAAGGAAGAGGTGCTGCTTATCTACCCCAAATCGAAGGAACAAGATATAAAAAAGGTACTTACCAAGGTAAAAGATACCTTTGGTGATCAATATGCTTAATCAAAATTCAATATGGGTTGATTATGAGTGAAGACCTGAACCATGATGAAACCACGCCGAATGAAGAATCACTTCAAAGTGGCGAAGTAGTCAAAAAAGACTTTAAGGGACTTTTAGGCAGTGCCAAACGGTTTCTTGCAGAGCTTTTAGATATTCGGAAAAATACAGATCAAGAAGCCGCTAAGGAAGCCATCAATGCTGATATATCCTTTAAGGGCCATACTTCATGGATCTTGATATCCTCGATTTTTATCGCTTCGGTCGGCTTGAACGCGAATTCTACGGCGGTAGTTATCGGCGCCATGTTAATTTCACCTTTGATGGGACCGATTTTGGGTATAGGTATGTCTTTGGCAATCAATGATATCGATACATTGCGAAGGTCTTTGAAGAATTTTGCGGTAATGGTCTTGTTGAGTGTGCTTACGGCCTATCTGTTTTTTGCCCTTTTTCCGTTAAAGGAGGAATCTTCCGAGCTACTGGCCCGTACTCAGCCCGATATTCGCGATGTTCTTATCGCGTTCTTCGGTGGCTTGGCATTGGTAATCGCAAGAACTAAAAAGGGAACAATAGCCAGTGTTATTTATGGGGTAGCCATTGCAACGGCCCTAATGCCTCCTCTGTGTACCGTGGGTTTTGGACTTGCAAACGGCAATCCGATAGGGGCGCTGGGTGCTATGTACCTGTTTACGATCAATACGATATTTATTGCCTTGGCCACTTTTTTGGTCATCAGGATACTTCGGTTTCCAATGGTACGCTATGCCAATTCACAGCGCAGAAGGTTGATTGCACGTTTAGCTTCCATAACTGCATTTTTGGTAATGGTGCCGGCCTCTATCACTTTTTACAGGGTCTTGCAAGAATCACTTTTCAAACAACAGGCCAATAAGTTCATTACGGAAAATATTGCTACCTATCAATTTTCAGGAGGAGGTAGGTTTTTGGAAGACTTTTCAGATTTAGAGTATAATAAAGGCAAAGAACCGGTCATAGCGTTGGTTTTCATGGGTAATGAAACCATACCGGATAATGTAATAGCTACATGGAACACCCGAAAGAATTCATTTTCCAGACTAAGGAATGCCGAGCTTAACATCATTCAAGGCTCTAAAAATAAGGAAGCCGACCAACTCAAATATATTGATGAGCTATATCAGACCCAAAAAAATGAACTCCTAGGAAAAGACGAGAGAATAAAAATATTGGAGTCAGAGTTAAGACGTTTGAGCAAGGTTGCCGCTAAAGAAGTACCCTTTATGGAAATTAGCCAGGAAGCAAGGACGATTTATGAAAACATGGAATCTTTAGGCTTTGCCTATGCTATTCAAACTGATTTTGAAAAGATAGATACGGTGCCAGTTTTTGAAGTAAAATGGCGAAAAGGGTTGACGATTTCGCAATCTTCTGAAGATCAAAAAAAGTTGCATAATTGGCTTAAAGTGCGGTTGAAGGATACTACGTTACAGCTGAAGGTAATGGGTGCAAATTAAGTCAGTTCAAGGTTTACGCTTGGGGTGTTTTTTTGACGTAACGAACCTATTTGTTTACAATGTGCCTCTAATTCCGCTCTTCAATGTACATCTGGCGCACCTTCTTGAAAAGCTCAGAAGAATACACAAAATTGGTTACCGCCTCATTGTCGGTTTTGAAGATTTCATTTTTGGTACCTTCCCATTCTTTGAAACCATTTTTTAGGAAAAGAATTTTTTCGCCAATTTCCATTACCGAGTTCATATCATGGGTATTGATTACCGTGGTGATGTCATATTCTTCGGTAATCTCTTTGATAAGGTTGTCGATCAGTATGGCGGTCTTGGGATCCAGACCTGAATTAGGCTCGTCACAGAACAGGTATTTTGGGTTCATAACGATTGCCCGTGCAATGGCGACACGTTTTTGCATTCCACCAGAAATCTCAGAGGGGAATTTCTCATCCGCATCGATTAAATTGACACGCTTCAAGACGATTTGAACGCGGTCTTCCATTTCCGATTTAGACTGCTTGGTGAACATTTCCAAAGGAAACATCACATTGCCTGCCACCGTCATTCCGTCAAAAAGGGCACTTCCCTGAAAAACCATGCCCATCTCTTGGCGCAGGTTGCGTTGTTCAGCACCTGATAGTTCCGAATATATCTTTCCATCATAACTGATGCTGCCTTCTTCAGGGGTAAACAAGCCCAACAAACATTTTAAGAAAACTGTCTTGCCCGACCCGCTCTGTCCAATGATAAGGTTGGTCTTGCCGGTATCGAAAACGGTCGAGAATCCCTTTAGAATTTGGGTATCGCCGAAAGACTTTTGTATGTTCTCTACGGTTATCATTAGGCCAATAAGAGTTGAGTTAGAATGTAGTTGGTAATAATGATCACCACGCTGGTCCAAACAAAGGAGGTGGTACTTGCCTTGCCAACTTCAAGGGCCCCTCCCTTCATATAAAACCCGTGAAATGACGGGATTGTTGCCAGCAGGAAGGCAAAAACAAAGGTTTTGATGAAGGAATAGGTTATGTGGAAGGGAATAAAATCCAACGTAACACCTTCCACAAAATCGGCACTGGTTATAAAACCTCCGAAAACACCGGCGAACCATCCCCCGAAAATACCAACGTACATAGAAATCGCAATGATGAACGGATAAAGTAACATGGCAACGATCTTTGGAAAAACGAGGTAATTAAGGGCGTTAACGCCCATAACTTCCAAGGCATCTATTTGTTCGGTAACGCGCATGGTACCGATACTGGAAGTAATGAAGGAACCCACCTTGCCGGCCATGATAACGGAACAAAATGTAGGGGCAAATTCTAAAATGATCGACTGCCGGGTTGCAAAGCCGATCAGGTTTTTAGGAATCAAATCGCTTGTTAGGTTCATAGCGGTCTGGATCGAAACCACGGCCCCGATGAAAAAAGAGATAAACACAAGAATACCCAAGGAACCATAAATCAGCTCGTCTATTTCTTTTAGGATCAGGGTTTTCATGATCCTACCTTTGGTCGGCTTCTTGAATACCTCGATGATCATCAATGCATAGCCACCAATATCTGCCAAGTACTTCATTCAATGGAATTATTCTGTGACTGTAAAAATAACAATAAAGCAGTTGAATTGATGATGATTTAAGGTTTAAAGGTTGTATTTTCTTTACTTTTGCCCTATCAACAAATGTAATATGAAATTTGAAAACGCCCGGCGTTCATTGCTAATACTATTTATAGCCTTGGCAACTTTTACAGCAAATGCCCAAAAGAACAAAAAAGAAGAAAAACGGATCGAAATAAAGAGCACACCGAAGCTCGTTGTAGGTATTGTAGTTGACCAAATGCGTTATGATTACCTGACCCGCTTTTGGGACCACTATGGGCAAGACGGTTTCAAACGATTTATCAATGAAGGCTTCAACTGTAAGAACAACCATTTCAACTATGCTCCTACAAGTACGGGTCCGGGTCATGCCTCAGTGTATACGGGGGCGTCGCCATCGATGCATGGGATCATCGGAAATGACTGGTACGACAAAGAAGCTGGGGCATCAGTATACTGCGCCTCTGACAACACCTATGAATCCATCGGAACAACTTCCGATGCAGGTAAAATGTCGCCGCATCGTATGAACGTAACCACCATTGCCGACGAACTTCGATTGCATACCCAAATGCGGGGCAAAACCATTGCCATTTCGCTAAAGGATAGGGGCGCGGTGCTGCCCGGGGGCCACACGGCCAATGCGGCATATTGGTTTCATGGGTCTGATGAAGGTAAGTGGATTACTAGCTCCTACTATATGTCCGTTCTGCCAAAATGGGTAATTGATTTTAACGGTGCCAACAATTTGGAACAGTATAAAAAACCTTGGACGACACTAAAGGACATTAGTACCTATGTTGAAAGTGGACTTGACAACACTGCCTATGAGGGGCTTATAAAAGGTGAACCTGCACCGGTTTTTCCGCATGACCTGCCGAGCTATTGGGAGTCAAATGGAAAGTACGACCTCTTAAGGGCCACCCCTTTCGGTAATAATATGACCACCGATTTTGCAATCGAGGCCTTGGAGAAAGAGCTTTTAGGATTGGATGACAACACCGACTTTCTTGCCATTAGCTACTCAAGCACCGATTATGTTGGTCATCAATATGGTGTAAACTCAAAAGAGGTTCAGGATACCTATATTCGATTAGATGCCGATCTAGCACGCCTTTTTAAAGCGCTCGATGATCAAGTGGGCAAAGATGGGTATACCGTTTTCCTCACTTCAGACCATGGCGCTGTAGATGTACCCGCCTATTTAAGGGATCAAAAGATTCCCGCTGATTATTTTGAATTCAATGCCCTAAAACCGAAGTTCGAAGAGTTTTTGAACTATACTTTCGGCACTACCGATATTATCAAGAATTTCTCGAACTATCAATTTTTCTTGGACCACCAACTGGTCAAGAACCTAGATCTTGATATTGACCAGGCACAAGAACTGATTGCCAAAGAACTGCTCACTTACAACCATATCGAGCAAGTATATACGGCCAGCCAAATGCGTAATAACCAATATACTATGGGTCTACCCTATATTTTACAGAACGGTTACAATCAAAAGCGTTCAGGTGATGTGCTGATTGTTTTAAGGCCTGATGTTATAAGTTATTCAAGAACGGGGTCTACCCATGGATCTCCGCAGATTTACGATACCCATGTGCCTTTATTGTTCTATGGAAAAGGAATAAAAGCAGGAAGTACCGTTGAGCGAACCGAGATTCCTGATATCGCCCCTACCATTTCAGCGCTTTTAGGAATTGCTTTTCCAAGTGGTACCACAGGAAAGCCCATTGGGGCTGTTTTAGATTAATCAGCGGTATCATGAACGACCAGCCTATTGGCATTTTTGATTCAGGAGTTGGTGGCACATCTATTTGGAGGGAAATTCGTAAACTTCTTCCTTATGAAAGTACTATTTATTTAGCGGATAGTAAGAATGCCCCCTACGGAGAAAAATCCGAAGAGGAAATCCTACAACTTAGCTTAAAAAATACAATGTTGCTTTTGGATAAAGGATGCAAATTGATCGTTGTTGCCTGCAACACGGCCACCACGAACGCCATTACGTATCTGCGCGAAAACTACGAGGTGCCCTTTATCGGAATCGAACCCGCCATAAAACCTGCGGCTTTGGGGTCAACTTCAAAGAAAGTAGGCGTTCTCGCCACTAAGGGAACACTTACCAGCCGTCTTTTTCACAGCACTACTGAAAACCATGCCTATGGCATAAAGGTGTTTGAGCAAGAAGGCACAGGGTTGGTGCCACTCATTGAATCCGGTAAAGTCGATTCTGACCAAACGAGGATACTGTTGCGAAAGTTTCTTCGGCCTATGCTGCAAGAAGGTATAGATCACTTAGTTTTAGGATGCACACATTACCCTTATTTGATTCCAGTTTTGAAAGAGTTGCTTCCTGCAAATGTTAAAATAATAGATTCAGGGGAAGCCGTTGCAAAACAGACCAAAGCGATTTTGGAGAAAAATGCTTTGTTGCATAACGCTGAAGTTTTGGGCAACCATCAATTTTTTACAAATTCAAATGTTGACATTTTGAAATCCTTTCTTGAAAATGACGGTGCCATAGAAGTTTCTTTTTTAGATTTTTAGTGGCAGAACTGATTTGAACATCGAGTATTCCTAGCCAATTTTTCGCTGATGAAAAAGAACTGAGAGGCTAGGCATCGGTAGGGTCAAGGCCTATATTTCTTAACAAGACAAGAACTTCTTGATAGCCCTTATAGTGGTTTATTTTCTTTTGTAGGTCAAAAAGCTAAAATCATATGCATGTCTGTCATCCTTAGGGTGAAACTCTTCGTTGACCAGCTTCCATTTCTCACTATCGATTTCAGGAAAAAAAGTATCCGCATCCTCAAAAGAGGCATGCACTCGCGTAAGTTCAATTACCGTTGCGAAAGCCTCGCCTTGCGTGTAGATTTCCCCGCCACCGATGATGAATGAAATAGGTTCGTTCGCAACCAGTTTTAAGGCACTTTTCAAGGAGTGAACAATAAAACATTGGTCAAAACCAACAACGTAGTTTTGGTCTCTGGTAATAACAATATGAACTCTGTTGGGTAAGGGTTTTAAAAGGCTTTCGAAGGTTTTTCGCCCCATAATTAGGGTACGCCCGGTAGTCAGTTTTTTAAATCGTTTGAAATCATCGGGCAGATGCCAAAGTAGAGCGTTATCTTTTCCTAACGCATTGTTTTCTGCCGCCGCCGCGATCATAATAATTTCGTTCACGATATTTTTTTTATTTGGTTTTCAAATACTATCCTTTTTGTTGATTTGAGATAGTGGAAAATCGGTTTCTATTTCTTTTTGTAGTTCGGCGATCCGCTGTTTTTGTTTGATCACCAATTTTTCGCGTTGCGCCCTCTCCCAATCTTTACCCATGAATTTTGAGGTTACCAAAACGTTGAAGGCATGAATGACGAAGAGAAAAGCCCATGCAGTGATCGCCCAAATGAACCAATCGTAGGTTTCGCCGAATCTTAAGATTTTGTTGATCAAGATCAGAAAAACGCTCCCTATCAAAAAGACGACCAAATGGGTGATCAATCGTTTCTTTTGTTTTATCCTTTTGTGGGCGTTTTCAAACAGTTCATGCTGCTCAAGGTCTAATCCAGATTTATTTTTATGTTTAGAAAACATGGCAATGCCTATCTTTATCGTAAAGATACGTCAATTCAATTTTACCTTTTTGATTATATGGAGAAGCTACGAAAGGAATTTCCTGTGCTACGACATCAAATGTATGTCAATACAGCGGTCTATGGGCCAATGTATGATAGCCTGCTTGATTGGCGCCAAGAGCATGATCTCGACTTTTTATTGAAAGCGAGTGAAATGCGCGAAAGAAGTTTGAAGACCATCTCCGATGCCAGAACGGCTGTGGGCACCTTTTTTGCTTGCAATACGAACAACGTTGCCTTGGTGACCAACTTTTCGATCGGCCTGAACTTATTGTTGCAGGGTATGGACAAAAAAGAGAAAGTTCTGTTACTGGAGGGCGATTACCCATCGGTCAACTGGCCCTTTGAGAGTAGGCCCTGCGAAATTTTCTACGCTAAGATCGGTGCGAGTTTAGAGCAGAATATTCGGGAAAGAATAGAACAGGACAAATGCACCATTTTGGCGATGAGCATTGTACAATGGGAAGATGGTATTAAAGTGGACCTAGATTTTCTTAAAGACCTGAAAAGGGAAAATCCGGACTTGGTTATCATCGCCGATGGAACCCAATTTTGCGGAACAACTAGTTTTAATTTCGAAGAATCCGGTATCGATATCATGGGTGCAAGCGCCTACAAATGGCTTTTATCGGGCTATGGTAACGGATTTATGTTGTTCAAAGATGGTATTGAAAATCGATTTAGTGTCAAAGCGACCGGCTTTAATGCCGCCGATGGTGATTTCAGTAAAAAGGAAACCTTGAGGTTTGCAAAGCGCTTTGAGGCCGGACACCTGTCGTGTCTAAATTTTGGTAGTCTAAAGTTTTCTTTGGATTTTCTCACGGCAATAGGTACGGAGAAGATAGAGGCTCAAAATAAAATCTTATCCCAAAAAGCAAAAACCGAGTTCGCTTCCCTATCACTTTTGTCAGATGCGGTGCTATCTCGAAAAGACCACGGCACCATTTTTAATATCAAGGGTGATACCGCCCTGTTTCAACATTTGTTGGCCAATGACGTTGTTTGTGCGCAAAGGGGAAGGGGAATCCGTTTAGGATTTCACTTCTACAATACCGAAACCGATATCGATGAAATTGTAAAAATCTTAAAAACAGGGAGATAGGAACTGTTAAACCTCAAAAATAGGAGCACTTTTTTTAAGGTAGCAGGTTAAATGTTATTAAAATATTACGAAACTGATAAAAATGATTTTGGTCATTGTAACTAAGCATTTTTATGCCTTAGCTTTGTGCCAAAGTTTGTAATATATTCAAAACGAAATATTTAAATAACATTAATATAAATTATCATGGCAATAGCAAAACAGTATCTAAAAACAAAACCGGTTTGTAAAGTAACGTTTACAGTACCTGCCGAAGAGGCGAAAACAGTAGTGGTCGTAGGTGATTTCAATAACTGGAAACCGAAATCAGGGGCATTAAGAAAACTTAAGAACGGTACCTTTAAAGGAACCATGGAACTACCTAAAGAAAGTACTTTCGAATTCAAATATATTATCGACGGTGACTATGTGAACGAAACTGAAGCGGATCGTTACCAATGGAATGAATACGCAGGTTCAGAGAACGCGGTTCTGGAGCTGTAGTACTGAAAGCAAAAATTAAAATCCCGGAAAAAGTTAATTTTTCCGGGATTTTTTTATTGATGGAAGCAAGTGAGCGGTGGTTTACAAGACGGAAGTTATACCGCCACCACCCCTTTTATATGTGGGTGCGGATTGTAATCCTCTAGTGTAAAATCTTCAAAATTAAAATCAAAGATATCGTTCACTTCAGGGTTCAGAACCATTTTAGGAAGCGGTCTGAAATCTCGGCTTAACTGCAGTTCAACTTGGTCGATATGGTTGTTGTAAATGTGTGCATCGCCAAAAGTATGTATGAATTCGCCAACTTGGTAGCCACAGACCTGTGCCATCATCATTGTGAATAGTGCATACGAAGCGATGTTAAAAGGTACGCCCAAAAAAATATCTGCACTACGTTGATACAGTTGACAGGACAATTTTCCGTCCGCCACGTAAAATTGAAAAAAGGCATGGCATGGGGGTAAAGCTGCCTTGCCCAAGGCCACGTTCTCTGAAAAAGATCTTGAGGTATCGGGCAATACGCTGGGGTTCCAGGCAGAAACCAACATCCGTCTACTGTTAGGATTATTTTTCAATGCATGAACAACCTCTTTGATCTGATCGATCTCATCATTGTTCCAGTTCCGCCATTGGTGCCCGTACACAGGGCCTAGATTACCGTTTTCGTCCGCCCATTCGTTCCAGATACGAACCCCATTTTCTTGCAGATAGCCGATGTTGGTGTCGCCCTTTAAAAACCATAACAATTCGTAAACGATCGATTTTAAATGTAATTTCTTAGTGGTGATCATCGGGAAGCCCTCGTTAAGGTCAAAACGCATCTGATAGCCAAAAACACTGATAGTGCCAGTGCCTGTGCGGTCTCCTTTTTGGTTGCCGTTTTCCAGAACGTGTTTTAAAAGGTCATGGTATTGTTTCATCGTACCGCATTTGTGGGTAGCTAAAATAGAAAAATAGGGGCTTAGAAACCTGTGGTGACAGTTGATTTTATCAAAAGGTTATCAACCTAGTATCATTCCTGCAATGGTTGCAGAAATCAAAGAGGCCAAGGATCCCCCAAGTACCGCCTTCAAGCCAAATTCGGATAGGGTTTTACGCTGCCCTGGGGCTAGTGAGCCAATACCTCCAATTTGTATTCCGATAGAAGCGAAATTCGCGAATCCACAAAGCATATAGGTTGCCATGATAACTGATTTGTTATAGGTAAAATGAAGGCGGCTGCCCATATTCTTTAGTTCTGCCAGTTGCGTATATCCCACAAATTCACTTGATGCCAATTTAATGCCCAACAATTGGCCCATGAGTGTGATGTCTTCTTTGGCGACTCCTATTAACCACATCAAAGGGGCGAAAAGGGTACCTAATATGGCCTCGAGCGATAGTTCATTATATGCGGAATTTGAAGCTATCCAATCGTTTAGCGAGGTAATTTTACCCACCCAGCCGAATAGGCCGTTCAACATGGCAATGAAGGCGACAAAAACCAAAAGCATCGCCCCTACGTTCACTGCCAACTTTAATCCCTCCGTAGTACCGTTGGCGATGGCATCTAGAAGGTTGGTACCTATTTTTTCTGTAGATACTTTTACCTGCGTATTGATGGCTTCGGTCTGTGGTAACAGTATTTTTGAAACAACTATTGCCCCCGGAGCCGCCATTACCGATGCGGCGATCAAATGCCTTGCGAATTCTAAACGAAGTTCTTGGTCATTTCCACCAAGAAATCCGATATATGCCGCTAAGACCCCGCCTGCTACGGTGGCCATGCCCCCGATCATTACAAGTAATATTTCAGATCGGTTCATTTTTTCCAAATAGGCTTTTATCATTAAGGGCGCTTCCGTTTGGCCAAGAAAGATATTTCCGGCCACGGAAAGACTTTCCGGGCCAGAGATCCCCAGTGATTTTGTTAATAGCCAAGCGAGACCTTTTACTACTTTCTGAATGATACCCAGATAGAATAAGACCGAGGTAAGTGCTGAAAAAAAGATGATGGTGGGCAATATTTGAAAAGCAAAAATATAACCAATATTAGGGTTTTCTAAATTGAGCAGATTACCCAATAGGAAATTACTGCCGGCGAGCGTGAAGTTTAGAACCTCATTGAAAAGTTGGCCTAGGAAATTGAATATGGCCCTAATAAAGGGCACTTTCAGAATACCGATTGCCAACAAAAGTTGAATTGCCAACCCTATACCAACCATTCTCCAATTGATCGCCCTACGGTTAGCGCTGAAAACAAAGGCGATGAAAAGCAGTACCGCCATGCCCAATATGCCTCTCCAAAGACCGATGACGGAAAATCCTTCGTTCGCTACAATGGTTTGCAGGTCATTTACCATTTTTGGGGCGAAGTTATTTTCGATGGTTTCCGTAAGTGGAATTTCTTGGGATAGAACAGGAAATATGATACAGAAAGCAAGTAGGAAAAGCCATGGTTTGGTTCTCATTTGAACTTGCCGTTTGGGTTAGTTGCGCTTAGAAATTTCATCTCGCAGTTTGGCGGCCTTTTCATAATCTTCGTTCGCCACTGCCTTATCGAGTTCTTTATTTAGTTCTTCAATGGTCAGTTCTTTATATCCCCCAGAAGCTCCTTGCTCTATTTCAACCGTCTCTCCTTCTTGAAGAATCTCGTCCACCATGATGCTGGTGCCATCGTTTTCTTCCTTGTCTTTATCCTTTGACGAGAATTTAAGAAAGATTCCCGCCTTGTCCAATATCGTTTTATAGGTAAAAATAGGTGCTGCAAAACGAAGGGCCAACGCTATTGCATCGCTAGTGCGAGCGTCAATGATTTCCTCAATTTTATCACGTTCACAAATGATACTTGAATAAAATACGCCATCGACCAATTTATGGATAATGACCTGCTTCACGACGATATCGAATCGATCGGCGAAGTTCTTGAAGAGGTCGTGCGTCAAAGGCCTAGGGGGTTTTATTTCCTTTTCCAAGGCGATCGCAATAGATTGTGCCTCGAACGCACCTATGACAATAGGCAATTTTCGGTCACCGTCCACTTCGTTCAATATCAGGGCGTATGCCCCATTTTGGGTTTGACTATATGATATACCCTTTATTTTCAATCGGACTAAACTCATAGCTACTTTAACTAAAAAGACTGTTTGGATAAGAGGTAAGACCTTTATCCGAACAGCCTCTTAACAAGGGCAAATTAACAAAAATTAAGCGTTTTGGGCTTTAAATGCCTTTAATTTTTCGATAAGTTGCGGTACGATCTCAAAGGCATCGCCAACAATGCCGTAATCTGCGGCCTTGAAAAAGGGTGCTTCGGGGTCGGTATTGATGACCACTTTGGTTTTGGAAGAGCTGACACCAGCCAAATGTTGGATGGCTCCAGAGATGCCTATGGCGATATATAGGTTGCTCGCAACAGGCTTTCCTGTTTGACCCACATGTTCTCCATGCGGTCTCCAGCCAAGATCGGAAACCGGTTTGGAGCATGCCGTTGCAGCGCCAAGAACACTCGCCAATTCTTCGATCATTCCCCAGTTTTCAGGGCCTTTCATGCCTCTTCCCGCCGAAACTACGATATCGGCATCGGCAATGGTCGCCTTGCCCACAACTTTGTCGATTTCAACAGATTTGGTTGAAAAATCGGCATCGGGCAAAGTGGGGCTAAATTCTTCCACAGAAATCGATGTGCTATTTTCGTGAATACCATAGGCATTGTTAGACACCCCGATGACCTTTATATCTGAATTGATCTGCGTATGTGCAAAACCTTTGTTGCTAAATGTAGAACGCTTTAAGGAAAAGGGCCTGGTGCTTTCCGGAATCGCAACAACGTTCGGCACATAACCCGCCTGCAATTTGCCCACTAATAAAGGAGCGAGAAACTTGGTGTCGGCACTTGAACTTACGATAATCACATGGGCACCCTCTTTTTGAACCCCGACAGCTATGGCATTTGCGAATGCCCTGGCATTAAAGGTTTTCAGGCGATCATCTGAAATGTTCAGCACTTTTGAAACGCCGTAGTTTCCTAAGCTGGAACTATCGGCGGCGTTAAATGAAATTGCGGTAACCGAAGTTTCCATTTGCCTGGCGACGGCATGCGCGTAGGAGGCAACTTCGAAAGCGCTCTTTTTGAACTTGCCGTTTTCAGATTCGGTGTATACTAGTATTGACATAAGGGTTACTTTTTATCGTTGTGTTAAACAAACTGTTCGAATTTCAAAATTCGAAACGGCCATAATCTAATCTGATATTCACTTTTATTGTTTGGAAGCTGCCGATGTATCGGCAGTTTTGTTTCAAATGACTTTCGCTTCGTTGTGCAAGAGACCTATCAGTGCGTCAACATTGTCTACCAATTTTACAGCGCCTTTTACTGCCGGCTTGTCGAATTTGGTATCTGATGTCGCGTTGGTTGCAGCAACGGGTTCAACAACGGTCAAGGTCTTTTGGCGCGCCTGCATTATGCCCCGCATATTAGGTATTCGCAGATCACTTTCTTCTACTAACCCTTTTTGACCACCTATTACCAAGGGTAATGTGGTTGCTATTTTTTCCTTCCCTCCGTCGATCTCGCGCATGGCGATGGCCTTGTTTCCATCAACGTCTAAACTGATACAGGTATTGACGAAATTATAATCTAGCAGCGTGGCAAGAATTCCCGGCACCATTCCACCGTTATAGTCTATTGATTCCCTTCCTGCGATTACAAGGTCATAGCCGCCGTTCTTTATTACTTCGCCAAGCTGTCGAGCTACGAAAAAACCGTCAGTAGGTATGGCATTTACGCGAATAGCCTCATCTGCGCCTATGGCCAAAGCTTTCCGCATTGTAGGCTCTACCGATGCATCACCAACGGTTACGATATGAACGCTGGCACCTTGTTTTTCTTTGAACCACATGGCGCGCGTTAATCCGAATTCATCATTGGGGTTGATTACAAACTGAACTCCATTTGTATCGAATCTGGTATCATTGTCGGTAAAATTTATTTTTGAAGTCGTGTCGGGCACGTTACTTATACAAACAATTATTTTCATGGGTGTTTACCTGTTTAAAATCATAGCGCTAAGATAGGTATTAATTTTCTAAACTACTATGCATGCATAGTAAATTTGTAACTTTTTTTGATTCATTGGCTAAAAGATTTGATATATAATTCGCTATTTTTGCATGCGTTTCACGTGAACCGAGAAAACAGATATCAGATATCAATATGAAGACACTACAGTTTAGAGAGGCCATTTGTGAGGCGATGTCAGAAGAGATGCGAAGAGACGAGTCCGTTTATTTGATGGGCGAGGAAGTAGCTGAATATAATGGTGCTTACAAAGCTTCGAAAGGTATGCTTGACGAGTTCGGTGCAAAAAGGGTCATTGATACCCCAATATCCGAATTGGGTTTTGCCGGTATCGGCGTGGGCTCGACGATGACGGGTAATAGGCCTATTATCGAGTTCATGACCTTCAACTTCGCTTTGGTGGGGATCGATCAAATAATCAATAACGCGGCAAAGATCCGTCAAATGTCAGGGGGACAATTTCCCTGCCCGATTGTTTTTAGAGGTCCAACCGCTTCTGCAGGTCAATTGGCGGCTACACACTCACAGGCTTTTGAAAGCTGGTATGCCAACTGCCCAGGTCTGAAAGTGATCGTGCCTTCAAACCCGGCCGATGCCAAAGGTTTATTGAAATCTGCCATTCGAGATGACGATCCTGTTATTTTTATGGAATCGGAACAGATGTACGGTGACAAAGGGGAAGTGCCTGAAGGTGAATACACGATTCCAATTGGCGTTGCCGATATCCGAAGGGCGGGCAAGGACGTGACCATCGTATCGTTCGGTAAAATAATCAAAGAAGCTGACAAAGCCGCCGACGAGTTAGAAAAAGAAGGTATCAGTTGTGAGATAATCGACTTAAGAACCATTAAACCAATGGATTATGAGGCGATATTAAAGTCTGTCAAGAAAACCAACCGACTGGTAATTTTAGAAGAAGCATGGCCATTCGGTAATGTATCAACTGAAATAACCTATCACGTGCAGGCACATGCCTTTGATTATTTAGACGCACCTATTATAAGGATCAACACTGCCGATACCCCCGCACCCTATTCTCCGGTGCTATTGGCCGAATGGTTGCCCAACCATGAAGACGTGGTGAAGGCAGTTAAGAAAGTGTTATATAAATAAGGTATACGATATTGTAAAGATACATTTGCTCCCCCGACAAAAAGTTCGGGGGAGTTTTGTTGGTACGCTATTTGATTGAGCTGAACCGAGAACACATATTTTAATGAAGTATCTTCTTTTTGCGATTATTCTTTTTGTTTCCATTTTTGCTACCGCGCAGACCAAGGTCGGCGGCATGGTCGTCGACGAGTTCGGCGAGCCGGTAGCTTTTGCCAACGTGGTATTCAAAGATTCTAACGAAGGCACCATTACCAATGATAATGGGCGTTTTTATTATGAATCGGATAATACATATAATGCCCTTATAGTTTCTTTTATTGGCTTTGAGACCCAAGAAATACCCCTGGCCTCAAGGGTGAACTATGATATGCGGATCAAATTACTAGGCGCTACCGAGCAGCTTAACGAAGTGGTTTTGATTTCGGGAAAACAATCAAAAAAGAACAACCCGGCGGTTGAAATCTTAAAGAAAATCTGGGCCAAGAAAAGAGAAAACGGTGTGCGAAAGTTCAAGCAGTATGCTTATAATAAATATGAAAAGATAGAATTCGACCTGAATACCATCGATAGTGCCCTGATGCAACGAAAGATTTTTAAGGGACTTGAGTTCATATTTCAAGATTTGGATACTTCCAGGATCACAGGTAAGACCTATCTACCCATCTTTCTCAATGAAACATTCTCAACGGTCAGCGGTGATAACATCCTGAACGAAGAAAAAGAAGATATCCTTGGCAACAAAAATTCCGGTTTCGACAACAACCAGGCCATCATTGCCTTCGTGGCAGATCTTTACCAAGATTATGATATCTACAACAACTATTTGAAGTTTTTCGACAAGAGTTTTACAAGTCCGCTCTCCCGAACTGGGGTCGATACCTACAATTATGCTTTGCGTGATAGCGCGTTTATCGACCATAAATGGTGCTATAATATAGTGTTCTATCCCCGTAGGAAGAACGAGCTGACGTTCAAGGGAGATTTTTGGGTCAACGACTCTACCTACGCCATCAAGAACATCAACCTAGAAGTTACCAAAAGCGCCAACATCAACTGGGTGAAGGAAATATATATAGAGCAAGAATTTGAAGTGCTTAATGATTCGGTGTTTCTGTTGAAGCGCGATTACATGCTCAGCGATTTTAGTTTCAAGAAGAAGGAAGAGTCTAAGGGAGTATATGGAAAGCGCACCACGGTTTACGATAATTACACCTTCGACATAGAAAAGCCAAAAGACTTTTACAAAGCAGATAAAAATCCCTTCGACCCGTATGCGGTAGTGCAAGACGATGCCTTTTGGGCAAAGAACAGATTGGAGAGTCTGAACAAAGATGAGGCAGGCATTTATCAGTTGTTGGATACTTTGAAGACCGTACCCAAGTTCAAGTCGTATTATAATTTGGTCAGTATTTTAGGATCTGGATATGTAGAAATTGACAAATGGAATTTAGATTTAGGTTCGGTCTACGATGTTTTTGGGTTCAACCAGGCCGAGGGTCCACGGGTGCGTTTAGGTACGCGTACTTTTTTCGGACAGAATGACCTCTGGCGTTTAGAGGGTTATGCCGCCTACGGGTTTACCGATAAAAAAATAAAGCACGGTGCATCGGCGAAGTTCTTGTTAGATCGGAAAAGTCGCCTGATCCTATCAGGTGGTAACCGAAGGGATATTGAACAATTAGGGGTGAGTTTGACCGCCACTAATGATGTTTTGGGGCGAAGTATCGCGTCGTCAGCACTGGTGACCGTTGGCGCCAACAACCGTTTGACCAACATCAACCTGAGTGCTTTAAGTTTGGAAATGGAGCCCATTACCAACTTCAGGGTCGGCATCGGTAGTACCTTTAGAACATTAAGTTCAGCCCTGCCCGATGATTTTAGTTTGGATTATCAGGATATTGAATCGCCAACGGGAATCTCATCCGAAGTGCGCCAATTCGATTTTAATGCGCTATTGATCTATACGCCGGGTAAAAGAACCATTGGCTATGGGGTAGAACGGCGCAATATCAATGATGAATACAGTACGCTTTTGCTGAAGTACACCAAGGGATTCGACGGAATATGGGGCAGTGACTTCAATTATAGCAAACTACAGTTTTCGTATGGTCAACCTTGGCAGGTTGGCGGTTTCGGTCGCTTGTTCAGTACCCTTGAGATCGGCAAGACTTTTGGCGACGTTCCGCTCAGTTTGTTGAATGTGGTACCCGGTAACCAAACATTCTTTACCAACTACGGTACCTTTCCGAACCTTGATTTTTATGAATTCGTGACCGATACCTACGCTTCGGTGCATCTTGAGCATAATTTTAACGGCCGAATATTTTCGCGTATCCCGATTTTAAGAAAATTGAACCTTCGTGAAATCGTCGGTTTGCGCGGTGTATGGGGCCAACTGTCCGATTCCAACATCGCTTTGAGCTCTCCTGCCGCGCTCACCACATCCTTGCAGGCACCTGATGACAGGGTCTACTATGAATATTCACTGGGAATAGGAAACATCTTTAGAATATTGCGGATCGATTTCAATTTCAGGGGTAACTATCTAGAACGGCCAGAAGCAAGGGCTTTCGCGGTTACGGGCACCTTCGGTTTCATTTTTTAAAAGATCCCAGATTAAAAAGCAATTTCGCCAAAGTAGTTGCGTTTTTTCCCAGGAGGATAGTATTCACCGCCTAGTAAGATTTCAAAAATAAAAAATGAGTAAGAAGGCGATAACGTTTGACGTTTTAATCGAAATACCGAAAGGAAGTAGGAACAAGTGCGAGTATGATTTTACACAGCACAAGATCCGATTTGACCGTATGTTGTTTTCTTCTATGATGTATCCAGGTGATTATGGGTTTATTCCTGAAACTTTGGCCCTGGATCAAGACCCATTAGATGTTTTGGTCATGGGTACGGAACCAACCTATCCTATGGTTGTTATGGAAGTAAAGCCAATAGGGGTATTTCACATGACCGATGAAAAGGGTCCTGATGAAAAGATCATCTGCGTGCCAGTGAACGATCCGATTTGGAACAGTTACCAAGATATCAGTGATCTGAACCCGCATCGACAAAAGGAAATAGAGCATTTTTTTCAAGTTTATAAAGATCTAGAAAAGAAAAAAGTTGATGTTGGTGGTTGGGGTAATGCCGAAGAGGCGATCAAGATCTATCATAAATGCGTGCAACGGTATGAAGAAAGCGACCACAAAAAGAAACGCACCTTTACAATATAATTGGTTTAAGTTTTTTACAAAGCCCCTTTTATGTGAAAGGGGCTTTTTTTATTCTGTTCAATTTTACTACTTTAGCAGCCGTTAAAAAAAACTTAAAAACAACTCATAAAATGGAATTAAT
>JBHJNU010000094.1:0-20204 GCA_050330515.1 Flavobacteriaceae bacterium | reverse complement strand
ATTCTTTCTTTTAGATCTTCCCCTGCATCGAATATCATTTGTTCATTGGTAGGGAAGGGTACACCACGTAGTTCTAGTAAAGGAAGTAAATCGTTATCCAAAGCTCTGGTATCTCCATTAGAAACTGCGTAACCATGCTCGAAAATAAATTCACTCGACAGCGGATAGTTGTCTATTTGCTGGTTTGAAGCCATGTCGATAAACGTTACAAGACCAGTAACTTGTGCGAATTTTGATTGGGTAAACTGTTCAAAAGTACATTGAACCGTCTTGAATTTGTCCACTTTTATCTTATTGCCTAAACTATCCTTTAAAATAGTACCACGGCTATCCACGGCATAATTGAACCCGTCTTTAACCTGTCTTTCCTTGACGAACTGTTTTTCACTTAGCCGCTCGGGAGAAATCAAAATTTGCTCCAATGAGATGCGCATGTTGTAATCATAAGAAATCGTAGCTAAATGGTTGGTATGAAAGTTTACCCACTTATCGTTTAGCCCAAAAGTGTTAAAGTTCAAAAGATGTTCTGATAATCTGGTGGGAATAATCTGGTCCGAATTGTTCAACATCTCCACTTTAACATAATGGACCCCTTTTTCATATGCCTCTTCCATTTTTAGTTTAGTATCCTCAAAACCAGGATTGATTTCATCTAAATAGGCAAAGTCTTCATAAGCGCTTCTATAATCATATTTACTGGTAGCATTGTTCAGTAAGTTCTCGGCGTTGTCATATAGATACTCCGAAAGATCATTCTTGTATTCAATAATCTCATTGTCATAATCGTTGAATTCGAATTCGGCCACGCGATTTTCTTCGATTAGTGGTAATGGAAGCAAAGGCTTAATGCGTTCTTGTATGTTTCTAAGGTTATTGTATGTCTTGAAAATAATTTCGTAGTTAGCCTCATTACCGTCTTTTTCTAAAAAGGCGATGTGTCGTAGCTCGCGCCCAGTGTGTTTTTGATAGGCCTCTTCAAGTAAAAGAACAAACTCTTGATTCGATTTTTTGGTCTTATTCTCGGCTAAACGCTGGATCGACCTATTGATTGCGCTTGTATAATCGCCCGTATTCAAAGATTCTTGCGTTCGTTTGACCCCTCCACAGGCTATGATTATAACTGAAATTGCCAAGGCTAGAATGATTCTTGTCATGTTGTTGATTTTACGGTCTATCGCCACAGTTTCAATTGCTGTGCCAAAAACTTATGAGTCATGAACGCAAAACGATGAATTATCGTATAAATTGGGCAAGAGGTAATAGCCTTGCAGTTGGCAGCAGCCTTATTTAAAAAGAATAATGTGATAAAAAAATGGAATCGGTTTTTATTAATTGTTAAATTTAAAAGAGATTTAGTAGTAGTGTCTATGTTTAACTTGGTGTATAGGTCGAAAGGAAATACCGATTTTGGGCATACCGAGATTCAAAAAATGCTTGATCAGGCAAGAGATTTCAATAGTAGAAATAATATCACCGGTTGCCTTCTCTATTTTCGCGGAATGTTCTTGCAATATTTAGAGGGAGAAAAAGACCTTGTATTGAATCTTTTTGAAAAGATCAAAGCTGATCCCCGGCATTCCCAGGTAATCTTAATTTCTCAGGGAAATTTCGATGCGCGCGAGTTTGGAACGTGGGAGATGGCTTATGAGAATCTCAATAGTACCAATCACCAGTTCGCCTATCTTCAATTGATACTAAGTTTGTTCGCGGAAAATCCGAAATTTGAGGTAAGTCAAAACCTAACATCAAAAAACTTTTGGTCAACCGTGAAAGAGTTGCTAGATGAACGGTAGAATATTTTTTTTGAGCCATGTCGGTATTCTATCCACCTTCGCCTTACTGTTCTTTTTGAAGCGCTCTGTTTTATTCGATCTTTGTTTCTTCGTTTTTTTTCTTGGGGTAGCAACTAGTCCGCTGTTGACATAGTGTTCATGTCTTTATTTATCGATTCTCATAAACAGGAAGTAATTTTGTGGATACTTCACCGAAACCGATACGGAAGCCTTCTTTTTGGCAATACCCTTTGAGAATTACCGTGTCGTTGTCCTCGATGAACTTACGTTCTATGCCATTGCCCAACTGCACCGGTTTGGTGCCTTGCCATGAAAGTTCAAGCATAGAGCCATAAGAATCAGACGTGGGGCCCGATATAGTGCCACTGCCCATCATATCGCCGCTATTTACCTTACAGCCATTTACGGTATGATGCGCCAATTGTTGCACCATGGTCCAATATAAATACTTGAAGTTCGATTTGGTAACCGTTACAGGTTCAAACCCCTCTGGAGCAATGGCCACTTCAAGATTGATATCAAAACTGTTTTTTCCTTTTTGCTGAAGATAGGGGAAAGGTATAGGATCCTGCTTTGGACTTTCAACCCGAAACGGCTCTAAAGCGTCGAGGGTAACAATCCATGGTGAGATGGAAGACGCAAAATTCTTTGCTAAAAAAGGTCCTAGGGGCACATATTCCCATTTTTGAATATCACGGGCACTCCAATCATTGAACAAAACCATACCAAAAATATAGTCTTCCGCTTCGTCAATGGGCACGGGCTCACCAAGCACATTGACATCAGTGGTTATAAATGCCATTTCCAATTCAAAATCTACCCATCTTGACGGGCCGAACACAGGCTGGTTCGCCCCTTTAGGAAGGGTTTGCCCCATGGGTCTACGAACAGGCGTACCACTAGGTACGATGGTGGAACTTCTTCCATGGTATCCAACAGGTATATGCAACCAATTTGGCATCAGTGCATTGTCTGGGTCTCGAAACATGGTTCCCACATTTGTTGCATGCTCCTTACTGGAATAGAAGTCGGTATAATCGCCAATTTGCACCGGCAGTTTCATTTCGATTTCCTCCATAGCGAACAGCACCACTTTTTTATGGCTTTCGTTATTTTTAAGTGTAGTATTATTACTATCGAAGAGTTCACTGATCCGGTTTCTGACGGCACGCCAGGTCTTTTTTCCGTCAGAAATGAAATCGTTTAGATTGTCTTGCAAAAAAATATCATCGGTTAGCGGAATACCCTCAAAATAGCCCAATTGATGCAGTGCGCCCAAATCAATGGCATGATCACCGATTCTGGTTCCTATGGTGATGATATCGTCTCTGGTAAGGAAGACGCCAAAGGGAATATTCTGAATCGGAAAATCAGAGTCTTCAGGCACCTTCAACCACGAGCTTTTGGCGGGATCATTCGTATTTATGGGCATACATAAATTGTTAATTGATGTTTGATAAATTCCTTATCAAATATATTATTTTCCATTAATTAAAGAGGGTTAATCTGTATTTTTGCACTTCATTTAACAAAGTGCCCTACTATGGAAAGAGACCATGTGATTTTTGACCTCATTGCAGAAGAAAGAGAACGTCAAATTAATGGAATAGAGTTAATCGCTTCCGAAAATTTTACCAGTCCCCAGGTTATGGAAGCCGCAGGCTCAGTTCTTACGAACAAGTATGCCGAAGGGTACCCCGGTAAACGTTATTATGGTGGTTGTGAGGTTGTAGATAAGGTAGAGCAGTTGGCAATTGACAGGGCGAAGGAACTTTTTGGGGCAGCGTACGCAAATGTACAGCCCCATTCGGGATCTCAGGCGAACGCTGCTGTTTTTCACGCTTGTTTGAAACCGGGCGATACTATATTAGGATTTGATCTTTCGCATGGCGGGCATTTGACCCACGGATCGCCGGTAAATTTTTCCGGTAGATTGTACAATCCGGTTTTCTATGGTGTTGAAGAGGAAACCGGTGTATTGAACTATGATAGCATCGAGGAAATTGCCAAACGCGAAAATCCAAAACTAATAATCGCAGGGGCCTCTGCCTATTCTAGGGATATGGATTTTAAACGTTTTCGTCAAATTGCCGATAGCGTCGGGGCGATATTGCTGGCTGATATTGCGCACCCTGCAGGTTTGATTGCAAAAGGCATAATGAACGATCCAATTCCCCATTGTCATATTGTGACAACAACTACCCATAAAACCTTACGCGGGCCAAGAGGGGGGCTTATATTAATGGGTACAGACTTCGATAACCCTTTTGGAATAACCTTAAAAGATGGAAGCCTTAGAAAAATGTCCGCACTATTAGATTTGGCAGTTTTTCCTGGTAACCAAGGAGGACCTTTGGAACACATTATCGCGGCAAAGGCGATTGCATTTGGTGAGGCGCTTACCGACGATTTTTTGCATTATATGATCCAGGTGAAGAAAAATGCGGCGGCCATGGCCGCTGCGTTCGTAGCCAAAGGCTACCATATTATTTCAGGGGGTACGGACAATCATATGATGTTAATAGACCTTCGAAATAAGAATATCAATGGCAAGGATGCAGAAAAAATATTGGTTCAGGCCGATATTACGGCTAATAAGAACATGGTACCTTTTGATGATAAATCGCCATTTGTTACCTCGGGCATACGTTTCGGCACAGCAGCGGTTACTACAAGGGGGCTAAAGGAGAACGATATGAAGATTATTGTTGAATTTGTTGATGAAGTTCTTGGCGCCCATGAAAATCTAGTCGCTGTAATGGCCGTTAAAAAGAAGGTCAATGAAATGATGAAGAATAGACCGCTTTTCAACGGTTAAGTAAACCTAGGAGGGGGAAACCTAGGTCGGGGGAAGATTATTGGCGCTTTTCCATTATGTAGTAAAACAATAAATGAAGTGCTATTTTTGAATCGGTGGCGTATTAAAAGTTAAGCATGTGAAGATTTCCTGAAATGATAGACCTATTCTTTACATCGTAGATTACGGCATCTTCCTCGGTATTGAAATATAGCCCCCAGAATTTGAAATAATCATTCACTCTATTATTTCCAGATTTAATGTTCATCAAGGTGGTATCATTTTCGAGAATACCCTCTTCAAAAACCGGTACAAAAATTTCGTAAGGCACTTCGGTCAGCCCTTTTGTGAAAATGATATAGTTATCATTGATTCGTTTAAGAATGCTCTCCAATTGATTAGGAATGCTTTTTTCATAAATTTTATTGATTATGATGGAGGTGTCCTTAAGAAAGATTGAGAACTCGTCCACTTCAATATAAAGGTCGTTATTGGACTTTAAATTTTGCAGCGCCTTCTTAAAGCAATCTTCACCGCAATCAAAACTGCCCCAAGTACCGAGTTTCAAATGATTAAGCATCTCCCGTAATTCAAAGTTACAGTCCAGTTCCAATACAAGTTTGGCAGTGGTGCTGTTTGTTGAACTATTGCGCACCGTAACCTTTGAGAAAAAATATTTTTCCAGCTTCTTTTTAAAAGAATCCAGTCCTACTATTTCACATTTTTTATTGTATCCTACGGGGTAATTTTCTCCTAAATTATCTTGATGTAACGACATATGGTAGTAATTTGTGTTAGGGGTTTTAACAAATCTACTTTTAAACCGTCATACCGCGCCATAGGAAAACCATATAAAAACGGAGGTTTTTATGGTTTTAGTTAAATAAATTCACAAGTTGTTTAAAATCAACAATTTAGATGTCAAATTTTTTTTGGAATTTAAATAAAACCCTTCTTTCTTGCCTCTTCGATAAGGGCGATATCATTACCGTTCTCCATACCGAAGAGTGTCTTCAATTGTCTTTTACGAGACTCGACCGTGGTAGTTGCCGAGGAAATCAAAGGAGCGATATCTTTTGTTCTCGTGCCAATTGAAAGGTAATAAAGGATTTTTCTGTCAAGTTCATCAAGCACAACGTCGTTCTTCATTCTTCGCCTTATGGCGCTAAAGGCGCCAGCCGTATAATACGGTGGTTTATCCATTACGGTTTCTACCATGGCCCGAAGCGATTTTTCATCAATTTCAGATTTGACCATATAACCGTCAGGATCGACTGATTTGAAAATACTGTTGATTCGCAAGTTGTCACTATAAGAAGACATGAACACCACGTTTGTTTCAGGTACAAGTTTACGCGCAAGAACCCCGAGGTCTTCTCCATTGCGAATCTCTTTTTCATGTGGGGCGAACAATTGAATATCGAGCAAGATAATATCATAGTTCAATGATCTAGCCGAAAACTCTATTTTTTCCCTACCAGCGGCATAGGTTGTAGCGATATCGACACGTACTTCAAACTTTTCGAACGGTTCGCCCTCAAGAATATACTTGTACCCTGTGGTCGTCATTTCATGGTCGTCGATGGCCAAAATACGAACAACCTTCAAGTCTACTTCCTCGCTCATTTATATGTTTTATAGGGGTTCATCTATTATACTTTAAGGCTGCTAGGCATTCTCACAGTTCGGTTCAATGGGTATGATCAGGGTAACCTTGGTACCTTCACCGAGCTTGCTATCAATATCCCAGGTTCCTTTCACTTTTCTCATGCGTGACGCTATGTTGCGCATTCCAATACCTTTCTTTCCTTTTCTCACCAAAAAACCTTGGCCGTTGTCGTTAATGGTCGCGTTAATCGATTTTTCATCAGCCATTAGATTAATTTCGATAGCGGTACATTGAGAATGTTTCAACGAATTTTGCAAGATTTCTTGAATCATTCGATACAAATTGATTTTCAGATCACCCTTTAGCGAGTCCCAATCCAGTTCATTTGAATAGTTGAAACCGATATTGATTTCCGAGGTATTTTCGATTGTCTTTACAAGATCCGTCAATGACACTATAAAGTTATGCATTTTTTGGTACGCGGCATGACTTAATTCGTGAGAAATTGCCCGCACCTCATCTTGAATATCCTTTAACATGACAATCGCCCTGCTGCGTTCTTCTATGGCATGTTGGTCATGCCTTCTATTAAGGCCTAAGAGCATCATGCGTGCGCCCTGCAGTCTACCTTGTACTCCATCGTGTAATTCTTCTGAGATCCGCTTCTGTTCAATTTTCTTACCTTCTTCTAGTTTTTCGCCCTGTAACAATAACAGGTTGAAGATTTCTTGGTTGGTGGCCTGTTGTTCTTGTTGAAATTTAAGCTTTTGATTCCTTATACGTTGCGAGACGATCACTATGGCCGCAATACCCAACAATAGTACCCCTGCGGCAATGCCGACCCATAATAGACGTTGCCGTGCCAAGGCCTGGTTTTCTGCTACTACCTCATTGGTTTCATAGCGAATACGGGCGAACTTATCCCGTATTTTACGTTCTTGAACTTGAAGACTGTCGCTCAACGCAATATACTCTGTAGTATAGTCAAGCGCGTTTTCAGTATCTAATTGCGTTAGCTTCAGCAGTGTTTTTAAATACCGATCATTGTTATCAATTTTTTTTGCTAACATTTTTGAGTGTCTAAAACTTTCAAGCGCATTTACTGTATCTTTTATTTCTAAGTAATATTCACCAAGATGGTAGAGGCTAGCAGATTTACCATACGAATCTTCAATTTCATCTTGAATTTGAATTGCCCTTTTTAAATTTTGAAGAACCTTGTTGGTTTCGCCAAGTTTTATTTGACTGGCACTATAGTTTGATAATACTCTTGCTAATAAAATAGGTTTTATCGATTTAACGGTATCGAAAGCCAAAACTTTAGACAAATACGTCAAAGCTTGGCTATCAAGCCCCTGGTTTTGGTATATAATGCCAATATTGTTAATTAAAACTTTCTCTTCGTATTCATCTAAATCACTTTTTCTGAAAAAATCAAATGCTTCATTATAATGACTTATGGCTCTGTCATATTCTTTAAGGTCACCGGCCACAATGCCTAATAATTTATAGCAGTAAAAAAGATTGTTGTAGTCATTCAATAAATGGTATTTTTCTATTGCCATTGTTAAAGCAATTTCACTACTAATATAATCCCCAATCTGTGCCTGAATCTGGGCCATCTTAAAAAGCATACCGGCCGAGCTGAACTCATCCCCTAGGTCAGCGTATAATTTTTCCGCTTTAAAAAAATAGTAAAACGCACTGTCTCTGGCCTTGGTTGCATCAAAATATATACCCAGATTACTATGCTGTTTTGCCATTAGAATAGAATCGTTGTCCGCTTGTGCCAGAATGTATGATCTAGCATTCAGGCTCCGAAACAAAGCGGTATCCTGCCTTGCAAGGAATGCCGTGGATAAATCTGAATAATACCCGCTCTTTTGGGATCCTTTCAATCGCGATGCGGAATTTTGAACCTTAGAGGTCAATATATTCAGCCGCTCACCATTTGAGCGTTTTTTTTGATCAACCTCCTTCAGCCAGAGTTCAACACTATCGGTTACAGGGTAATCGACCTTACCGGCATCTTCTTTTTGCACCGTATTGCAGGCCGATAAAAACAACAGCGGTAAGAGCAGTCTAAGAATGGTTTTTAAGTCAAGCATGTTAGAATAGGACGGTCAACCAAATGGCAAGGCTAAGGTAAAAAAAAAGCCCCAAACGAGTTTGGGGCTGAAAGTATTAGTTAGAACATTTTAGCTAAGATTACCAATAGATTCATTTACCGATCTCAAACATTTGTCACAAGCTAGTGCAAAATCTATATTCTTTAAGGTTGACAGGCACTTATCGCAAGCCAATGCAAGATCAAAATTCACTAAGGCTTCCATGGCGCTTTCCGACTGAGTTACTAATAATACCATTGCCAAAACTACTACTGCCAAAATACCTGCTACTTTTTTCATTTTCTTTATTTTTAGGAGTTGTTAATTTATTTTTATTATGTTGTAAAACTAATAGGTATAAATTGCAACTTAATTAATAAATAAATTCTGTAAGTATTTGTAGGCAGTGTAGTAGTATGAATGCAGATTCTAGGAGTATTGTTCTAATTCAAGGTGGAAATTGTATTTTTTGTAAGTAACTTTTTCAATTCGTTAATGTTCTCACGGTACGATTTCGAAAAAGGTAATTCAAGTTTTCTTAGTTTTAAGCTGCAATAGCCCTTACCATAACTAATGCCCGAGATGTAATTTACGTTGACGATATAACTTTGGTGAATACGCACAAAGTTCGGGGGCATTTGGTTCTCAAAAGTTTTCAGGGTCTTAAAGGCATTGTTGACCGTACCATCTTTCATAATGAACTCCGTAGTATTGTTATCTGCCTGTAAGTAGAGAATATCATCGGTATTCAGGTACTGGAAATCTTGATAAGATTTAAGACACAAGGTTTGTGGCTTATCTTCTTTCGGCATAATTTTCTTGAGCCGTAAAAGCGATTTTCTGATATCGAACTCATCAAATGGTAACATCCAATAATCGAAAAAACTAGCTTTTATGGCCTCGTAGGCATACTCCTTTGTCTTTGATAGTGCTATTAGAATGGGCACTTTATTATCAAATTGGTGTAAATCGACCGCTAAACGAAAGGCAGATTCCGCATTATCATGTAGGTTGACAAATGCGATATCCGGAGAGTATTTAAGGATCGTATTTAGTCCTTCAGTGCTATTTTTGGCCTGGGCCACACATTTGAAATAGCCATACTCCTCTAAAATATGCTGTAGCTGCAAATTTGAAGTCGCATCAGAATCTATGATGGTGTATGTAAACTCCATTTCTCCAAGTAATTTCATATCAAAATTAGATATTGTAAAATTAAAGACGCCCTAGGAAAACCTTATAATTACAGAGGTTTAAGGTATAGTTGAACCTAATATCGTATAAATGAAGGTAATTTCTTACAAATTGAGTAATTTTTTAATTTTTTTTTCGTTAAAGAAGGTTTGAGCCTCCCTAAACACGATAAAAAACAACTTGATCCTGGAAAAAATGTGAAGAAGGAAAATGGATGCGATTGCAATAAGGAAAGAAGACACGCCTAACCCCTAGGCACTACCGCCAGTATACCTTGATGGAACCCTAATAGTTAGCTTTTTCTACATTTCTGTATCTACCTCATAAGGGCCTATATCAGGCGAGCCTGTGCGGTCTTTTCCCAGTAAATCAAAAGGTACTTGGTTGGCGGCCTCAAAATTGGCTCTGTCCCTCGCTGCAGAAGGTTCCTTTATTCTGAAGTCTTGTGCACCGGTATCAAAGAAGTTGGCATCGGCATTCAATAGCACTTCATTGAACAAGGCCTTGTTTTCGAAATCGTAGTAAGGGTTATCTCTAAATTGCCCACCGTCATCTCTGAACTTGATCAAACAATTGGTAAAGCTATAGTTGAAGGTATTGTTTTGGTTTCCCCTGAGTTCTAGTTCAATAAACCTATTGCCGTCGATGATGCAGTTCACAAAATCGCCCCGAACAAGGTCTGATGAACCATCACCTGTAAAATTATCGATTTGCACTGCAGCCCCTAAACGAAAGCTATTGCTCCAAAAATTAGCGATAGTGGAATGTATGAAGGAATAGTTACCGCCGAGATTACAATACAATGAGGTATTGCCGGCATTACCAAGAACGACGTTTTCCGCCGTGATTGTAGCCGTTCTTGCCCAAAGATTAATGCTCGAACTATTGTATACCTGGCTATTTTTTAGGGTTAGGGTAGGGGAGTCGGAAACTGCATCGCCTTCGACATAAAGTCCAACAGTTGCATTCTTAATGGTCAGATGGTCAATGCTATTGTTGATGCTCCCCATAGCTATCCAAACGGTTCCCCATTGGCCGGGAATTTCTAAAAGCTCACTATCAAGGCGGTCTCCTTCAAAAATAACCTCATTTTCTAAAAGCTCTTGACTTTCACTCAACTCCCCATGGATCACTAAAGAACCACCGGCCTCAACATAAATACCAGAATCTTTATGAAAATATACCCTGGTACCAGGATCCATGACCAGTTGTCTGCCATCAGGTACCGCCGCGTAACCATAGATTACATAGGGTTTTTGGTTGGTGAAATTCAATTGACCATCTTCTAGGTAAAAACCTTCGATAACAATTTGATCGCCGTTGCCATCAAAACCTATATCTAGTTTTTCTTTGGTTCCGTCTGCCAATGTTCTTGGATATAGAAAGATGGCATCCCTGACCAAAGAAACCAGTTGCACTTCTTGAAGCTTATCTCCGGTATCAAATTGAATGACATCGGTATTTAAAAACTCCAGCGCTCCACTTTGTGCGATATCAAATGTACTCTCGATGAAGATAAAAATACTATCTCTGGCAAAAAGGGGTATATTCTCGAATTCTTTTCCGGCAACACCGTCAACATTTAAGCGGTAACTACTATTCTGCCCCTTACCCAACCTGATGGATGGAATTGACACATCATCTCGCGTTCGGTTATACACTTTTAAGGTATAGGTACTACTTCCAATATTGGTGAACGTGGTATCTAAATAAACCGTATCCTTTGAAAATTCCAAATTTCCCTTGCTTGGTTCATATTCAAAATCTTCTCTACAAGAACTGCCGAGAAGTAATACTATTAAAACCGATATAAGACAGAGACGCTCGATCATGGCTTGGGGTCAATTGATAGTTTCACGTATTCGCTCGAACTCACATAAAAAAGCAAATGGTTAAACAGCAATTAGGTTTCAAATAATTCTTCTTTTGATATCTCAAAAGTGAAAAGTTACAACACATTTTCTTTCGAAAATACCTTTTTAATACTGTCATTGATTCTGATAGGCCTTAAAGTTTCTTTGTTCAAAAGGCACCATTCTGTTTTTGAACGTAATAAAAGTAGATTTGTTTTAGCGTTGTACATTTCAACTTCCCGTATACAGGTTGCCCCTCGGCTTTCAGAAATATGGGTATGTACTTTGATCACATCTCCTAAAAAGGCGGCGCTTTTATAGCTAATATTGTGGTTCATAACCACCCAGACCACTCCCTCTTGCATTTCTGATGGTGCACATGTTTGCCAATGTTCTTTAGAAATATCTTGAATCCATTGCACATACCTTACGTTGTTCACGTGGTCAAGGTCATCAAGGTCATTCTCCAAGACGGTCAATGTTTTTTCAAAACTTTCCATAGTATCGAATTATTTCTTGATTATATTCACTTCGAATAGTTTGTCCCAATCCTTTCCGGTCACGAAAAATGTTTTCCGTTCGGGGTGGTAGGCGATACCGTTAAGAACATTATCGGTATCGCTCCAGTTCTCGGTTTTTGTCACCTTACTACTTAACCCGCTGAAATTTACAACACCTTCGATGGCCCCACTTTCGGCATCAATGATCATAACACTTGGTTTTTGATATACATTGGCGTAGATTTTTCCATCTACGTATTCAAGTTCATTCGCCTTGTTGAAGACAGATTTGTTAGTGACAATTTCTATAAAACCTTCTTCTACCAATGTTTCTGGGTTCAAGATCCAGATTTTTTCGGTGCCATCACTTTTGTATATTCTGTTACCGTTGTTGGTCAGGCCCCAGCCCTCTTTGCTTTGCCCATATTGAAAGCTATCTATCTTCTTAAAACCTTTAAGGTCATAAATAAAACCAATGCCACTTTGCCAACTTAACTGGTAAATTCTTCCATTTAAAATGGTTATGCCTTCTCCAAAAATTGTTGGATCTAAATCTATTTGGTTCAGTGATTTTCCTGTTTTATAATCAACTTTTCTTAAAAATGAACGACCCTTTTTGCCGGTGCCCTCGTAGAGGGTGTCTTGATGGAATTCCAATCCCTGCGTATAGGCTTTATTGTCATGCGGGTATTCGTTCAATATCTCATAGGTGTACAGTTCAGGTTCTTTGGCGGACAGCACCTTAATATACTTTGTAACGTCGGTATAGGTATCATCATAGCCTATTTTAGCGGTAAGCGTTTTATTGCCCAGCTTCTGAACATCTAAAACGATCTTTCCGTCTCTTAAGGGAAGTTCTTTGCCATCAATAGAATAAACTAACGTGGTTATTTCTTTTTGATCATCATTTTTTATAGAAACGGCAATGCTTTGATTTTGATGGAATACCCCGTCATCTGTTTGGATCTCAAAAAGAAGTGCTTTCTTTTCTCCGCCGCAGGCAACAAAAAACAACATAAAGGAACTAAGCGTAATGAATTTGATACCGGTCATTTTGATTTCTTTTTGTGATTTTATTATTTCGTCATTGTGGTGTGGGCCAGGTAGACTGAGCATCAAAGATAGCGAAGCCCAAATCATGCCATAAAAGTAAGAATGAAAAAAGGATTGTGAAAAACGATTGTGAAAGATTTAAAACATTGTATCTTTGCACTCGGCAAGTCCTACACGACCAGCTCCTGTAGAATCCCCCAGGGTGGGAACGCAGCAAGGGTATACGGTCGTAGCGGTGCGATGTAGGTAGCTTGCCTTTTTTTATGCGATAAAGTCAACTATACGGCGCGGTTCAACTGGCTGGCCGACATCTTCATGTAGTGTCTTAAGCAATCTTTTTGTTGTTAATGCGCAAACGTTATGAAAAGTAAAGTGGTTCTAATTACTGGGGCGTCTACAGGAATCGGTAAAGCAATCGGACTCTTTTTAACTAAACGGGGATTTACGGTGTATGGAACTACCCGTTCATTGGAAAAACATGAAGAGTTTCGTGATTTCCCCTTATTGAAAATGGAGGTGACCGATGTGCGATCCATTGAAAAGGCTTTGGAAGTTATTATCCAAAAAGAGGGCAGGGTCGACATACTTATCAACAATGCCGGGGTTGGCATTACAGGTGCAATTGAAGAAACGCCGCATGAAGAGATCCAAAAAGCATTCGACACTAATTTTAATGGTGCCTTACACGTCATTAAGGCCGTAATGCCCATAATGCGGAAACAAAAATCAGGACTTATCATAAACATCACCTCCATTGCGGGATATATGGGACTGCCATATCGGGGCATTTATTCGGCAACAAAAGGCGCTTTGGCCCTGGTTACCGAGGCCTTACGGATGGAGGTGAAAAATTTCGGCGTCCACATTACCAATTTAGCCCCGGGAGATTTTGCCACGAATATTGCAGCAGGCAGGTACCATGCCCCTGTTTTAAAGAGCTCTCCTTATGCAAGTTCATACGCAAGTACCCTGAACGAAATCAACGAGGGAGTCAATGAAGGGCAAGACCCGGTCTTGGTCGCAAAAAAGGTGCTAAAGATAATTTCGGCAAAAAAACCCAAAGTACATTACAAGGTAGGTACGTTTACTCAACGTTTTTCACTTTGGTTGAAGGCGTTATTACCAGACAAATTGTTCGAGAAACTATTGTTGAAACATTATAAATTGTAATTTCGTTTTCAAGATGTTCATACTACTACTAACTTCTAGCTCAATTAAATTTTAAAGAAACATAAATTCAAAAAACATGAAATTTTTCATAGACACGGCAAATTTAGATCAAATACGTGAGGCACAAGCGCTGGGGGTTTTAGACGGCGTTACCACCAACCCTTCTTTGATGGCCAAAGAAAATATTACAGGTAGAAACAATATTTTGAAACACTATGTTGATATTTGCTCTATTGTTGAGGGCGATGTTTCGGCCGAGGTAATCGCCACCGAATTCGATGCCATGATCAAAGAAGGCGAGCAGCTTGCAGAGCTTCATGAACAGATCGTTGTAAAACTACCCATGATTAAAGATGGTATAAAGGCCTGTAAGTACTTTTCGGACAAGGGAATACGAACCAACGTCACCTTGGTATTCTCACCTGGGCAGGCATTATTGGCGGCAAAGGCAGGGGCGACCTACGTGTCTCCTTTTATTGGTCGGCTTGATGATATTTCAACTGACGGCCTGAACTTGATTTCTGAGATACGGCATATTTATGATAATTACGCTTTTGAAACGCAAATTTTAGCAGCTTCGGTGCGGCATACCATGCACATTATCGACTGTGCAAAACTGGGTGCCGATGTAATGACTGGCCCTTTATCGGCTATCGAAGGCCTTTTGAAGCATCCATTGACCGATAGTGGTCTTGCCAAATTTTTGGAAGATTATAAAAAAGGGAATTAACACTTTTATCGACTGAAGATATTTGACAAAATCCTAGAACCGCTGTTCTAGGATTTTTCAATTTATAAGCGAGGTGGCGTACATATCTGAAAAAGCATCAACAATAATGGCATCTTCTGCAATGATACACTTGTTGAGTTTATCTATGATAAGAATTCTTTGAATCTCGTTAAAATCATCGGCCTTGTATTGATTTTGTTTGTCGAGCCCGGCAGCTTCCACCATACCTTTCCAGGTTGCGTCATCAGTTCGAATATTGATTCCAACAAAATCATAGTCCTTTTTTATATCAGAAAGCTGCTTCGCCCTCTTTACGACATTTTCAAAGTGTGCCCTATTGGCGGCTGTCCAAAAATAAAAAACCACCTTTTTATCCTTCGATATTTCTTGCAGCGACGCGCTGTCTCCATTGATAGCTGTAACCATTAGGTCGGGTACTTTCTTCTGGGGTTGCATGTTTTGAATTCCTGTAAAAAGATCATTTATTTCTTTACTATGACGGTTGTTCGGTGACCTTGAACGAAAATCTTCAATGAAACTCTCTATGTTTTTTTCACTATCACGCGACATGAGCAGATAGTTAATGGCCACATTTCGAAAAAGATTATCCTTAAGCTCTTTCTCTTGAACCAAGCTGTCGATTAAACTAAGTTTGTGCCGATTGAAATGTAGTGGATTACGAACCACATCATTTTTGATTTCACAATATTTCGAGCAATTCGAATAGGATAGGTTTTTGAAATGCGCCTGCATAAAATCATAGTAAGGTCTAAGATAGTTCAAATGCCCTTTATCAAAGCTAATGCCCTTACGATAATCATAAAACCCATTGGGTAGGTGCTGAATCACTTTTAAACCCTCATGTTTGCGATGTTCAAAAAGATATTCTTCCTTGTACCTAAAATAAGTGTAATCAATACTTGCCCTTGCAATTTCCTTTGCGCCCTCCGAGAGATCCGATTCGGAAGTGAGCCTATCTAGATCATCCAATTTCTGTAATCTCAGAGAATCGACATAGATAGCGAAATCATTGGGTTCGAGTTCATAGCCATTTTTAAAAATCGCTCTTTCCTCTTCCTCATTTGACAAAAAGAGATCCAAGAGAAAATTATTGATCTCTGAGCTTGACGTTGTGCCCGAAAAAACCAATGATTCATCAAAGTCGATCGTGTTTAGTCTTACTTGAACACTGTCGCCGTTCTCTAAGAAAAGGTATTGGAACTCTCGCGAGGTATTGAAGTGGTGCAATCCTTCAGAAACAGAATCGAGTTGAATTACAAAACGATTGGCATCATCTAACTGTGCGGAGTCGATTACGACATCGCCTTTGTAAAGCACAACATATCTGTTGGTAGGATTTACAATCTCTCCGGCGAAAAAAACACTGGGGGATTTTTTTTCATCTTTACTACAAGCCGCCAAAACGATCAGTACTAGAAAAAGTAAGTGTCTATTCATAAAGGAATCGCTGCTAACTAACGAACAAAACTAAGAAACCCATAGGTTGTTAGCTGTTAATAGGTAGTTAAAAATTAAGAGGTTACGTTAATGTACTCTTGTGATGCTTACCATTCGCAAATTCATACCGCTATGTCTTCGACTTTCGCAACTGGCTTATAAAAGGGAGACCGGCATCGTAGTATAGGGAGTTAAAATTCTTTATTTTTGCAGCAAATTTAAAATTCCGAATTTATGTTGTCCGTTTCTAATCTATCCGTTCAATTTGGTAAGCGCGTGCTGTTCGATGAGGTTAATGTATCCTTTACCCAGGGCAATTGTTATGGAGTTATTGGGGCTAACGGCGCCGGTAAGTCTACTTTTTTAAAGATTATTTCTGGGCAGATCGACCCTACTTCCGGACGTGTTCATTTAGAGCCCGGTAAACGTATGTCGATCTTGGAACAGAACCATAATGCCTACGATGACTCCACCGTGCTGGAAACGGTAGTCATGGGCAACATACCGCTTTTTGAGCTCAAAAAGGAAATAGATGCCCTATACGCAGATTATAACGATGCCAATGCGGATCGGATAGGTGAACTGCAAGTACAGTTCGAGGAGATGAACGGCTGGAACGCCGATAGTGCCGCCGCCGCACTGCTATCTAATTTGGGCATAACAGAGGAGCTTCATTTCACCACTATGGGTGAACTTGATTCTAAACTCAAGGTAAGGGTCTTATTGGCACAGGCCTTATTCGGTAACCCTGATGTTCTGATCATGGATGAGCCAACAAATGACCTCGATTATGAAACGATTAGCTGGCTGGAGAATTTCTTGGCGAATTACGAAAATACCGTCATCGTGGTGTCACACGACAGACACTTTCTAGATTCGGTTTGTACCCATATTTCAGATATTGATTTTGGCAAGATCAACCACTATTCTGGAAACTATACTTTTTGGTACGAAAGCAGCCAGCTAGCCGCCCGCCAGCGCGCTCAGCAGAATAAAAAATCTGAGGAAAAAGCGAAGGAGCTACAAGAGTTCATTGCCCGGTTCAGTGCGAACGTGGCAAAAAGCAAACAGGCAACTTCTCGAAAGAAGATGTTATCGAAATTGAAGATAGATGATATTAAACCTTCTAGTCGAAGGTATCCCGCCATTATATTTGAACGCGAGCGTGAAGCGGGGGATCAAATATTACATGTTGAGGGTCTTACCACCACCTCTGATGACGGTGACCTACTTTTTGAGAATATCAATATCAATTTGGCAAAAGGTGATAAGGTGGCCGTAATATCTAAAGATTCTAGGGCCACAACCGCATTCTATGAGATATTGAACAACAACAGAAAAGCCGATAAAGGTTCTTTTCAATGGGGCGTTACCACAAATCAATCGTACCTTCCTGCCGATAACTCCACTTTTTTTACCCAGAACATCAGCCTGGTCGATTGGCTTCGTCAATGGGCAAAAACTGAAGAAGAACGTGAAGAAGTCTACATTAGGGGGTTTTTAGGGAAAATGCTTTTTAGCGGGGAAGAGGCCTTGAAGAAATGTACCGTTTTGTCCGGTGGTGAAAAGGTCAGATGTATGTTGAGCAGAATGATGATGATGCGGGCCAATGTAGTTATGCTTGACGAGCCAACCAACCATTTAGATTTGGAGAGCATTACTGCATTTAACAATTCACTCAAAAATTTCAAGGGTACTGTATTATTTACGACACATGATCATGAATTTGCCGAAACTGTTGCAAATAGGATCATAGAATTGACCCCTAAAGGCAATATAGACAGGTATTTGACGTTTGATGAATACATGTCTGACAAGACTTTAAAGGAACAACGTACAAAGATGTACGCCGTTCCGGTTTGAGTTTTGCAGGTCCCAAAGCCTAACCTTATGAAAACCTACAATATTTTTTATGTGCTTTTGGCACTTATTATTTTTAGTTGCAGTGAAGCTGATCAAGGTAGCGGAGAAGGGCTAGGGGGCGGAGAAACCACGAGTATTGATGCAGATTACGCGGTACTTCTTGAAAAGGCCGGCAACATTACTACCCAATTATTGAACGCCAACCGTGAGGTAATGACGTTGAACCCCTCTGAGAGTGCATTGGTAAAGACCGCTAGTCCACTGCTTGTAGAGGTGCTAGGGTCAAAATTTCTACAGTATCAAAAGAATGCCGATTGTACTGCAACGATTACCATGCATGATTTCAGCACCGATACCAATGAAGAAATTGAGGTTTTCAGCGATTTCAATGACTGTAGTCTACAGGCGATGGCGATTACCTTATCCGAACAATCACTTTTTATAGCCTATCAACTTGATTTGGATGGAAAGAACAAGGAAAATAAAGTACGGGTAATAGACTTAGGTACTTCCGAGCCTAGTTTTGTCGATATTGAAATAGCTGAAAAACCCATCGATTTGGTAATCGCGAACAATCGATTGTTCGTTATGACCTTGGATGAGGAAATAACTGACGAGAACAATCTTACTGTTATTGACCTCGCTACAACTACCTTGATACACAAAATGAGTTTAGGCAATGATGTCAGGCGTTTCTTTAAGAATCGGGTTGGCAATATTATCATTAGCTATGATGAATTACACACAACATTGAATAGTGATAGTATGGCCTTTGTATATACGAACTATGAAAACGGTAAAGAGCCCAATTTCACGTCTGTACAAGCCGATTTCTTTGATAACAACGGCAGAATGTATTACAGGATGAACCCTGCAACCTATAGCGAGTATGATGCGTCACCCGCCATCTATGATTTTTCGAAAAACCTCACCATTATTTATTCTTTTGAAAATTTCTTGACCGGTGCACAACGCAATCTTGAATTTGAAATTGAGAACACAACAGTTGTGGGCTATGACAGCGAAAATGATTTGATTTTAATAGGATATAAAAAAAGTAGTGGTAATGATAAAGGCGGATTGCTTCGAATTACTCCAAACCCTCTTCCAGACAAACCCGCATTTATCGATAAGATTAATCTGGACGGGGTGCCAACGCAAATTATCGTGAACTATAATTAGTGATAACAACTAAAAAAAAGACCTCCTACTTCGGAGGTCTTATCGTTTTATGCATTGAAATACTTACTGTTCCAAATAGCCGGGTTGAAGTTCTTACCCAACGCGAATCCATAAAAAATGACCACGGAAGCCAAACATTTGAACATAAAAAAGAATATTATCAAAAACTCAGCGGTTGAACTGGTCTTCGAGAAAAGGCCGTCAGGTACTAACAGCGTTGTCAGATAACTCATCAAAAATACAACAAGGGTTAGGTTGATTATATTTTTAAACGGCCACATCAATAATTTTCTCAAGGGGTGCAAATCGTCACCCCATTTGTGAATCAAATAAAAATAATCGTTCCCGATAGGTGCAAAAAGTAAAGGGTCGTCTTTATCCTTTAATTTGAATAATTTTGAGGGCGCAATAATTTTAAAACTACCTAGCTCTGTTTCGTGCTGTTTTTCTAAGGCTGAAATTCTGGCATACGCCTCTTGAGGAATATCGCCTTTAAAGTATTTCGAACTTAAAAATCGAAGTCTATAATCGATACATATTTTTTTTATTTGATCGATGTGGTATATTTTATCGGTTTCCAGAAGGTCGAAAACGAAATTATTGACACCGTCCTTTTTTCTTTTTTGAATATTTCCCTGAATCCTCTCCTGGTTATCGTGATGCGCATTAAGTATGTCGTAAACTTGTTGCAAGGCATTCTTCGAATCAAAACCCTTGCTTTTTAATCGCAAAAGTTCATCTTCAATGTTCGTTTTTTGTAATATCATAATCTTCTTTTTTTAGCAGTACGGTAAAGTTAAATAATTCAAGAATAACTGATTTTTTTGTTTAACCACATACTATGTTAATACTTTGTTAATTTCTATGAAACGCACTTTTCAATATGACCTAAAT
>JBHJNU010000093.1:0-15730 GCA_050330515.1 Flavobacteriaceae bacterium | reverse complement strand
GCGTCAACGCAAAAATGTTGAATAAATAGGCGCAAAAAGTGGTGCCTACAACTACAAAGACGATGCCCCATATCGCTTCTACCGGTAAATTCCACCAATCTATTTGAACTAATTCTTCGGACCCGAATGGTAGACAGATCACTATTCCAACAGTAAACAACCATTTCATAAAGGTAAACGGATGGTATTTGGCAATCAAGGTTTTAACAACGATTAAGTAGAAACCATATATGACAGAATTCATAAAAATAAAGAAATTGCCCAAAGGTATGTTCGGAGCATCTTGTCGTGCTTCAGCCCCAAAGAGTATTAGTCCGAAAGAACCTAACAGGCCAAGTACTATACCAAGCACTTTTTTTTTGGATATATTTTCTTTGAGTAGCAGGGCCGATTGTATGAGAACGATCACCGGTGTGATCGTAATTAATACCGCACTGTTTATAGGTGTGGATAATGCCAGCCCTTTAAAAAAGGCCAGCATATTGAACCCCATACCTAGGGCTGCACAGAGCAGCATCATCAGGTAATCTTTTTTTTCGATCTTTTCTTTTGGGCCAAAAATGGAAATCAGCCAAAAAAGGATGGCCGCTCCAAAAACACGAAGTACAATAAACGCAAAAGGTTGCACATAATCGGGCATCACCCCCTTGGCAATAGTATGGTTCAATGCATAGATCGTGGTTGCGCCCAGTGCCGCTACTATGGCAAGAGCCCTTCTGTTCAAGAGTGGATGGCCTGTTTCGCGTTCTCGACCACTTTTTTGGCGTTACCAATGAAAATTTGTGAGCCGACCAAGATAACAGGTCGCTTTAGAAAAGTATAGTGCTCCAAAATCAAGTTTTTGTAATCTGATTCAGAAAGTACTTTTTCGTTCAACCCTTTTTCGCGGTATAGTATGGCCCTTTTGCTGAAAAGGGCTTCGCAACTTCCTGAAAGTGCTATCATTGCTTCTAATTGAGATGCGGTGATGGCCTCGGTTTTGATATCTTGCAGCACAAAGCCATCGAGAGGTTCGAGTTCTTTGATGATCCGTTGGCAAGTACTACAAGTGCTTAAGTGATAAATTTTATTCATAAATATAGCTTTAATCCATATTGAACAATAACCGAAATAGGTCCTTTATCTATTCGTTCGAGTTTAGTTGCCAGTGCTTCGGTGCAGGTATTCAACTTGTTATGAACCAAAGGGTAGGCCTGTTTCGAACAGGTAGTTACAAAGAAACCTTTTTTCAAGTAATTGTACTATTTTTAGAAGCCACTTTAAATGTACCGCTATGGAAAATCTATTTGACATCACACTGAAAAATAGGAAAATACTGTATAAAATTTTAAAGGAAACGCCTAAGGAAACCTTGTTACGGATCCCGCAGGGATACCGAAACAATATTTGGTGGAACATAGCCCACGTAGTGGTCACCCAACAAGTATTGGTTTATAAAATGAGTATGCTGCCGATGCAAATTTCAGATGAACTGGTGAGCAGGTTCAGAAAGGGTACCCTGCCCGATGGCTCCGCTACCGATGAAGAGATAGCGGAGGTAAAGGGACTTCTGTTCACCACGATTGAACGCTGCCGGCAAGATTATGAAAATGGAATGTTCAAAGAGTTTGCCGAGTATACCACCACGCCCGGGGTGATTTTAAAGAATGTCGACGACTCCATTGCGTTTAACCTTTTTCATGAAGGTATACATTTGGGTGTAATCGTATCACTTCAGAAGGCTTTGCTGATTACGGATTAAGATTTACTGTTATCGACCAAAAACCGATCTACTTCCCCGAAGGGTAAGGTCAACTCAACAGTTTCATCGGCAAAGGATGAAACCTCGTATTGGTTGTAGAGTAATTTGATTCCTTCTTCGGTGAACCCGATATTTTCGGGGAGGTAAAATGAATCTTCGTCGAACATGAACCCTGTGTAATTGATGGGTTTGTCTGAAGGGATGTTTTCCTTGGCACGGAATTTTTCCTCGGCGAAAAGTCGAAAATCCTCTTCGTTATTAAAAAGCTCCCAATTTTCAAGTGCTACCCCTTTTTTCTTGTCGAAGTTCAAAAAGCGTTTTACGGTATAGCCGTGCGCACCTCCGGTAAAAAGGTATGAATCTAGTGCGATGGTCAGCCGGTATTCATCTTCAAAAGTGACCCTGCCATCAATTTTGGCTTCCCAAGGGGTAACTTCGTCAGTGTAGCGTTCCTTTAATTTTTGATATCCATGTTTAAACGAGGTCATTGCCGCCTCTACCGTAGTGGTATCCTTTTCCTCGTCAAAAAGCAACAAGGTGATTATTTCTTCGTTCAGGGCCGAGTTTATGGTACTTGCCAACCTGGTATCTTCCAACATCTTCGGAATAGAAATAAACACCTGGGGGCAATCAACACATTGTTTATTTTCTACTGTTACCTGCTCAAAGGTAATTTTGTCGTCCATTTTACAGCCAATGAACAATAAAAGCAATACGGCATGGGTTATGGAATTCTTCATAGGTATTGTCGCGGGGTAAAAAGCGGAACAATTGCTTGACTGCTAAGATAACGATACATTTGTAGGAATAATTAGAACTATGAGTGAAAAAAGGTTAAAGTTCAATAGCAAGACGATACATGGTGGGCAAAGTCCTGACAAGGCTTATGGTGCCGTTATGCCGCCTATTTATCAAACATCGACCTATGCGCAAACTACGCCCGGTGGGCACCAGGGCTATGAATATTCGCGAAGCGCCAACCCAACACGCACTGCTTTGGAGAATGCTTTGGCGAGTATAGAAAATGGAAACTACGGACTAGCCTTCGCCAGCGGTCTGGCCGCCATCGACGCGGTCATCAAATTGCTCGAACCAGGGGATGAGGTGCTTTCTACCAATGATCTGTACGGGGGCAGTTACCGATTGTTCAAAAAGGTCTTTGAAAAATTCGGTATCGGTTTCCATTTTATTGGAATGCAGGATGCCCACAAAATCGAGGAGAATATCAATACCAGAACAAAGCTCATATGGGTCGAAACACCTACTAACCCGATGATGAACATCATCGATATCAAGGCGGTTTCGGTGTTGGCGAAGAAGCATGGAATTTTGTTGGCTGTCGATAATACTTTTGCAACGCCTTACCTGCAGGTACCTTTGGATCTTGGGGCGGACATTGTGATGCATTCTGCGACCAAATATTTAGGGGGGCATAGTGATGTGATCGTTGGGGCGTTAGTGGTCAATGATAAGGAGTTGGCCGAAAGACTTTACTTTATTCAGAACGCAAGCGGCGCCGTTTGCGGACCGATGGATAGTTTTCTCGTACTTAGGGGCATAAAAACCCTTCATGTACGAATGCAACGCCACTGCGAAAACGGCACGGTCATAGCACAGTATTTGGCAAAGCATCCAAAAATCGAAAAGGTGTATTGGCCCGGTTTCGAAGACCATCCGAATCACGACATCGCTAAAGGTCAAATGAACGGTTTCGGGGGCATGATCTCTTTTGTTCCCAAGGGAAGTAGTTATGAAGATGCCATCAAGATCGTTGAGAAATTGAAACTGTTCACTTTGGCCGAATCTTTGGGTGGTGTGGAAAGTTTGGCGGGGCATCCTGCCAGTATGACCCATGCCAGCATTCCAAAAGAAGAGCGAGAAAAAAGTGGTGTCGTAGATTCTTTGATACGGTTAAGTGTTGGTATTGAGGATGTGGAAGATCTGATGGCAGATTTGGAGCAGGCCATCGGGTAAAAATTATCATATTTTAAAAAAAATAGGGTTTGAATTATAGGAATAGCATAATTTTGCCGTTATATTTCAAATTCAGTAAAATTCAATTTATTTCTAAGAGTTTATGGACGCAAAAATGCAAGCTAAAATTGATGGATTTATGAATGAGGTCAAGGCTAGAAATGGTCATGAACCTGAATTCATTCAAGCCGTACAGGAAGTTGCCGAAACGGTAATTCCCTATATTCTAAAACATAAAATATACAGCGGTAAAAATATTTTACTGCGCATGGTAGAGCCCGAGCGTTTGATTTCGTTCAGGGTATCATGGGTCGATGACAAAGGTGAGATCCATGTGAACCGCGGCTATCGCATTCAAATGAACTCCGCGATCGGACCGTACAAAGGGGGCTTGCGTTTTCATCCTTCTGTTAACGCTAGTATTTTGAAATTCCTAGCTTTTGAGCAAGTTTTCAAGAACAGTTTGACAACCTTGCCAATGGGCGGAGGTAAAGGAGGTTCCGATTTTGATCCCAAGGGAAAATCTGACGACGAGGTTATGCGTTTTTGCCATGCCTTTATGACCGAATTATGCCGACACATTGGGGCAAATACCGATGTGCCCGCGGGCGATATCGGGGTGGGCGCTCGTGAAATAGGCTTTCTTTTCGGTATGTACAAAAAAATCAGGAACGAGTTTACCGGTGTTTTAACGGGCAAAGGACTTTCATGGGGCGGATCCTTGATTCGACCAGAAGCAACAGGTTATGGTACGGTGTATTTTGCCCAGAGCATGTTGAAGACCAAAGGCGAGACTATTGAAGGTAAATCCGTTGCGATTTCGGGTTCTGGAAATGTGGCCCAATATGCTGCCGAAAAAGTAATTCATTTAGGAGGCAAGGTACTCACCCTTTCAGACTCTTCAGGATATATCTACGACAGTGAGGGAATAGATGCGAAGAAACTGGAGTTCGTTATGGATCTCAAGAACAACAAAAGAGGTAGGATCGAAGAATATGCTAAAAAATACAAATCGGCGAAGTTCGTAAAGGGCAAAACACCATGGGACGTTACATGTGACATTGCATTGCCGTGCGCTACCCAAAATGAATTGGATGGTAAGAGCGCAAGAACCTTGTTGAAGAACAAATGTATCTGTGTGGCCGAGGGGGCAAATATGCCTTCAACACCCGAAGCGATCCATGAATTCGAAAAAGCTCGAATCTTGTTCGCGCCAGGTAAGGCTTCCAATGCCGGCGGTGTCGCCACTTCAGGATTGGAGATGTCTCAAAATTCTTTGCGGATCAGTTGGACACGTGAGGAAGTCGACGGCCGTTTAAAGGACATTATGGAAGATATTCATGATTCTTGCATCACCTACGGCAAAGAGAAAGATGGCTATTGCAATTATGTCAAAGGCGCGAATATCGCAGGCTTTGTAAAGGTTGCCGATGCCATGTTGGCTCAGGGCGTTATTTAGGTGCGGGAACAGAGGTTCTAGTTTCGGTTTAAATTTTTAGAGGCCCACTGGTTATCTCAACCTTGTGGGTCTTTTCTATTGTTCTGAACTATCATGAAATGCGCAAATCAGAAAACGACATTTCAGATTGGAGGAAAACCGCTAAACTTCATGGATCTCACTTCTACCTTAGCACCCCAATTTCCTATATTTGCGCCAAGCCTATCGAAATAGATGCAAGTAAACACCAAAGCCATTGTTCTTACTTCATTAAAATACGGCGATTCAAGCCTTATCGTCAAGGCATTTACGGCGTCAGATGGGTTAAAATCATATTTGTTGAAAGGGGTTTTGGCCGCTAAAAAAGGGAAACTGAAATCTGCTTATTTTCAACCTTTGACCCAATTGGAAATCATTGCCTATCACAAGAACAAGGGTACTTTAGAAAGTATTCGTGAGGCGAAGATCGAATACCACTACCAGACCTTACATACTGATATTGCAAAAAATGCCATGACCATGTTCCTTGCGGAAATGTTGGGCAACAGCATTCACGAAGAAGAACGCAACGAAGGCCTTTTCGAGTTTTTGGAAGCGTCATTGCAATGGCTCGATGCGCATGACGATATTTCGAATTTCCATCTATATTTTTTGCTCCGGTTGACGAAGTATTTTGGCTTTTACCCAGATCTAGATCACCATAATGCTGCCTGCTTCGATCTGCTCGAGGGAGAATTTATCAACACTGCTTCTCTAAACCCCATGGTCACGGGCGAAAATCTTTTTTACTTTAAAAGCTTCTTGGGCATAAATTTTGATGCTATACACAACATCAAAATGAACAAGACCAACCGACAAGAGCTTCTGAAATCGCTGGTGTTATATTTCGAATTGCATTTACAGGGATTTCGAAAACCCAAGTCGCTTGCCGTTTTAAATGAAGTATTTAGCTAGTATGCAACGCAACCTATACGCAATCGTTTTTTTGGTATTCCAAAGTATTTCCGCACAGGAAATACAGGTATTGGATGCAGACACCAAAGAGCCTGTGTTGAACGTGGCCGTTTATAATGCTGACAGGTCTAAGACGGCCCTATCTGATTTTGATGGTAAAACCGACCTTTCCATTTTCGATAGAAATGAACGCATAACATGGAGTCATATAGGGTACGAGATCCGTAAATCAACCAAGGGGCAGATCTTAAAACAAAAGGGCAAGATCTTTCTTACCCTGAGGGCCGAACAGTTAGATGAGGTGGTTATGTCGGTCAGTAAATGGGAACAGCAGAAAAAGGATATTCCCAATAAAATAGCGACCATCGAGGCCCGGGAAATTGTCTTTACGAATCCACAGACCGCGGCAGACTTGCTACAGAATAGCGGTAAGGTATTTGTGCAAAAAAGCCAATTGGGCGGCGGTAGCCCCATGATCAGGGGTTTTTCAACAAATCGATTGTTACTTTCTGTAGATGGTGTTCGTATGAACAATGCTATTTTCAGGGGAGGAAATATCCAGAACGTTATATCGATAGACCCTTTTACCATTATGAAGACCGAGGTCATCTTTGGGCCCGGATCTGTAAGCTATGGTAGCGATGCCATCGGAGGTGTAATGAACTTTTACACCAAAAAAGCGGCGTTTTCAACGGTCGATAGCCTCACGGTTGTTGGAAATGCCAATTACCGTTTTGCCTCTGCGAACGCCGAAAATACCTTTCATTTTGACATTAATCTCGGAAAGAAGAAATGGGCCGTTCTAACAAGTGCTTCCTACAACAACTTTAGTGATTTGATTATGGGTAGCAACGGACCAGATTCTTATTTACGAAATAATTTTGTTATCCGAAGAAATGGGCAAGACGAATTGGTGCCGAATGAAAATCCCCGAAAACAAAATCCAACGGGCTACGATCAGATTAATTTCCTTCAGAAAATAGCGTACAGACCCAACAATAGTTGGAATTACGATTTAGCTATCCACTATTCTGAAACATCTGACTTTTCAAGGTACGATCGTTTGATTCGACCCGATAGGTCGGGCGATGGGCTGCGTTCAGCAGAATGGTTCTATGGGCCACAAAAATGGTTCATGGGCAACTTACATATCAATAAAAAAGGTAAGGGCAAATTCTATGACGGACTTAAAATAACGACGGCGTATCAACATTTTGAGGAAAGTAGGTATGATCGCGATTTTCAAGATGCCATCAGAAACAGTACCGAAGAAAACGTAGATGCGATCTCAACGAACATTGATTTCGAGAACAAGCGAATGGGCAATTTGAGACTGTACTATGGGGCAGAGTATATTTTCAACAAAGTGGGGTCTACAGGAAGTCAGATTAACATAGAGACCAATACCAGTGCCTTGGCCGCATCACGCTATCCTGACCGATCTAGTTGGCAAACTTTGGCCGGTTATATCAATGGCGAGTACAAGGCAAAACCCAATCTAACATTGCTTTCTGGCTTGCGATACAGTCATGTTTGGATGGATGCAATTTTCGACAAAACGTACTACCCCTTTCCGTTCGACAATGCGAACCTGAACAATGGTGCTTTAACGGGTAGTTTAGGGTTGAGCTGGTTTCCAAGGGCCGACTTGCAAATCACCTGGAACGGTTCTACAGGTTTCCGATCCCCGAATATCGATGACGTAGGTAAGATTTTTGATTCTGAACCGGGCGCGGTTGTGGTGCCTAATCCTGAACTGGAACCAGAGTATGCCTACAATGTTGAGTTAGGTGTTCAAAAGAATTTTAATGACAAGGTAGTGCTTAAAGGGGCAACTTTCTACACCTATCTGGTAGATGCCCTCGTACGTCGCGATTTTCTCTTCAATGGCCAGTCAGCGATAGAGTACAACGGTGAACTAAGCAATGTTCAGGCCGTTCAAAACGCCGCGAGAGCCTATGTCTACGGATTTGAATTCAGTCTTGAGGCATTCCTTACCGATAACCTATCCGTCGCCTCTAACCTGACCCTTACCGAAGGTATCGAAGAAGAGGAAGATGGCACTGATTCCGCAGGTAGGCATGTTGCACCTACCTTTGGAGATTTTCATTTGATCTACAAAAACCAGAAATTGAGAACCGATTTATTTTTGAACTATAATGGCGAAATCTCGGCTGACCAATTAGCGGCCTCTGAACGAAGCAAAGATTATATTTATGCCATCGATTCGGCGGGAAACCCATATTCCCCTTCATGGTATACCCTTAACCTGCGATCGCAATACGCTATTTCGAACACGCTTAAAGCCACTTTGGGCTTAGAGAATATGACTAATCAGCGGTATAGGCCTTATTCTTCTGGTTTGGCGTCACCAGGAACAAATCTTATTTTGGGTCTTGGTTATGCATTTTAAGTGCCTGTATAAGCACAAAAAAACCCCGGCGTTCAGGCCAGGGGTTTTACTGTTGAAGTGATAAATTGCTTATTGCTTTACTTTCTCCTTAATATCTTTAGCGACATCTTTCGCTTTATCGACTGCGGTACCGGCAGCGTCTTTAACTTCGGTGCCGGCATCTTTTGCTTCGTCAACCAAGTTGCCAGCTGCATCTTTCGCAGATTCAACGGCATTACCGGCTGCATCGGTTGCGGAATCAATGGCGTTACCTGCGGCATCCATAGTTTCTGAACCAGCTTCTTTTGCCGAATCGATAACATCACCTGCCGAATCCATGGCGCCTTCGGTTGCATTTCCGATAGCTTCTCCCGCTTTATCGGCAGCTTCCGCCGCGGCCTCAGTGGCTTCCTTGGCCTTATCTGCCGCATCTCTACATGAAACGAATGATACTGAAAGGGCAAGCATTACAATTGAACTTAAAATTACTTTTTTCATTTTTTTTGTGATTTAGTGTTTTAACTGTTAAAGGACAGATTTACGTATTAAAATGCCCTTTAGATGCCGGGGGTTAACAATTTTGCAAATCGGGATAAAGATTTTAGAGCGCAAAACAGATTTTTGCCGCGCAATTCAAGTGAATGGGGCAGTGGAGTTTACCATGCCTTTGATACTGGTTAATTGAATCAAAATCGCTAATTTTGCAGCCTTAATTTTAAGCAGTAGAAGCATTTACTATGAAGTTCGCAGAATATAAAGGATTGGATTTGCCTAAAGTAGCCGAAGAGATTTTAAACTACTGGAAGGAGCATGCCATATTCGAGAAAAGTGTTTCTTCAAGAGAGGGCAATGAAAGTTATGTCTTTTACGAAGGCCCACCTTCCGCAAACGGAATGCCCGGCATACACCATGTCATGGCGCGTACCATTAAGGATATTTTTCCGAGGTACAAGACGATGAAGGGGTTTCAGGTCAAACGAAAAGCAGGTTGGGATACCCATGGTCTGCCCATAGAGCTCGGTGTTGAAAAAGAACTGGGCATTACCAAAGAGGATATTGGAACTAAAATATCTGTCGCGGAATACAATGACGCCTGCAAGAAAGCGGTTATGCGCTATACCGATGTTTGGAACCGAATGACCGAACAGGTTGGCTATTGGGTAGATATGGATGATCCCTATATCACCTATAAGTCTAAATATATGGAGACGGTTTGGTGGCTTTTAAAACAAATCTATGATAAGGGCCTTATTTACAAAGGATACACCATTCAACCCTATTCCCCAAAGGCAGGTACGGGGTTAAGCTCTCATGAACTTAACCAACCAGGAACATATCAAGACGTTACCGATACAACCGTAGTTGCCCAGTTTAAGGCAATCGAAAGTTCCTTACCAGACTTTCTTCAAAATGAGGGAACGATTTATTTTTTGGCCTGGACGACCACGCCCTGGACACTTCCCTCGAATACCGCTTTGACCGTTGGGCCTAAAATTGACTATGTATTGGTGGAAACATATAACCAGTACACTTTTCAACCCATGAACGTTATTTTGGCCAAAAATCTGGTTGACAAACAGTTTTCGGGTAAATTCCGCAAGGTGCAGAGTAAGCCAGAATTATTGGAGTATTCTTCTGGCGCTAAAGAGATTCCGTTTTACATTGTTAAGGGGTTTGTTGGTAAGGACCTCGTTGGTATCACCTACGAACAACTTATCGATTACGCCAAGCCCTATCAAAATGTTGAAAATGCATTCAGGGTCATTTCAGGAGATTTTGTAACCACCGAAGATGGTACCGGAATCGTACACACAGCGCCAACTTTCGGCGCAGATGATGCCTTCGTCGCCAAACAGGCCATTCCGGAAGTACCGCCTTTATTGGTATTGGATGAAAACAACAACCCTGTTCCTTTGGTAGATTTACAGGGTAAGTTTCGCCCCGAACTCAAAGAGTTCGGCGGTAAGTATGTTAAGAACGAGTACTACGAAGATGGCGACGCGCCAGAACGATCTGTCGATGTTGAAATTGCCATAATGCTGAAAGAGCAGAACAAGGCCTTTAAGGTTGAAAAGTATATACACAGTTACCCCAACTGTTGGCGTACCGATAAACCAATTTTATATTATCCCTTAGATTCTTGGTTCATCAAGATCACCGATATCAAAGACCGCATGTTCGACCTTAACCAGAACATTAATTGGAAACCAAAGGCGACCGGCGAAGGAAGGTTTGGTAACTGGCTGGCCAATGCGAACGATTGGAACCTCTCGCGTTCGCGGTATTGGGGCATTCCGTTACCGATTTGGCGCACCGATGATGGTTCGGAACAGCTGATCATTGGTTCGGTGGCAGAGCTAAAAACAGAAATGCAAAAGGCCGTAAAAGCCGGAGTTCTTGAAAAGGATATTTTTGAAGACTTCGAGGTCGGTAACATGTCTGACGAAAATTATGATAAAATCGATCTGCATAAAAACATCGTCGACCAGATCAAACTGGTTTCCCCATTGGGCAAACCCATGAAACGAGAAAGCGACTTGATCGATGTTTGGTTCGATAGTGGCGCTATGCCATATGCCCAATGGCATTATCCGTTCGAGAACAAAGATCTGATCGATGCGGGAAAGACCTTTCCCGCCGATTTCATAGCCGAAGGTGTAGACCAAACCCGAGGCTGGTTCTATACCTTGCACGCCATTGCAGCGATGGTCTTCGATTCCGTAGCCTATAAAAATGTGGTGTCCAACGGACTTGTTCTAGACAAGGAAGGCAAAAAAATGTCAAAACGTTTGGGCAATGCCGTAGATCCTTTTGAGACCATGCACTCGCATGGTGCCGATGCAACACGATGGTATATGATTTCGAACGCGAACCCTTGGGATAACCTCAAATTCGATGTCGAAGGAATCGCTGAGGTAAAACGTAAGTTTTTCGGCACCCTATACAACACCTATTCGTTCTTCGCATTATATGCCAATATCGATCAATTTCACTACACTGAAGCCGATATCGCTTTGGCCGAACGCCCAGAAATTGATCGGTGGATCCTGTCAGAGCTTAATTCGTTGATCAAAACTGTTGATGAGGCCTATGCCGATTATGAACCTACAAGGGCCACCCGTGCCATTTCAGAGTACGTGCAAGAAAATCTGAGTAACTGGTACGTGCGACTTAGTAGGCGGCGTTTTTGGAAAGGGGAATACCAGAAAGACAAAATATCAGCTTATCAGACATTGTATACCTGTTTGGTGACGATTGCCAAATTATCGGCTCCCGTAGCGCCATTTTTTATGGATCGTCTTTACAAAGATTTAACAAATACCACTAAAAAAGAACTTTTTGAAAGTGTACATTTGGCTGAATTCCCAACGTATGACGCCTCAACCGTCCATCTTGGGCTAGAAGCTAAAATGCAAAAAGCGCAGACTATTTCTTCTTTGGTACTGTCAATCAGACAAAAAGAAAAAATTAAGGTCAGACAGCCCTTGCAGAAGATTATGATTCCCGTTTTGAACGCAAAAGAAAAAAGCGAAATAGAAGCGGTGGCAGATTTGATAAAAACCGAGGTCAATGTAAAGGAGATTGAGCTATTGGACGATGCGTCCGGTATTCTGGTCAAACAGATCAAACCGAATTTTAAGACTTTGGGGCCAAGATTCGGGCAAGAAATGAAATTGATTGCCGCTGCAGTTGCCAGGTTGAAGCAGGAGGATATCCAGAAAATCGAACAAGAGGGCGAAATATCGCTTGAAATTGAAAATAAAAAGATTAAATTACAGTTACAAGATGTAGAGATTACATCGCAAGATATTGAAGGATGGCTGGTGGCCACAGCTGGTCCGCTGACCGTAGCCTTAGATGTTACAATCAACGAAGAGCTGAGAAAAGAAGGTATTGCACGCGAGCTTGTAAACCGGATACAGAATATTAGAAAAGATTCTGGTTTTGAAGTAACCGACAAGATTGATATTAAGATTTTAAAAGACGGATTGGTAGAAAAGGCGGTAGCAAGTAATTTGAACTACATTAAAACCGAAACCTTGACCGCCGATCTCGTTTTCGAAGAAAAATTAGATATAGGCACAGCTGTTGCCTTTGATGAAGTGAACACGAAATTATTTATTACAAAACATTAGAAAGATGGCACAAGATTTAAAAATTAGGTATTCAGATAAAGATCTCGCGGAGTTTAAGGCTTTGATAGAAGACAAGATAGTTAAGGCGAAGAGCCATTTAGAGTTGTTGAAAAGCGCCTATATGAATGATGGTGACAATGGTACAGATGATACCTCGCCCACATTCAAGGCTTTTGAAGAAGGTTCTCAGACCATGAGCAAAGAAGCGAACACACAGTTGGCCATACGTCAAGAGAAGTTTATTAGAGATTTAAAGAACGCGCTGTTACGAATTGAGAACAAAACCTATGGTATTTGCCGCGTTACGGGAAATCTCATCAACAAAGAACGATTGAAATTGGTACCGCATGCTACATTGAGCATCGAGGCCAAGAATATGCAGAAATAGACAAGTGCGTTTGTGTAAAACATTATGTGACCTGCAGGGTATGCAAAACCTTGTGGGTCATTTTGTTGCCCGGAATGTGAAAAAAATTATCTTTTTTGTCGTCTGTTGTTGCTGCCTGCAAACGATAAATTCCCAAAAATTAGTCAAAAAGTCTATTGTCAATGCCGATATCGCCTTTTTCAAAATTGATGTTCTTAATTGTTTCGACCTAAAAATAGAGACTGCCCTTACCCCTGAAATGACCATTGAGGCTGCCATCGATGGCGAGTATAACAAAGATTTGTTATTGACTATAAAGGAAGAGGGTTCGACTATTTTCGTCACTACGGGGTTTCAACCTAATTTTATAAACCCGAATGACAAACTAAGTGCACACAAGGTAGTTTCCATCGCACTCAGAATTCAAATACCTGAGCAGAAAAGCGTGCACATTTTCGGTACAAGTTGTAATGTTTTGGCAAAAGGGGTATATCAAAATTTTGACGTAAGCCTTTCAGATGGCCGATGCGAACTTTTAGAAGTTTCAGAAACGGCAGACATTAAAACACAAAGTGGAATCATTATAGCCAGATATTCTAAAGGAACGGCAATTGCCGAAAGCGAATATGGCAGTATCGAAAAAGATATGATTCCAAAAGGTGATAACCTTTACAATTTACACTCTGTAACCGGTAATATCATCATTAAAAGAGTCGAATAATATGTCTATTTTTGCCTCATCTTATAATTGAGCAATGAATTTAAGAAAGTCGTTACTGCTGATCATCGTCATCTTGGTGATCGATCAAGTCAGTAAAATTTATATCAAGACCCATTTTGAACTTGGCGGATCGATCGATGTTCTAAGTTGGTTCAAGATTCATTTCATAGAAAACCCAGGGGCGGCCTGGGGGGCAAAGCTTAGCGATTTTTTACCTATTTCAGAATCTTCAAGTAAGCTGATATTGACTGTATTTCGGTTGTTCGCCGTAGCGGGCATCGGGTATTGGTTGTACGATACGGTTCAGAAAAGGTCTCCGAACACCTTGATCATAGCGGTTTCGTTAATTTTTGCAGGTGCCCTGGGCAACATCATCGACTCGGTTTTTTATGGGATTATTTTCGATCATAGCGAAGGCCAAGTAGCGCAACTGTTCGCTCAAGAACCGTACGGCGGTCTATTTTATGGTAAGGTTGTCGACATGCTCTATTTTCCTATGATCGACACTACGTGGCCCGCATGGGTGCCCTATTTCGGGGGAAGCTCTTTTAGCTTCTTCGACCCGGTTTTCAATATTGCCGATATGGCTATAAGTACCGGTGTTGGGGTACTTTTGGTTTTTAACAAGAAGGCCTTCCCTCAAAAGGACGACGACAACGATGTACCTAGTATCTTGGAGGAAGATCAGCGTGCTGAGAACGAATAGATTTCTTCAGGGGTAACACAATAATCCAACCGTATGTCATGTTCTTCAACATCGGCGATCTTATTTTCCGCCTTGAAGAAAGATAGGCCTACTTTGATCACATTTTTATGGCACTGACCCAAAAAGGAATCGTAAAATCCTTTGCCATAACCCACTCGATTTCCGGTTAGATCGAAAGCCAAGAGAGGTACAAAAACTACATCCATCTTAGCTATAGGTACTTCAACACCTTCAACGGGTTCTGGCACCCCCCATCTGGTCTTTACGAGTCTTGTACTATCGGTAAGTAGGTAATGTTGTAATGTGCCTTCGGAATCGACTTTGGGCAGAACAATATTTTTATCCTTTCCCTGAAGTATGGATAAGATGAAAGAAGTGTCGACCTCCTTTTTTTCGGTAATGCTCAAAAACAGATGGTAATACTCCTTTTCCCAAATGGGTACTTGAAGAAGCTTGTTGGCAATGGCCAGACTGGCATTCATCACAGCCTCTGGTGCCAAATTTTTTCTTAGATTCGAGTACTTCGATCGTAAATCATTTTTCAACATGTATAACTGTTAAATATTTTTTACGATAAGATAAGCGGGCTATTATTCCTTTATGGCCAAAGTATAATATACTTTACAAAAAAGCATTAAGATAAGATAGGTTCCGAGGGTTATTATGTAGGTGTCCATATGGTTTTGAGGTTAATTTTGATCGCTAAATATATATAAAAATATTTTTAAAAAACCTACAAACTGCACTTTTTTATTGATGAAATGCACTTTTTAACTATAATGGCAACCTTAAATTAGCTTTGATTTAAGATAAGGGTATCACGAATCGGTTTAAAACGTTGAATATCATACCTATATGAATCATGAGGGGTTGAGATACTTTTTTGCTGACCTTCGAGGAATTAATTAAAGGGGTATGATAACCTTGGGGCATGTGACTGTTTTGAAGTTCATGTTCAGATAATGAGGTACGAATTAAGTGTTACGGTTGCCCTATTAGCGCCTATAACTTTAGTCGATATCTGCGTTAAATAAATGAAAAACCCTCAAGTGTTCTGTAAAAACATAGTAATTTGTCATAGTTTACAAAACTAAATTGGTAACCACTAGAAATGCCCCAAGTACCTATCGAAATACAGTTGACTTCGCTACCCGATAACCCCGGGGTTTATCAGTTCTACGATGCCGAAGACAAAATTCTTTACGTAGGTAAGGCAAAGCATCTGAAAAAAAGGGTGGCCTCCTATTTCAACAAAAACCATGACTACGGTAAGACAAGGGTAATGGTCAAAAAAATTGCCC
>JBHJNU010000092.1:0-14885 GCA_050330515.1 Flavobacteriaceae bacterium | reverse complement strand
ACAGTCAAAGATATAAAATTCCTACAAATAATCCATTACACACACATTACACTCCCCTCCTACCGTCGGTTAGGATAATAAGTGTTCCATTACCCTTTGCCAAGAAATTGTTTAGAAGAAAAATTTAAAGAAAGTTTAGTGCCAACTACGCCAACGCACCAACCCGCTCAAAAAACAAAGAGTCAACCAGACCTTTCTATTTTTCTGCCTAATAAAGCGATACTTTAGAGTACATTTTGCATTCGCAGTTTAGCCAGTGACCGAAGCAATGGACAAGAAAACTGGTGCGCTGGCATCAATACAAAGCAGTTTGATCACTGCAGCGCTATCGAGGTTCAATAGTACAACCTAAAATCAAGCAATTTGCAGACATTGTAATGCCGTTGGTGCAATTCCTCTACTACATCGAACATATTATCATCCTCCTTGAACAGGTTAAAGAAGGCCTTATCCAAGTCGTAGCTGCTGATGCCTTCATAGGCATGGCCGTAGCCCGAAATGGCTTTGGCATTGGTGATATCCAAAAAATATTGTGCTTCTTCCTCATCGAGGTCGAGCACTTTGGCATTTGAAAAATGCAGGATCTTTCCTTTTAATCGTCCTTCAAAGAGTTCCGCAATTTCCTGCAAACTATAGTAGTAGTCGTTCAAGCAAATACTATTGGCCTCCCCGGTCATCACCAAGTAGATGATTTCATAGTCCTTAAAATGATGATTATCCATGACCAGGGCGTTCAAACTGGCTTCCAAGCCCTCTATGGTGTCACAGGTTTGATAGATACTGGCCACCCCGTACTGCATGGCCAAGTGTTGCAGGCTTTTTTGAACTTCGGTAACCGATTCCGTTTCAATATCATCCACCGCTTCCAAACAGTAAATAAACCGTTCAGTATCGTTGGTAAGTAATTGGGGCAACTGTTGTCTTTTCGCTAACAAATCTCAGTAGTTATGCTCATGGTGTTCCCTACAAAATTAAGGTAACTATCGTATTCTTTTCAACGTTTAGTCCTTTAAAATATCCGATTACCGGCTAATTTCTTTTGTCACCCCGCTCGCGCTCATTTGTAAGCAGTGCCCACCGGCGTACGACCATTATGTCAATTCAGAAAACCAATGCTATCTATGTCGAACTGGATACTTCGGTTCTTTTAGTACCACCCGTTTCAGAGGTATAGTGCCAGGTATTTCGGTTGGATCTGTGCTACTTTTTTGGCCTGCGGCCCATATCTTTGGGTACGTTATACCTCGGTTTTGAACGCCTGCCTTATGACTACTCAGTTTTTAATTGATTTCATATCAATCACAAAACGATATTTTACATCGCTGCGAAGCAAACGTTCATAGGCTTGATTGATATCTTGAATAGCAATGACCTCTACATCTGAAGTGATATTGTGCTTTCCACAGAAATCGAGTAGTTCTTGTGTTTCGGCTATACCCCCGATCAAAGAACCTGCAACGGACTTGCGCCCCATAATCATGGGTACGGTAACCAACATAGGGTCTAAGGGGCCCAAATAGCCAACGACCACCAAGGTTCCGTTGGTGTTTAATGTGGCCACATACGGGTTTAGATCGTGGGCATAGGGTACGGTGTCGATAATGAGGTCAAAACGCCCCATGGCCTTTTGCATCTGGGCCTAATCCGTTGAAATGATCACCTCGTCTGCGCCCAATGCTTTGGCATCCTCTATCTTGGCCGTAGACCTTGAAAATAAGCTAACATGTGCCCCCAAGGCATGGGCCAATTTTATGGCCATGTGCCCTAGTCCGCCCAAGCCGACGACCGCCACGGTACTATCTTTTCCAACGTTCCAGTGTCTTAAGGGCGACCAGGTTGTAATACCGGCACATAATACCGGCGCGATACCTGCACGATCTAGATTTTGAGGTACGCGCAAGATGAACGCTTCATCTACCACAATACGCTCTGAATAGCCACCATAGGTATTCGTGCCTAAATGCTTGTCATAGCCACCATAGGTGCCCACCCATTCTGGGCAATACTGCTCCAGGTCATTTTTACAATTGTTGCATGTTCTACAAGAATCTACCAAACACCCCACGGCAACCAGGTCACCAACCTTATATGTAGAAACACCTTCCCCTACCTGACTTACCGTTCCCACTATTTCATGACCGGGTACAACAGGGTATTGGGTCATTCCCCAATCGTTACGCGCAAAATGCAAATCGGAATGACATACACCACAATATAGGATATCGATTTCCACATCTTTTGAAGTTACTTCCCTGCGTTTAATTTTCAATTGTTCCAAAGATGCGTCGGCAGCTTCCGTACCATACGCCCTGACTTGTTTTGTATTCATTTTTGTTTGTTGGTTTTTGGTGTATACCAATTCTTTGTAAGGTACGACAAAACATTTTGAATTTTTTGGAAAATGTTTCCATCACGTTCCCCTGTCCATACTATCCAAGCCCTGGCACCGCCCTACTCCCTCAGGCAGGGATAAAAATACCCGGGCGAGAAGGATTCTATGATTTTTTGGTTATTTTGGCATTCCACTAAAATCGCTGCCATGAAGACCTTTCTGCTTTTACCCCTCGCTTTGCTGATCACCTGGTCTTCCTTTTCGCAAGCCGTCCTGAAGCTGGAGGATATGTACCTCACCGACACGTACAGCGCCAAGGGATATGGCCCCGTGCGATGGATGAAAGATAACAAAGGGTATTCTACCCTAGAGGAAAACACCAAAGTGGGCGGTTGGGACATCATACGTTACGAAGCGGCCTCGGGCGTACGATCCGTTTTGGTTTCTGCGGAGCAATTGGTGCCAGCGGGGGCGTCGGCCCCATTGGCCATCGCCAATTATGAATGGTCCTTGGACAATAGCAAGGTATTGCTGTTCAGCAATACCCGAAAAGTATGGCGTTACCATACCCGGGGCGATTATTGGGTGTTGGACAGAGCATTGGGCACCTTGACTCCATTGGGTAAATCAATGGAAAGCGCTAGCCTAATGTTCGCCAAATTCTCGCCCGATGCCTCGCGGGTGGCCTATGTGAGCAAGAACAATATCTATGTAGAGGATTTAAAGTCAGGGCAGGTGACCCAGCTTACCTTTGATGGCAATGAAGCTATCATCAACGGCACGTTTGATTGGGTCTATGAGGAAGAACTGTCTTGCAGGGATGGGTTTCGATGGAGTCCGGATGGGGTTCAAATTGCCTATTGGCGGTCCAATACCAAGAATATCGGTACCTTTTATCTGATCAATAACGTAGACTCTATCTATTCCAAGCCCATCCCCCTTCCCTACCCTAAGGTGGGCACGAAAAATTCAGAGGTGAAAGTTGGGGTCGTGAACGCCGCCGGAGGCGAGAGCCGTTGGTTCGATATCCCCGGCGACCCCACCGATAACTATTTGGCCCGAATGGACTTTATTCCCGACTCAAACGAGGTCATGATCCAACAACTGAACAGAAGGCAGAATGCCAATACGGTTTGGATAGGGAATACCGAGACCATGGAACTCCATACTATTTTCACTGACAAGGATGATGCCTGGTTGGATGTGCACGATAATATCATTTGGCTGGAAAACGAGCAGTATTTTACATGGACCAGTGAAAAGGATGGTTGGTTGCACCTCTACAAAGTATCGCGCGATGGAAAAAAATGGAGCACCATAACCAAGGGCGACCTTGATGTTGTTCAAATCAATTGCATTGACCCCAAAGGCGGCTATGTATACTACATTGCTTCGCCTGAGAATTATACCCAACGCTATTTGTACCGTAGTAAATTGGATGGAAGCACCACTCCAGAGCGGGTGAGTCCGGCAGAGCAACCCGGGCAGCATGGCTATCAGATTTCATCGGATGCCAAGTATGCCGTTCATACCTTCCAAAACAGCACCACCCCAAATAGCATTTCGTTGATCAATGTGCAGAAACACAAACTGATCAGAGTACTGGAAGACAACAAAGCACTGGCCAATAAGATTAACGCCTTGGGACTTTTACCGAAGGAATTTTTTAAAGTCGACATCGGCGAGGAGGTTTTCGATGCCTGGATGATCAAGCCCTCTGATTTCAATGATGAAACAAAATACCCCGTTGTTTTTTATGTTTACGGCGAACCCGCAGGGGCCACCGTGCAGGACGCATGGCAAGGGGGCGATCTTTGGCACCATTACCTGGCCCAACAGGGCTATGTAGTGGTAAGTATAGACAACAGGGGCACAAATACCCCCAGGGGGCGTACTTGGAGGAAATCCATCTACGGCCAGATAGGTATTTTGGCAGCCCATGACCAAGCGGCCGCGGCTAAGGAGGTGTTGAAAATGCACTCCTTTTTGGACAAGGGGAAAGTGGGCATTTGGGGCTGGAGCGGGGGCGGTCAAATGACCATGAACTGCTTGTTCAGATATCCGGAAATCTATACCTCTGGTCTAGCGGTGGCCTTTGTGGCAGATCAAAGATTGTATGACAACATATATCAAGAGCGGTATATGGGCCTGTTGGAGGACAATGAAGCTAATTATATAGCAGGCTCGCCCATAACCCACGCAAAAAAATTAGAAGGTAATCTCATGATCATCCATGGAACCGCAGACGACAACGTACATTATCAGAGTTTTGAGCGCTTGACCAATGAACTCATTAAACACAACAAAATGTTTGATATGATGTCATACCCCATGCGGGCCCACGGCATTCATGAGGGCGAGAATACTTCCTTACACCTAAGAGAGACCATGGCGAGATATTGGAAACGGGTTTTTAAATAGCCCATTTCGTTTACGTAAGATCATGGTATCGGTTATCGGGCGTCAAACACACTTGATCAATAAAAGCATGATCTTTTCCGTTGCTACTTCTTTAATGCCCAGATTAACTTCGCCCGGGTAAATCACCAACTTGATTCAATTTGGAAACCATCCGTTGAGAACCCGGGCCGACTTAATTTGGTATTTCAGGCAACCAACATAACAAAGGTATTGACCATGCCTAATCAGTTGGAGAGAACCGCGCCTTATGCGCTTTCTTACCCGACGGTGCGAAAACAAAACATGAAAATACTATTGTCTGAGCACATTCAAGCCGTACCTGAATCGTACACCATAAATTCAGATTTCTTTTATTATGACTTCAGTTCTAACTACGATAAGAGTTCAAATATTTTGACACTCGATTACTATTACAAAAATCAAGCCGACCATGTACCAACCTCAGGCTTCGATCGATTTTATAATGAAATGCTGCAACTGGACAAAAACGCGGGTTATTTAATTATGACAAACAATTCCAAACAGGCGTTAAGCACTAATTTTCAATCAAAACTTTTGAGATTTCTAGGTGTTATTTTGATTGCTGCGATACTAATTGGGCTTATTTTGGCGGCTATTGTGCTAATTCAACATAAAGTTAAAACCTGATTTCAGAGTTCTCAAAAGTTCAGTTCTACCACTCAAAGTTCAACAACGCGATCCTGGAAAGGGTCACCCCCTTGTACCTGGCATGGTGAAATAAAAGGTGGTACCTTTACCTTCTTGGCTTTCCACCCAGATGCTACCCTTGTAATGGTGCACAATTTTCTTGACAATGGAAAGTCCGATACCAGAGGAAGCATTGTTATTTTCTAGTTTGGTGAATACATTGAATATTCTTTCAAAATAATCGGGGTGTATGCCTTTGCCATTATCGCTGACAAAAAATTCATGGCGCCCATTCTTCTCAATGGATCCCACTTCGATCGTGCCCTGATCCTTATCATTGTATTTGATGGCATTTTGGATGAGGTTTTGAAACACCTGTTTCAACCGCCACTCGCTGCCGTAAATACGGGGGTATTTTTCTTGAAGCGTGATGTGTATGTGTTTCGGTATCAGCAAGGTAGTCAAAACGTCATCAATAAGTTCCTTCAGGTCTATTTCCCTATCCTCCGATGTTAATCTGTCAATAGTGGAATATTCTAAAATACCCTTGATCAAATAATCCATTTTCTCCACATTGAACAACACTTGGTTCAAAGGGACTACCGCGCTCTCATCTAGGTTTTGCTTATTATCCTCCATAAACCAGGAGACCAAAGTATAAATATTGATCAGCGGAGCCTTTAGATCATGCGAAACCACGTGGGCGTAGTCATTTAATTCTTGATTTTGAAGCGATAGGTTTTTCAGTAACTCTTCCTTTTTCGCTTCCTGCTCGGCGATGTGTTCTTCATTTTCTTTTCGTAACATGACGTTTACCAGCATGTTGGCGTACACAAAAAGAATATCTTGTTCATTTTCAGAATAGGTGTTGATTTTTCTAACGGAATCAAAACCAATAAAGCCGATCAACTCATTGTTCTTGATCTTTGGTATGGTAATCAGGCTTTTAATGCCCTGGGGCTCAAGAATGGCCCGCAAACCAAACTCCCCATCTTTGGGCAAAAGACTAACATCCTCTACATAGAATGCCTTTCCCTTTTTGTGTTCATCAAGCCATTGCGGAATGAAATCAACAGGTATGTTTTTTAGGTTCTCTATCTCTGGCACTATTCCGGGCGCGCACCATTCATAGGTATTGCTGGTTGTATTGGTTACAAAATCATAGGAAAAAATATAACTGCGGTCGGCTTCAACAAACTCCCCGATTTGCTTTAACGATTTGCGAATCAGGTCATCAATATCCGATACATCGGCATTAATGTGTTTTGTGGAAATACTGATCAACAGGTTCTGAAAGCGCAGTTGCCGCTCTATAATTTTATCCTTCTCGAGTTGACCATCGCCTGATATCGATTTCCTATTCCTTGTCTGCTGCATTTCCGTCATACGTTAGGTAGGCTAAGCGTTGCACTACTTCCATTGGGTAGATCCCCTTAATAACTTTAAAGTTACTTTAATTATTGCATAAACCAGATAAGATAAATCTTGTTAAAACTATTTTTTGAAAGGTATTATTTTCCCGTAACGCGATTCGTGAATGCCAACAACTATGACCAGGGGACAAAAATAAAATCCTTGGCACCGAAAAAGCAAATATCAGTGCTGGACCTTTTGGTGATAGAGCTAATTATTTACTACCTTAGAATTTGATCACGAGAAACCTTGCGCCGCACCACCAAGGCATAAATTAAAAATGCTTCTGGCAAAAATATTAGCGTAAAAGGTATTCAAAACCTGAACAACCATGAAACTTGATTTATCCTTTGTACGTTCACAATTTCCTGCCTTTTCTGAGCCTTCTTTAGCAGGTTGGGCCTTTTTTGAAAATGCGGGTGGCTCTTACCCATGCCAGCAAGTTATCAACCGGCTAAGCGATTTTTATCGAAAGAACAAGGTTCAACCGTATTATCCTTATCCGGCTTCAAAATTAGCGGGAGAACTTATGGATGCTTCCTATGAGCGGATGGCCGCCTACTTGAACGTGGAAGCTTCTGAAATTCACTTTGGCCCCTCAACTACCCAAAATGTTTATGTGTTGGCGAATGCCATGCGCCCCATGTGGCAAGATGGCGATGAGATTATCGTATCCTGTCAAGATCATGAAGCCAACGCCGGGGCCTGGCGAAGATTGGAAAAAAGGGGCATAAAGGTTATCGAATGGCCCGTAGCCAAGGCAACAGGGGTGCTGGATGTAGGCGATTTAAAGGCATTGGTTTCCGATAGAACCCGAATGTTTGCTTTTCCGCATTGCTCGAATGTTATCGGGCACATCAATCCGGTGAAGGAAATCAGTAAAATTGCCAAAGCGCATGGCGCACTATGTGTTGTTGATGGTGTGGCCTATGCCCCGCATGCCTTTCCAGACCTTAAAAACCTTGGGGCGGACATCTATCTCTTTTCCTTGTACAAGACCTTTGGTCCGCATCTTGGACTCATGTATGTCAATAAGAACCTTATCGGCAAGATGGAAAATCAATCCCATTTTTTCAAAGATGGCATTACCAGGAATATGCTGACCCCGGCCGGACCAGACCATGCCCAAATAGCCGCTGTACAGGGAATAACGGAATATTTTGACGCCGTTTATGAACATCATTTTGATGATGATAATGCAAGTCCGGAGCAACGAAATATTGCCTTGAATGCGCTTTTTAGAGCACACGAAAACGAACTGTTAGCACGCCTGCTCGATTTCTTGAAATCACGCCAAGATGTGCAGATCATAGGTCCGAGTAGCTTAAGCGAAAGAGCGCCGACCGTTTCCATTATTCCAAAGAACAAAGACATCGATACCGTTTATCAAACCCTGACAAAGCACCGATTAATGCTGGGCAAGGGCGATTTTTACGCTGTGCGGCCACTTACGGCGATGGGCATAGCCAGACCTCCGGGCGTAATACGTATCTCATTTTTACATTATACCAGTATGGAGGAGATCGATCAACTCATCGGGGGATTAAAGGCCGCATTGTAGGCTGAGCTCTTTTTTGATGTTAAGGCAGGTGCAGCGTTTGCTCAAGTATGGCTTTAACTATTGGCCATCAATTACAATCTGCAATGCAGCTTTCAAAATACCTCGCCTTTTTTTCAAAGATGTTTTTGTGTATACATTGTTCTTTTCGGCAAACCTTTGTTCGGCCTACAAACTACTACCGTAAACCGTAGATAGTTTAGTTTTACAGGCTTCGTGCGCATTGTAGCCAAATTGTTTACATGAAACTTTTATAGGGCGCGAGGGTAATTTTTTTTAAACCTTTAATATGTGAATTAATGTTTATATGTATCTTGAAGGCTGAAAAATAGCTTTGCTGGCGTGAACTTAGATTCTAATATACTCCATTACCTTGCTTCTATGAAGCACTTCTGTTCTGATATTAGAGATGAACATTTAACCGAGTTCAGTCAAGCGCTTTTTGTACGGCAATTTTCGGCCAAGGAAATGGTATATGAGACCAATGCCATACAAGAACATGTGATTTTCATAACCAAGGGAATGGTACGCTCGCACTATATTTCAGAAACGGGGGATGATATTACCAGTTGGTTTATTGCAGAAAATGAATTTGTTACCGACTACCCCGCTTTTTTAAGCAGAAAGCCAAGCCGATACGCCTTTGAAACCTTAGAACCTACTACGGGAGTGTTTCTTCCGAAATCGGCCATAAATGAAGGCTATGCAAAACATGCGCCGCTAGAAAAATATGGTCGTTTGGTAGCGGAGTTCATTCTCTCGGTTCAACAAGAACGCATCGAAAGTTTTCTTTTTAAGAGTGCCAAAGAGCGGTATCTCGAGGTTTTGGGGCATCCTGCAGATTTGGTCAATCGCGCTTCTCAACGGCATCTAGCTTCATATATAGGCATAGAACGGCAGTCATTGACCCGAATTCGAAAACAGCTGCTCACTGAAAAATGACACCTAGGTGTCATGTCGACTTTATCAGAATAACTGATCTTTGACTGGTATTAACCTTAAAATAGTAGTCATATGAAAGTCTTATTCACTGCTTTTTTCTTCGCATTTTTTGTTTCAGACATTTCACGTCATAATCTTACCATTAAATTTTCAAATTTGCAGGAAAAGTATATTGGGAAGGATCTCTACATCGGGTACTGGGGCGATGACAAAGAAACATTTCCTGAAGCCGACAAGGTAAACTTAAAGGACAAGTTTACCATTAACAACCTAGAATTTGATATTTCGAGAAGCTTGGAAGAGAACACCTACGCCATATCATTGTTCATTGATATGAACGGCAATGGTGAATTGGATAAAAATTTATTTGGAGTGCCCAAAGAGCCGTACTGCTTTTCGAAAAACTTCAAACCGAAACTATCAGCGCCCGACTTTGAGGATTGTAGTATTCTAATTTCAAAAGACACAAAGTTAACCCTTGAACTTATTGATTAATATGGAACCTGCCTTAGTTTTTAAAATAACCAACGCCTTTGTGCTTATAGGATGGATACTGTTGTTGTTCGCCGCAAGACGGCAACACACTCAACAAATTGTACTATATGGGGTAGTTTCAGTTTTATCGTTAGTATATACTGGGTTGATTGTGCCTACGATTTTAAATTTCAGCCCAGATGCGTTTTCTACCCTGGCGAATGTAAAAAGCCTATTCCAAAATGATACTGCCCTAGCGGCAGGATGGGTACACTATTTAGCTTTTGACCTTTTCGTGGGCGCCTATATTGTTCGTGAAGGTACAAGGTGCGAAATGCCAAGATGGAAATATTCACTTTGTCTTCCGTTCACCTTTATGTTCGGCCCGCTCGGACTCCTATTTTTTTACCTATTTAAAGTCGGCAAACGATGAACTTAATAAAAGAACTATTTCGAAGAAGTAGGGCATTGGCCTTACTTGGCGTATTTTTCCTCATTTTGAGTATGGTCTTAGCTATGATGATACCTGGCAATACCATTGAGGTACTTGGAGTCAATTCGCTAATAAAACCACTGAAGTTTTCTATAAGTCTCTGGATCTATTCTTGGACGATGGCTTATCTAGTCCATTATTTTATAAATGAGAAAATTAAAAAGCGGTTGATATTTTTGATTGTTTTCGTAATGCTTTTTGAACAAATAGGAATTACCGTGCAGGCATTTCGGGGTACCCTATCTCATTTCAATATGCGGACAACCCCTGAAATTGTGCTTTTTTATTTTATGGGATTGCTCATCACAGTGGTTACGGGTTACACGCTTTACGCTGCACTACAATTTAGGAAGCAAGAAGATACTCTTGACCAAACCAGGAAGGAAGCTATATTTTATGGCCTGTTAGTTTTTGTAATCGCCAGTTTTATGGGCGGTGTGATGGGAGGGCTACTTTCCCATAATGTTGGTGGTGAAATGGGCGGTGATGGCCTGCCTTTGGTAAATTGGAGCACAAAAGTGGGTGATTTAAGAGTGGCACATTTTATGGGTATTCATGCCTTACAGCTTATTCCCTTGGCAGGCTTTATGGCGGCTGAGTATATTTCGAACATGAAAAAAGCAGTTTCTTTTGTTCGCTGGTTCAGTTTTCTTTATCTGTTCTTCGTCATTTCTGTTTTTGTGCAGGCTCTGATGGGGATGCCCTTTATTTCCTAGTTTTTCTCAGGGCTGATTTCAAAAGTGAAATGTGGCAAGCTTCCGATAGGGATCTTGAAGCATGTTTTAAGCAATGGTTGCTCAGGCCCGGAACATAAAAATAAGGTGGTAACTGGCAGTTTAATCCGAGCAAAAAAAGGACACCCTAACTATGGCGCAAGTGCAAGGCTATGGTAGTTTCTTTGGAATACCTTTGGAAATCGGTATTTACGAGAATGAAAAACAACAGCTACTAAAAAATGTATGCTTGAAGGAAAGGTCGAAACCTTCACCTTTCCCTTAGATTTCGAGCCCGAAAACATTGTTCTTGATTATAATTACTGGGAAGTAATGGAAGTGGATTTTAAGAAAAAATAAAATGCAGTAGCATCCTTAAGCCAACTGCCCAATAACATATAGGGCCTTATCGATCTCTTCCTTTGAATTGTAAATATGTACCGAATGGCGTATGTTTTTATCACCTATAGATCGGGGCTGTAATCGTTCTTTTTCCCACATGGTCTTTTGAAGATCCGGCCCTGAGATTCCGGCCACGGAATAGGCAGTGATACCTGCCGCCATAGCCTCGTTCGTAGAAGATGCAATGCTCACATGGGGCATTCGCTTTAATCCGTCACGAAGATAGATTCCAAGCTCTTTGATCCTGCCCAACCATTTTTCTTCGCCAACCGTATTAAAGAAATCTACGGCCGCATCAAAACCGGCAAGTAAGGCGGGGTTACCCGTACCATTCTGCATAAGTCGAAAACCATGGTCGTCTTGGTTCTCCCATTGGTAGCTTGCCACGGTCGACCAGATTGTACCGACAACATCTGGATTAATGTACAAAATGCCACTGCCAGCTGGTGCCAAGAGCCATTTATGTAAACTTGAATAATAGGCATCACAACCAATGTCTTTGACGTCTACCGCTATTTGGCCAACACATTGGGCGCCGTCAAGTATGGTGAAAATGCCCCGTTTTCTAGCTTCGTCACAAACTGCCTTTACCGGCAATATGGTTCCGTAGCCAGAGACCATATGGGGTATAGCGATTACTTTTGTCTTAGCGGTAACCTCTTTAAAAATAGCGTCAACAATCTGTTGTGGGTCATTGGCGGGTTCGGGTAGTTTTGCCTGTTTGTAGATACACCCTTTTCTTTTCGCCAAGAGCTGCCAAGCACCAAAACCGCCCCCATGTTCTTGGTCTGTATTGATCAGCTCATCCCCTTTCTTAAGATCAAGTCCCATTCCAACATAGTTCATGCCGAAGGTCGCGTTCTGCACCAATGCAATTTCTTTAAAACCACAGTTGATGATCTTTCCTAGTTTTGCACGAAGTTCCTCATAGGGAAAATAGCCGGTTAATAACTCCGGTCCAGAACCATTCTTGTAGTCTATGGAGGCAGCCTCGGTATTGTAGTGCATCATATGATCGATCATCTTGTCAAGCACATAGCTGGGTGTTGGCCCCATGGTGCCGTTATTAAAATAGGTCTGACTTTCCTTTAGGGGGAATTGTTTTCGGATCATTTTCCAATACTCCTCCGGGTCACTGAAAGTAGTACCGAGTTCAAGAAGTGAAGCCTTTTTTTTGGTGTCAAAAGATAGAAAGGGTGCCGAAATGGCCGCTAGTCCACCCGTTTTAAGGAATTTTCTACGTTGGTTCATAAAATTTTGGTTTGATCGATTCAATTTAATCAATGTTTCACTGGTACTAACGGCATACCCTATTAAATTACATTGCTCTCGGTACTTAGTCAGATACCATGCTTTGTTTATGGGTAAAACCTGCACGCAACATTACCGCGGCCGTATAAAGTATGACAGCAATCACCACCCAGCGCAGAACATCTAAGGGTAACGATTTTACCACAAAGGCCGCGAGGCCCACGGCTGCAAGACCGGGAATTGCCATAGCTACCGCGGCCTTCCGGTTATAGGCCTTTTCACGAATGAAACGCACCGAAGCTGGGGGCATTAAAAAAGCACAGGATCCCATCATAATGGGAAAGGCGACTTCGGGCGACATGCCCAAGGCGAATACCAAGGCCATACAGGGCGCGTACAGGCCGATGCCGGCTGTCATCAATGCGCCCAATGCAAAGTTCGCGATGATGGCAATGGCCAATTTTGTTCCCTGAAGCCCTATGGCCTCGCCTCCACCTTGAATCCAACCCATTCTGGTGGCCAACATAAAAAAAGCGGTAACCAACAGGGCAAACCCCATGACCAACCGGATTCTTTTTTCCGACATTTTCGCCACTACACCTGCACCCAGTAAAGCACCCAAGGCTGCAGCAATAAACATGGAGATCAAGGTGAATGCCTCTACTTCGATAATGGTGATGAAGATTAGCGCCTAAAACAAGACGGGAAGGGTATTGGCCACATTCATCGTTCCGGGAATATGCTTGTCTTTGGTTTGTTTTGTGAATTTTAAAAGAGCCGTTTGCGGGGCAAAGGCGCCAATACCGAGTACATCAAAAAAATTGACAGCGAAACCAATGAGGGCGGTCTTTGACCAACTGCTGTCTTCCAATGATTTTCTATGGTCAAGAAAGTCTTTGGTCAACACAATGGCAAACCAAACCGCTAGGGCGGCCAATGAAACCCAGAGCACTGTAATCATAATTTTTTATCGCCGGTTTCGCAAATTTGAAAAGGTGAAACGACTAAGGCGTAAATTATCGAAAAGATAATAGCCATTTAGCATACCTTAAAAAAAGTTCTGTTCGTATGTATTTCACCGTTCGCCAATTTAGCTTCAATTTCTTTTGCAGTCTTTGTTATGGCCAGCCCTCCTAAACCGGTACATCGCAGGGTATTCGGCAAGGCGTCCCCTACCCTTTTCATGGTTTCGATCACCTCGTCTAAGGGGATCAAATGGTTATAATCTGACAGGGCCATATTTGCACATGAAATGGCATTGGTGGCCGCCATTACGTTCCTGTTCAAACAAGGTGCTTCCACGCGATCCGCTATCATATCGCAAATCATGCCCAGACTCGATTGTAAGGCCATGGAAGCGGCGGAGAGCGATTGGTGCAAGGCCCCTTTTTTCAAGCCGACGATTCCCGCCGCTGCCATACCTGATCCTGATCCGCACTCGGCCATACAACCACCAACTTCTGCGGCAAAAGTGGCATGTGCGGCTATGAAAACGCCTATTATTCCCGCAGCTAGCATTGCTTTTACCAGTTCATCTTCCGGGAGTTTTAATGTTTTGCCTATCCCGATAATGGCTCCCGGTAGGGCACCACAAGACCCTGCAGTTGGAGCCGCTACGATAACTCCCATCGAGCTTTTGACTTCCATCATGGCGGAAGTGTACAGAATAACTTGGTTTAAAATTTCGCCCTCCACTAATTTTTTTCCATCCATCCTTTCCTGAAATGTCAGGGACTGTGGCCCAAGAATTCGGTCGGCATAATTGGTGCCCTTTAAACCAATATCGATGGCGTTTTGCATAATGTTCACTATCGAACGCATCTTTTCAAAAACAAGCTCCTCGGAAATAGCACCACGACTACTCTCGTAGGCAAGGGCCAACTGCCATAGTTCTAAATTTTTATCTTGATTATAGTCAAGCATTTCATTGCAGGTAATAAAAGGAACCTCAAGATCCTTGCGCGACATGATCGGTAGTACAGGTTTTATTTTTTTTATAAAAAGCACCTCGTTCATCTCTAAGAGCATTTCCTCTAAAGACGCGGGAAGAAATTGGTCCGATTTAATTTCGATGAAACTATGGTTTCCTTCACGAAGGGCAATGTCATCGTAGTTAAAATTTTGTTCAATGTAAGACATCAAATTGGTCGGGGATTTACAATAGACCAAGGTCTGAAAGAAATCTCCCGCCATCGATACTGCTGCGCCATCGATCTCGATAAGCTCGATCATTCCACC
>JBHJNU010000091.1:0-12924 GCA_050330515.1 Flavobacteriaceae bacterium | reverse complement strand
ATAGTGATTCTTCGGTGATCATAGAGACGATGGCCGGTAAATTGAAATTCGATCGCTCTGCCATTTCCATGGAATTGAGTAAAAAACTCAATCCAACGGAAGTCGTCAAAAAGTAGTTTCAGCCCATAGCTTCTTGAAAGCCCCGATGTTACTTACATCGGGGCTTTTTTTGCATTCTTTCAACCATTCTTTCAAGCCACGTAGTGAAGGTATTGTTTCAACAACCGCCGTGGTGTCAAGCTGGTCATGATGTGATCGGTTATTATTTACATCACTTTTGTTCTAAAAGGCTTTTTTTACAGCTATTTCTTCTTGCAAGCGCTTCAGGTAATGAATGGATTTTAGATACAAAATCACTATCTTCAACATTGAAAAAATAAATACCATGTATCAGAATAGAAGAAATTTCATCAAGCAAGGTTCATTGGCCCTAATGGGCTCAAGTGCCGCATTTTTATTTCCAATGGAACTGCTTGCGACCATGCGAAAAAAAGTAGGTGCCAATGATCGAATCAACGTGGGCCTAATCGGGTGTAAGGGAATGGGCTTCAGTGATTTGAGTTCTATGTTGAAAATAAATGAGATGGAGGTAATCGCACTGTGCGACGTTGATGAAAATGTTTTGAAGGCGCGGACCGCTGATCTTGAAAAAGCGGGGGTCAAGAAGCCACAATGGTATAAAGATTATCGAAAGCTCCTAGAAAATAAAGATATTGATGTGGTCATCATTGGCACCCCGGATCATTGGCATTGCCTCATGTTGACCGATGCCCTTCAGGCCGGTAAAGACGTCTATTGCGAAAAACCTATAGCGAACTCGGTTCAAGAGGCGAATATCATGTTGAACTATGTAGGTTCAAGTGACCGCATGGTTCAAATAGGGCAATGGCAGCGCAGCCAACCTCACTTTGTAGATGCGATCGACTTTGTACATTCCGGCAAATTGGGCGAGATTCGTTTGGCGAAAGCCTGGGCCTACCAGGGTTGGATGAAACCTGTGCCTATCCTTGCAGATTCGGCCGTACCTGATGGGGTAGATTATAAAATGTGGCTGGGTCCCGCTCCTGAAAGGGCTTTTAATGCAAATCGTTTCCATTTTAATTTCAGGTGGTTTTGGGATTATGCAGGGGGGTTAATGACCGATTGGGGCGTACATCTTATTGATTATGCGCTGTATGGCATGAATGCCGGAACCCCTAAGTCCGTTATGGCACTGGGCGGTAAATTCGCCTACCCCGATGATGCCTCGGAGACCCCTGATACCTTACAGACCGTTTTTGAGTATGATGGCTTCTCCATTCTTTGGGAGCATGCCACAGGAATTAATGGAGGAAACTATGGCAGAAACCATGGTATTGCCTTCATTGGAAACAACGGTACCCTAGTTTTGGACCGTAATGGATGGGAAATCATTCCTGAAGAGGACTTTCAAGGATGGGATAAAAAGGGGATCCCTAAAATGGAAGCACTTAAATTGGATAAGGGCACTGCAAATGGATTGGATCTGCATACCAAAAATTTCATCGAAGCGGTGAAAACAAGGGATGCTTCTAAACTCACCGCACCGATCAAGGTGGGTTATGACGCCGCATTGGTATCGCACATGGGCAACGTGGCCTTCAAAACAGGAAATAGGATCTATTGGGACGAAGCCGGCGCAAAGTTCAAAGAAGAAGCTGCCAACGAATTTTTGAAGGCGAACTATCAAAACGGTTGGAATTTGCCGATGCTCTAAGCTGAAATTTCAAATTCCGAGCACCAGATTCCAATCGCAATTTTTGTTATTTGGAATTCGGGAATTGTAATTTTCAGTTTCCCGAGCTTACTTGTACATATCATTAAGCCCTTTGCCCTCCAAAATCATCCGAAGTATCTTATCAAGTCGAGATTGTTTGGTTTTTTCCTGTTTGGCGTTGGCGATATATTCTGAATATTCTTTTTTGTTGTAGGGCGATAACTTTTCAAAGGCTTTTTTAGCGGCAGAATTCTTGCTCAGAGCATCTTTTAGTAAAGCGGGAACCACCACGTTAACAGCTTCCTTTTTTTTAGGCACTAACTTTATACCTTTTTGCTGGTTTTCGATGGCTTCGTTGATGTATGCGAGAACTTTGGTTTTGTTGATTTCTTCCGAAGCATAAAATTTCCATTGGCGCATAGCTTGGGTTTTTCCTTCTTGGGCATTTTCAAGAACACCATGTGGGTCACTTAGGAAGACACCGTTAAAAAACCAGATACCAAAGTGATTTTTGAATTTGCAAATAGCAATAACGTTTTTACCGTCTAGCGTATAGGTGGGAAACATCCATTTAAATGTTTCTTCCATTTTGGTTTTCAGGGCAAGCTCACGAAGCAAACTTATGGCATCTTTGAATTGATGCGCTTCTGAGAAATACTGTTCTATTTTTGCCGATGTATCCATTGGTCCGGTTATCAGGTATTTAGAGCTGATTGATGAAGCTAACAAAGGGATTAAACTTTCATAAAACAATGTTTCCGAAAGATGTATTGCAGATAAATTAGTACAACAAGAGTGACCGTTAACTCAAGAGCCAAAAATCAATAACTTCTTTTCGCCACAAGTTCGCAAATTTTTACGATAACTTCAACCGCCTTCAACATACTTTCTACAGGTACATACTCGTATTTGCCGTGAAAATTATGACCTCCAGCAAAGATATTCGGGCATGGGAGGCCCATAAAACTCAACTGTGAGCCATCCGTGCCCCCGCGAATCGGTTTAATTATCGGAGTAATGCCTACAGATTCCATGGCTTTTTTAGCTATTTCTACTATGTGGAAAACAGGTTCGACCTTTTCGCGCATATTGAAATACTGGTCTTTCAGCTCCATGGTAATTACGTTACCGTAAATACTGTTGAGCTTGGTTACAATATCTTTTAATAATTGCTTGCGCTGTTCAAATTTTGCTAGATCATGATCTCTGATGATGAGGTCAAATTCGGCATGCTCGATTTCGCCCTTCATATGATGAACATGAAAGAAGCCTTCACGACCTGAGGTATTTTGGGGCGTTTCTTCAGGGGGTAGAACACCCATGAACTCGTAGGCAATACTTACGGCATTGACCATCTTACCTTTTGCGTAACCGGGGTGTACACTTTTACCTTTTACACTTATTTTGGCGGCCGCTGCATTGAAGTTCTCGTACTCAAGTTCTCCCACTTGGCTTCCATCCATGGTATAAGCCCAATCGGCGCCGAATGCTTCCACATCGAATTTATGCGCGCCCCGGCCAATTTCTTCATCGGGAGTGAAACCTACCTTGATCGTGCCGTGCTTGATTTCAGGGTGCTGAACGAGGTATTCCATTGCGGTAATGATCTCCGCAATGCCCGCCTTGTCATCTGCCCCCAATAATGTTGTGCCATCGGTAGTGATTAGGGTTTGACCTATATATAACAGTAGATCGTCAAAATGGTAGGGCGATAGAACTAGCTGCTCCTCAACGTTCAACACGATATCGCCACCGTCATAGTCTTCGATTATTTGCGGTTTTACATTGGTGCCCGAGAAATCGGGAGAGGTGTCAAAGTGCGAAATGAAACCAATAGTAGGTACCGCTTCTTCCACATTGCTTGGTAGGGTCGCCATGATGTAGCCGTTATCATCAATGGTAACCTGCTTCATGCCGATCTCTTTTAATTCTTCGGCAAGCATGTAGGCCAAATTCCACTGTTTTTCGGTACTTGGGGTGGTGTTCGAAGACGGATCACTTTGGGTGTCGATTTTTACGTACCTAAGAAACCGGTCTATTATATGCTGTTTTGACATAATTTTTATGTGAAAAAGATGTTATATCTAACAATTATACGAATTGATTTTAGAATCTAAGGCGATGTATGTAAAAGGTTTTTTAACGGCATTTTTATTTTTCTTTTTATTTTTTAGGGGAAGCGCTCAAGAATGCACCCTCGGGGTAGGCGGAAAGAACACCGAAACCTTGATAAAGATATTTCAATTGAACGAAACACAGGCTTCAAAAATGGAAGAATTGGTTGCTGAATTGGCAATGGAGAGCAAATTGCTCGAAGAAGATATTCAAAAACTCTTCGATACCCATCCGCAAAGCACTCCCGACGAACTGACGCTGCTTTCTGAAAAGTACAAGGTGCTTGAGGAAAGGCTTGTAGCGGGGCATCGCCAGGCCGACATCAAAGTGCTTTCTACCTTCAACCAAAAGCAATATGAGCGCTATTTGGCGCTCTGTAATGAAGCCGTAAGAATACCACTAGTGGTGGTTCCTGCAACGGTAAATGACAGTATTGTCGACCCGAAATAATTGTCAACCGTCAATGTTGATAAAATAGGTCGGGATAGGAATAATACGGGGCTTTCCCTTTGTAATTTTGCGCGACATCTTACTGTAATTCATGTACAAAATTTTAATTCGGCCGTTTCTTTTCCTTCTTGACGCGGAGAGCGCCCACTACGTCACTTTTTCGATCATACGCTTTTGTTGCAAAATAGGTTTTTCAGGAATTTTCAAATCGCTCTATACGATAAATGATACCCGTTTGCAACGGGAAGTTTTCGGTCTGAAGTTTGACAATCCTGTAGGTTTGGCCGCAGGTTTTGATAAAGATGCCAAGTTGTTCAATGAGTTTTCCAATTTCGGTTTCGGTTTTATTGAAATCGGTACGCTCACCCCAAAGCCGCAAGAGGGAAACCCCAGACCCCGATTGTTCCGATTGAAACCTGACCAGGCGATAATCAATCGAATGGGGTTTAACAATGCGGGGGTCTTTGATGCCGTAGAGCGCTTAAAACGGCAACATAGGGTGCTCATTGGGGGCAATATCGGTAAGAACAAGATCACTGCAAATGAAGACGCCATAAAGGATTATTTAATTTGCTTTGATGCGCTTTTTGATCATGTCGACTATTTTGCAATCAATGTCAGTTCACCCAATACCCCGGGGCTACGTGAACTTCAAGACAAAGAACCCCTGACGGCATTGTTAAGTGAACTGAAAAAGGAAAATGCGAAATATGCCGATAAGAAGCAGGTCAAGGCTAAACCTATACTACTAAAAATAGCCCCGGATCTTAGCGATAACCAGTTGTTGGATATCATCGCTATAGTAGAGAACACAAAAATTGATGGCGTTATTGCCACAAACACTACCATCGGGAGAGAAAACCTTAAATCGGATTTGGTTTCTACAGAAGAAAATGGCGGCCTGAGCGGAAAACCCTTAAAGCACCGAAGTACCGAAGTCATTCGGTTTCTGGCGGAGAAAAGCAACAAGGCCTTTCCAATAATTGGGGTAGGTGGCATCCATTCCGCCGAAGATGCCCTTGAAAAATTAGAGGCTGGTGCAGACTTGGTGCAGCTTTACACAGGTTTTATTTATGAAGGTCCTTCACTTGTGAAAAAAATCAACCAAGCGATCTTGAATACATACTAGTTTATCCGTTCGCGCTACGAATACGCGCAAGTGGCACACGCATACCCCTTCAAAGCAAGGGTTGGTTCTTTTTACAACACGGGCGAAAACGAATCCCTTTACGTTTTCAACCTTGATTTTCAAGGCTGACTTATTTTGTCCAATAATCTACTACCAGAACGTCATCTAAATGTGGGCCAAGCACGGCGCCAAAAGCTTTATGGTCTGGGTGGGGCAGGTAGATCGCCCTGTCTTCCTCGCTATTGAAAGTCAGGAAAAAACAGTGCGTAAAGCCTTTTTCAAGACCTTCGGGACTATTGTTCAGTCCCCATTCGTAACCCACTATTTGCGGAATTTTCGAAGGTAAAGCGGTGAAGGCTTCCTCAACCTTGGCAATATCGGCTGCCGATGTACCTTCTTTGAATTTGAAGAGCACTACATGTCTTAGTAGACTGTCTTTTTCCATTGTGGTTTGTGTATTTTCATTATTTATAGCATCCCAATTTTTGGCAACGAATCCCATAGATAGTAATGAAACGAAAAGGACGAAAGAAAGTATTTTGGTTTGCATAGTGTTGAATTTAGGGGTAAGATATGAAAAATAAGGTTTCCTGCAATGGAATTTGTATTTTGGACTTGCCCGAACTCGAAATGTGCGATTTTTACCTTTTATCTCCAAGCTTAATGACTGGCCATAAATTTATTTTTCGACCTTGAACTACGAAATCCTATTGGCATTTGCCACCGCGACCGCTGCCCTCGCTATTTTTCCTGGCCCTGATAATATTTACGTGTTGATGCAGAGTATCGCATATGGTAAGAAATTTGGTTTGGCCACGGTAGCTGGCCTGATGACGGGCTGTTTGGTGCACACTTCGTTATTGGCCTTCGGTATTTCAGCGGTTATAAATGAAAATGAAAACTTGTTTTTTGTCATTAAGCTGTTTGGTGCACTCTACCTTTTGTACCTGGCATTTCTAGTATTTAAAAGCGACGCTTCCCTAACCTTGTCAGGCGATATTGGGCCGAAGAAAAGTCTGGGGCAGCTATTCCGCCAAGGTTTTATTATGAATGTGCTGAACCCCAAAGTGACCATATTCTTTTTGGCCTTTTTTCCCGGTTTTCTTTTTAGTGAGACTTTAAACCCCATTCTGCAGTTTTATATTTTGGGTTTTTTGTTCATTTTTGTATCTACCATTATTTTTGGACTGATAGCGGTGCTTGCAGGTATGATTTCTGATTTCGTTTCGAAAAGTGCAAATCTTGGTAGCTTTCTTAAATGGCTCCAGATAGTGGTATTTGTCGGTATTGCAGTTTATCTATTGGTATCGGATAAATAATGCTATTTTTGATTTCATCTTTTTCTTTGTTTTCTCAACTGGTTGGCGTAGAACACGGTCAAATCGTTTTAACTTAAGTTCGAAGAAAAAGAGTAGATCATACGGGTGGCGAGTTGAACTTTATGGATACAAAAGTTAAAATTATTGAATGTCCGCGAGATGCTATGCAAGGTATCAAGACATGGATCCCTACAGACGAAAAAGTACGCTACATTCAGTCTTTGTTGGGCTGTGGGTTCGATACTATCGATTTCGGTAGTTTTGTGTCACCCCAGGCTATTCCGCAAATGTCGGATACGGCAGATGTGCTTTCTCGCTTAGATCTGTCAAGCACAAAAAGCAAATTATTGGCCATCGTGGCCAATGTTCGTGGCGCGGCCGATGCTTCGTTGCATGGGGCAATTGATTATCTGGGGTTTCCATTCTCCATATCCGAAAACTTTCAAATGCGGAATACCCATAAAACCATCGCGGAGTCCGTAGCTACCCTAAGGGAGATTTTCAATATAGCAAATGCTTCAAATAAAGAAGTGGTCACTTATATCTCTATGGGTTTCGGAAACCCGTACGGCGATCCCTGGAGTGTTGAAGTAGTAGGGGAGTGGACCGAGAAATTGGCCGCTATGGGTGCTAGAATTCTTTCGCTATCCGATACGGTGGGCACTTCCGATCCGGAAACGATCAGTTATTTGTTCTCCAATCTTATCCCCAAATATCCTGAAATAGAATTCGGGGCCCATTTGCATACCATACCCGCCAAATGGCATGAAAAAGTCAATGCGGCCTACAAGGCCGGTTGTCGCAGGTTCGATGGTGCGGTACAGGGCTTTGGGGGTTGCCCAATGGCCAAAGATGAATTGACGGGCAATATGCCAACCGAAAAAATGCTCTCTTATTTTACTGCCCAAAAAGCGGAAACAGGAGTTAATTGGATGGTTTTCGAGGCCGCCTATAACAAGGCTACAGAATTATTTTCGGGGTACCACAAATAAAAAGACGCCCAATATGCAACGGGCGTCTCGGTCATAATCGCTACTTTTTTAGAATTGCAGTTCAAGTCCGCCCAAGACCCCGAAAGGCATTCCAGGGCGCAAGCCTGCGGGTACGCGTGCCACCGCATAGGTTTCGTTCAATAGGTTCATGGCATGGGCGGTCAAGGTGATATTTTGGTTATACCTGAATTTTGTGCTAAGGTCCACTATAATATTTGATGCCACCAATTCATCTGCGGGAATAGCACCGGCACCGGCCTTGGTTCTAAAGGCACCGTTGTACCGACCACTACAGTTGACCTCGAATTTTTGATGTTCTAAACTAAGGGACGCGTTCAACTGGTGTTTTGAAAGATAGGGTAGCTCATCGCCTATATTTACTTCACCCCACACGCTATTGCTGCTGCCAAAACTGCTTAAAAACTCGGTGTCTGTTAAAGTATACCCTATTGTAATGGGCAGTGCAAAGGTTTTTGAACTTGAAATTACATTATAGTGGAGCAACACTTCAATGCCCTGTACTTTAACTTCACCCGCGTTGAATTGGTCTAAAGAACCCGTACCTCCTGTAGCGGCCAGATCGCTTCCCAAAAGATTACTATAATCATTATAAAAGCCCACGAACTCTCCCGAAAAACCTGCGTAGGAGAAACGGGTACCCAACTCGTAATTCACACTTTCCTCGGGGTTTTCACCAACTTCGTTACTCGGTGGGGAAAATCCTTTGTGTAGGCCACCGAACAGCGAAATATTTTGAAAATTGTAATTAAATCCGATACCGGGAATGAAGACATTTACCTGATTTTCACGTTCGGCAAGGTTTATTCCCGTTCGCGATAAATCGGAAACGCCATAATCTGTTCGTCCTAAAGCAATGTTCTCATACCGTATGCCCGGAGTTAAGGTAAGATCCCTGTACTTTAGTTTGTAAAGGGCGTAAGTGGAGAACGCCCTGGCATCACTGATCCTGTTCGCCTCGCTACCTTGCGGTCTTGCATTGACCAGAACCATAGTACCATTGTTCAGGCCGTAATCGTCAACCCATTGAAAACGGTCTTCTTCATCAAAATGGTAGCGAAGGCCTACTTCTAGATCGTGAAATGTATTTTCGGTGATCCAACTATAATTGAATTTAGACTGTATACCAGTTGAAAGGTAGTTTCTATTATTCGCTTTTAAGGCAATGATATCATTTGCGCCGGTATCGGAGGCACCACTCACAATGTCATAGTAACCAGAAAGTGCCTCGGGGTTTTGAATGATGTTGGCGATACTTTCACGTTGGCCGTTCACGGTCAGGTAATCGATTTTATACCAATTGCGGTTAAAGTCGTTCAAATAGGCCGTAGTCGTAATTCGGGCGTTGGTACTAAAGGCAATGACATGCGTACCCATGAACTGCAGGTGCCTTGTGTTCATTTCATCTTCTTGTGAACCGGCATAGCGACGAAATGGGGTAGCGGCAAAATCGGCTTCGGTAAGACCTAGATAGGTTTCATTGGAAATTTCATCGGCATATTGAAATTTGAATTCGAATGATTGCAGTACGGGGGCGCCGGGGTTGGTGTTAAACCTAAATTTGGCAACGAGGTCATTTTTGTCGAAGCCGGTATGTTCACCATTGTCCAAATCTTTAAATCCGTTGGAGTTGTAGTTGAGGTATTCAACGGCATAGCCAAAATTCTTTTTGCTGTCACCCAGTTGCGTGTGCAGACGGCCGCTGTTAAAGCTTCCATAGCTCGAGGTCAGGAAGACGCTCAAGTTATCAGGAACTTCGGTCGATATCATATTAATGGCTCCCCCGGTGGTATATGGGCCATATTGAACTTGGCTGCTTCCCTTTAGTATTTCAACGGCTTGCATTCTTGCAATGGTAGGAAAGTAATATGCGGAGGGAGAACTATAGGGGGCTGGCGCTATGAGAACCCCGTCTTCCATTAAGGTGATTTTTGAACTCCGTTCCGGCGACGTGCCCCGTAAGCTGATGTTCGGTCTTAGGCCGAAACCTTCTTCCTCGTAAACATTTACTCCTGGTACACTTCGTAGGGTGCGGTTTACATCGGTGTGGTTGAACTTCTTTATTTCTTGTGGAGAAATGTAATAAGCGGAGCCTGTTCTGTTTTTAGCTTCGAACTTACTGCCCAAAATGGTGTTTGCCCTAAGGATTACTTCATTTAAGTGGATCGAGTCCATTGGGGTATTATCTGGTTGTTGTGCTTCTAAAACAACTGAGAACACAAGTAAAAGGGCGGTTATCGATACTCTCATCTTATTTGGACTTATTTTAAATAATGGCGCAAATGTAAAATGTTGCGTTGATATCTCAAAGTTTATTTAGAATAAATAAAAACAATTTCCTGTTAGGTTTTTGGTATCAACGGGTTATCGGTGAACTTTAAGCTTCAGCTATTTTTGAAGGCTTACCATATCCTGCCGTTACCTAACAAAAAAACCGTACATTTGCACGCAATTAAATCCTTAATTGCCATGCAAGCCCACCTTAACAAGATTGTTGGAGAAGGTCTCACTTATGATGACGTACTCTTGATTCCCGCTTTTTCTGAAGTTCTACCTCGAGAAGTAAACATCCAGACAAAATTTACTAGAAACATTACCATCAACGTACCTATAGTTTCAGCGGCCATGGATACGGTGACAGAGTCGCGCATGGCGATTGCGATTGCTCAAGAAGGTGGCATCGGGGTTTTGCACAAGAACATGACCATTGAGCAGCAGGCCCAAAAGGTACGCAAGGTGAAGCGTGCCGAAAGTGGTATGATCATGGATCCGGTAACCCTACCTCTGAATTCTTTTGTTCGCGATGCCAAGGCCAGTATGGCCGAGTTCGGTATTGGCGGAATCCCTATTGTTGACAATGCGGGTAAACTGTTGGGTATTGTCACCAACCGTGACCTTCGTTTCGAGAAAAATGACCATAGGCCTATATCGGAGGTCATGACCTCCAAAGACCTGGTTACCGTAAGTGAGGGTACTTCTTTAGAACAAGCGGAGGGAATTCTTCAGGAAAATAAGATCGAAAAACTTCCTGTTGTCAATAAAGACTACAAGCTGGTTGGCTTGATTACTTTTCGTGATATCACAAAGCTGACCCAAAAGCCCATGGCGAATAAAGATCAGTACGGTCGATTACGCGTTGCGGCCGCCTTAGGGGTAACACCCGACGTTCTGAAGAGGGCACAGGCACTGGTAGATGCCGGGGTAGATGCCGTAGTGGTCGATACCGCACATGGCCATACGAAAGGGGTAGTCGACGTATTGAAGCAGGTAAAACGGCAGTTTCCGAATTTGGAGGTCATTGTGGGGAATATAGCTACGGGCGAAGCTGCAACATATTTGGTGGAAGCAGGTGCCGACGCCGTGAAGGTCGGAATCGGCCCCGGATCGATATGTACCACAAGGGTGGTTGCCGGAGTTGGTTTTCCACAGTTTTCGGCCGTTTTGGAAGTTGCGGCAGCCATAAAGGGAAGCGGTGTACCGGTTATAGCCGATGGGGGTATACGGTATACGGGCGATATTCCGAAAGCGATCGCCGCAGGTGCCGATACGGTAATGTTGGGTTCACTTTTGGCGGGTACCTTGGAATCTCCTGGAGAAACTATAATATACGAGGGAAGAAAATTCAAATCATACCGCGGTATGGGTTCCGTAGAAGCAATGCGTGAAGGTTCAAAGGACCGTTACTTTCAAGATGTGGAAGACGATATCAAAAAATTGGTGCCCGAGGGTATTGTAGGTAGAGTGCCCTATAAAGGAGATCTTTATGAAAGCATACACCAATTCGTAGGTGGCCTTCGTGCCGGTATGGGCTATTGTGGGGCCAAAGATATCGCGACCTTGCAAGATACAGGCCGATTTGTTAAGATCACCGCTAGTGGCATCAACGAGAGCCATCCACATGACGTGACCATTACCAAAGAGTCACCTAACTATAGCCGCTAGACAAGATTCCATAAAAAAAGAGGTCTACATCAGACCTCTTTTTTTACGTTTAAGTTTCAGGGTTTATTTACCGCCTTCCGCATAGGCTTTCCAATCCTTTTGCAAATATATATTGTCACCGAAGTAGCGTGCGATATTTAAAAAAGGTTCCGGTTTTTGGTAGCCCGGTACAGGAGATAACATATTCATTTTCTCGTCTAAGAAAATCGTCGTAGGGTAGCTCAATTTACCCTGCATTAATGCCGCGGCGAATTCATGGTAGCCGTTTCTACCCGATTTCACGAAATTATAGGTCTTTCCTTTGAATTCTATAGGGTCTTTGCCCTCACCATCTAACTTGACCATATAGAAATTTTTTTCCATATAGGCGGCTACTTCTGCATTTTGAAAGGTGTCCTTGTCCATTTTCTTGCACCACCCACACCAGTCGGTGTACACGTCGATGAACATTTTCTTGGGAGTTTTATCGGTTTCGGCAAGTTTCGCCGCTTCTTCCAAAGATAACCAAGTTACCTCTTGAGCGGAGGTGGAATGGGCCGCCAACCCAATTAAAAGTAAAAAAACAGTTTTTGAAAATTTTATCATAACTGATTTCATAAGTCGAGTATTTACCGTTTTAGTCCAATAAGTATACCAAAGCTAACGAATTTTTGTGTGCTTTATTTTGAGGCCTACCACGCTTTAACTGTTTTTAGGGATTTGCTTTTCACTGAAAGCCGCGCTGATCGCAAAAAACCTTCGCTATAACTTTATCCATAGAACTAATTTGTTTGACTTTTTAAATGAACAAGGCAATTCATGGCATGGCAATTCCGTCAGGAAAAAGTTTACGTGGCAATAAAAATAAATAGGGAAAGGAATCTAGCGCAAATTATTCCTTTTTTGGCGACCAATAGACCCCTTGATGTATTCAAAAAGGTGGTTGTCTTTAACGAGACTGCGAAAGACAATGGGAGTAGGGCTATAGTTCGTTTGGGACTTGCCTCAGGATTTACGCTCGAGGGAGTACCGGTGAAAATGGATAAAGAGGGCAACGTGGTGTTCTTGTCGGCCAACCATAGTATCAGCTATGTAAATACAGGTAACATTGCCGGGGTCGAAATCGTGAACCCAGCGGTTGTGATCCATTAGCTTACCAAGGGCGCTTACTTTGAGGTGCCAAAAACCGCAATTCCCACAAATTTAGAACTAAAAAGAGCCTTGAAAGCTACAAGTGATTCAGCA
>JBHJNU010000090.1:0-15486 GCA_050330515.1 Flavobacteriaceae bacterium | reverse complement strand
AAATAACAAGTTGGTGAAATCGTTTAAATTATGACATATCCGTTAACCAATGGTTTTTAAATTTGTATCCTCCAAATCTATCACCAAAATTACAAAATACCCTTTTTCTGGTTATCGGTTTTGAATTAAGTAACTAATTCTAGCACCCAACAAAAATTAACAAAGAATATCTTTGAAAATAAACCTGAACATTTGAACATAAAACTTATACTATAAGCTTTATTTTTTTATCAGTAATTTCTTGCATAAAAATATAAATACTTATAAAATTTTAACCCAATGCTATTGTAATATTTCAGTTTTTTCTTTCGTAATTCATTTTTTTTTTTTTTCATTTACAACATAATTAAAGGTTTGCGCAATAACCCAAAAATAAAGTGTACAAAGTTAAAGCCGTTTGATACAGTTGCCTCATAGTACCATTCAGTATTGCTAAGAAAATTGTTTTTTTATAAATCTAGAATCGAGGCAGGCAGAAGTACATTCGACTTTTTGGTTGAACTTAAAAAATTAATTAAAAATGAAAAATAATTACAGAATATTACAGTTAATACTTGTAGCCTCGTTAATGTTTAATTGCCAAACCGAAGAGCTTGTTCAGTCCGAAGAAAAAGGTAGGCCCGATGCCGTTGATGAAATCAACCAAAATGTTGGTTTCAAAGTAAAAGTTTTAAATGATATGTTGGCTTTTGACACCCAAGATGATTTAGAAAAAGCGATCCAATATGTCGGTATGTTGGATGAAAAAGATTGGAATTCTTTTACAAGTTCACTTTCTTTTGCCAGTTTAAGTAGTATTTCTAACGACCAGCAACTGGAAGAAATGGGAATAAAGGACAGAATGAACGCTGTTTTCCTAAACACCCAACAAATGTTCATGGTCGGAAACAACGCCTTTCAGGTAAACTATTTGGATGACCAGGTGCTTGTTTATGATAGCGCTGAGATAAGTTCAAAAAGTAGTTCTAGCCGTAAGACCAAACAAGTGTTCGGAACAGAGGATGATGTTTTTGGTCTTTTGGATGGATCCATAAGCATGGAAGAAAATTTGGCCGCTAGAAGCAACAGATGCAGTGGAAACGATGTAAAAAGGGATGTATTTGTAGGACAGGACAAATATGAAATAAAAGTAGTTTATCAGAGTGGCTTTCCGAATCGATCCTTACAAGCCAAAATTAAACGTGCGGATGGAGTTCAAGTTGTTGAAGAAACAAGGATTGGCCTACAAACCCAACCCTCCACATTTTTCCTGAAGAGAAAAGATGGCAACAATTGTGATCGCAGGTTTAACAATCAGTCGGCAGGTGGGTTTGGCAGAGAATATAATTTGCGCATTTATTATTCGTCAAGGGCTCTGTCGGCCTACGATTTTAACGTGAGTTTTTGGGGCAGTAACACGAGGGGGTCTTTGGGTACGTTCCTTAGAATCCAATGTTCCAGTTGTTGACCTCTATAAGGTTTAGTATAGAAAACGAAGGATGTGGCGATCTTTCGTTTTTTTCGTGTAAATATTGGAAACCCTACCTAAAATGATAATAACATTAGTTGGTATATCATATCCTTATAAAACAAGACAGGCCAGAATGATCATTTTTGGCATTGGGTTTTTAATGGTTTTTGGCTGTACTAAGGAAATAGACTTAGCAATACCCAAAGTGGCCCAAAAGACCGTTGTAAATGCTTTTTTCTCCCCCGCTTCGGAATTTCAGGTTTCTCTTTCACGATCACAAGATATTTTGGCTCTTGATAAGGGTGAAAGCATACCTAATGCCATCGTATTGCTTTACCAAGACAATAAGATTCTGGACACTTTGGACCTTGTGGGCGAAGTGTACCAGAGCTCGATAATTCCAAGACCTGGGGAGAATTACGGGTTGCAGGTTTTAGTGCCCGATAGCGAACCCCTCACTTCAAATGATTACCTACCCCCTGAGCCCCGTTTGTTGGAATCTACCCTTTTAGAATCGGTTACGACCGATAGGGAAGGGGACGTATTTTCTCAAGCTTCCATAACCTTTTATGACGACCCCGATGAATCCAACTTTTATGAACTCCTCATGTTCCTGCGTTATAAAGACGAGCAGCTAATGGACTTCTTGGAAGAAATAGGGGAAAAGGACAAAATAGCGGTAAATTATAATGGGCAAACCAACGACCCCGTGTTATTAAACGAAGGGCAACTAGACCTATCATTTCGATCTTTGGTATTTAGCGATGCACTTTTCAATGGCCAGACCTACACCATGAAGGTTCAATTTTCTAGGTCTATTAAATTACCTGAAACCTATGACCTGAATTCGTATGACATCATCATTTTTTTAAGGGCCGTGACCCCGGATTATTACACCTATCAAAAAACGCTTGCTGCACATCAGTCAAGCCAAGTGAGTGATTTATTTGAAGGTGCGGGAATTCCCGTGCCCATGTTTACCAATATTACCAATGGCCTGGGCATTTTTGCCGGCTATAACCAAGTTACGGATACCATTTTTAGAAACAATTAATTCAATTCCTATGAAGTATTGCTTTTTCGTCTTTTTATTACTGTTCACCACCACAACATTTTATGGCCAAAATGCGCAAACCGACCATGTCAACTCCCTACATGTCCGTACCGGATATGCACAGGCTAGTATAGGTCAAGATTATGGTGCCGTATTTTTAAGCGCAGGCTATGACCTTTCCCTGAACAGATTTTTATCCACTGAATTCTCATTGACCCTGGAAAACGGTGATGCGGAGTTTGCCAAACGAACCGAAGCACCACGTTTGCCCTATCATGGCCTTGAGCTACGGGCAGGTCCTAGCGGTAAACTTCCACTTTTCAAGACGCATAGCCTAAGTGCTGGGCCTTACATTGGATTGTCCGTTACTTCACGAGGTCTTCCCGGCGTCGATAGAAACGTTTTTATCTTTAATGAGACAAACCTGGCCTATGGCGTACAAGCTACATACTCATTTCCTGTGGGGGCAACAACGCGGTTGGGCCTGTATTATAACCTTCAGGCCATTGGCGCTTTTGACTCCAAACTACAAGTCCATAGGTTTGGGATTGCATTTATCAAACTGTTATAACTGAAGCAACATTGAGACTGGTATTCATTTTCCTCCTTATGCTCATGCCGGTTTTACTATTAGCTCAAAGCAGTATCATTAGTGGCCACATATATGACTCCGAAACGGGCGAAAGGCTTTTTGGTGCAAGTATTTACAATGCTTCCTCGCAAAAAGGTTCTGTAAGCAATGAACATGGCTTTTACAGCTTAACCTTGCCCAAAAGGGACACCACCGTATTGACCATTTCATTTCTTGGGTATGAGAGCGCAAGAAAAACCGTATTTACCAACGAGAACCTAAAACTGGACGTTTTTCTATCTGCCCAGGGTTTTTTGTTAGACGAGGTGGAATTAAAGGCAAGCAGGGAAATCCCCATTGAAAAAAGGAACGAAATCGGGGTAATTACCCTTCGATCAAAACAAATAGAGGCCTTGCCCGCCCTTGGTGGCGAGGTAGACGTTTTAAAAGCCCTACAGTTAATGCCAGGAGTACAATCTGGTGATGAGGGTTCTAGCGGCCTTTACGTACGCGGCGGCAGCAATGACCAGAATTTGGTACTACTGGATGACGTACCCCTATACTATGTGAACCACCTTGGAGGGCTGGTATCTACCTTTAACATAGATGCTATCAATAGTGTAAAGCTTATCAAGGGAGGATTTCCCGCGCGATATGGAGGTCGGCTTTCTTCTGTTTTGGATGTCCGCATGAACGACGGAAACATGAAGAAATTTCAAGGAAACGGCATGTTGGGCATGGTAGCCGCAAAACTGACCTTGCAAGGACCTATTAAAAAAGATACTACATCTTACTTGATATCCGTACGTCGTATGATGTACGACCTACTGACAAGGCCCCTGAGCAAAGCGGCCTTTGATGGCGTTGCCCTGGGATATACCTTTCACGATATAAACGCCAAGTTAAACCATAGGTTTTCACAAAAAGACCATCTTTACCTTAGTGCCTATTTTGGTAATGACCGTAGTATTGTCCTAAAAAATGGTGATGAAAACTTCAAAAACTCCATGTCTTGGGGCAACAACTTGGCATCTCTACGATGGAACCATGTTTTTGGGCCAAAACTGTTCGGTAACCTGACCATGTACCATACCCGTTATCGATTTTTGACCGGATTGGAAAGTAATTTTTCTTCAAATGGGGAAACCTTTTCAATAGAGCAGGAATTTTTGTCCGGTATTTTTGATACCGCCGCCAAGTTGGATTTCGACTATTATGCCAGCCCCAACATATCGTTCAAATTTGGATACAACAGTATCTATCATACCTTCAAACCCGGGGCCACCAACAACGTGCAAGCCCAAAATGGGCGGGAACAATTGAACGTTACCATAGGAAACGAACCCATTTTCGCTTGGGAGAATGCAGGCTACTTTGAAAGTGAATTTCGCATTGGCGACAAAATAACCACCAACCTTGGGTTTAGGACTTCTGTTTACCATGTTGAGGGACAAGATTATGTATCCTATGAACCAAGGGCCGTACTTACGTATCTGATGGCCGGCGAAACCGCCCTGAAAGCCGGCTACTCAAAAATGCAACAAAACGTGCACCTACTCACCAACAGTGGGCTAGGGCTACCTACCGATCTGTGGGTGCCTGCTACAGGAACCATCGCACCACAACGCTCGGGCCTATATACCTTGGGCGTGGTCAAATCCCTAAAAAACGGGATTTATGAACTCAGTTTAGAAGGTTACCACAAGCAAATGCAAAATTTGATCGAGTATAAGGAAGGAGCTGTTTTTTTAGGAAGCACCTCCAATTGGGAAGCTTTGGTGGAATCAAACGGCCAAGGCACTTCTTATGGTGCCGAACTACTACTACAAAAAAAAGAAGGTAAGACCACGGGGTGGCTGGGGTACACCTGGTCAAAGACCACGCGCCAATTCGACGGTATCAACGGTGGGCGTGAATTTCCCTACCGGTATGATAGACGAAATGATGCAAGTATAGTAATAGTACACCAATGGAAAAAAAACATCGACGTCTCGGCCAGCTGGGTCTATGGCACAGGTGCGGCATTCACCCTTCCATTAGCCAGATATGACACGGGCGAAACGCCAGATGTTGACAGTGAGATTCCCGAACGCTTCTCCGAGGTGTTTATCTATGGCGATAGAAATGCGAATAGGATGCGAGCATATCACCGCCTAGATGTGGGCATTAATTTAAGGAAAAAGAAGAAATGGGGTGAACGAACCCTGAATATTAGTGTCTATAACCTATATGCCAGGCAAAACCCGTATTTCTATTTTATAGATACAGAAGTTACCTTTGACCAAAATGCCCAAGTAATAAGTGAGCGTAATGTGCTAAAGCAGCAAAGCCTGTTCCCTATTTTGCCCTCCATTGGTTATGGTTTCCGCTTTTGAATTGTAGCAAGTTTAGTAGAACCATGGTGACATTGAGGCCATCCAACCAATAAATGAAGTAATCACGCACCGCTTTGTACCATTTTCTGTTGGCATCCATCCATTCTTTCGAATTGTTCTTTTGCAATTCTTTTAGAAAACTGATCTGGTTCTTAAAATCCATTTAGACGATATCGAATTGGGATACTGAAAATTCTTGGCCACGGCCAGTATTCTTCTTTGGAAAATAAATTAAAACCCGCGATCGCCACCGATCAAGTCGCCCAAGCCTCCCAAAATGCTTCCTTCCCCTTTGTCTTTGCCCCCACGGGGTATGGCGGCCAATACCCTGCCGGCCAACCTGCTGAACGGCAAAGATTGAATGTATACCGTGCCCGGGCCCCGAAGGGTGGCGAAAAATACGCCTTCACCGCCAAACAAGGTATTTTTTATTCCGCCAATAAATTCGATGTCATAATCAACGGTTTGCGAAAACCCAACAATACAACCGGTATCTACCTTAAGCACTTCGCCAACGGCCAATTCTTTTTTCGCCAGGGTACCGCATGCATGAATAAAAGCCATACCATCGCCCTCTAATTTTTGCATGATGAAACCTTCGCCGCCAAAGAGTCCCCTGCCCAATTTTCTCGAGAATTCAATGCCTACCGAAACGCCTTTGGCCGCGCATAGGAAAGCATCTTTTTGGCAAATGAACTTGCCTTGTTTTTCTGACAGGTCAATAGGTACTATTTTACCGGGGTAAGGTGACGCGAAACTCACTTTTTTCTTGCCTTGGCCAATATTCAAATAGGCGGTCATGAAAAGACTTTCACCCGTCAGCAGTCGTTTTCCTGCAGAGAATATCTTGCCTAAAACGCTGGTGTCCTGGTTTGATCCATCGCCAAAAATAGTATCCATCTTAATTTCAGACTCCATCATCATAAAACTGCCAGCCTCGGCCACAACGGCCTCTTGAGGGTCAAGTTCAATTTCAACATATTGCATTTCTTCACCAAAAATCGCGTAGTCTATTTCGTGTGCGTTCATTTTTATTAGTTTTTTATTGCTGGTTGTTAGTTGACCTTTTTGAAATTTTGTTACAAATTAAATCACTTCGTATTTAGATTCATAAAAAAGTTGCGGTTGAAGAGTTGTTTACTAATCTATGCTCGAAAAACTTTATTTAACCGGTGACAAAAAAGATAATGTTATGAACACCAAAATGTATCGAACTAATTCTTAAGGCTACCTAATTGATTCGGTTCCAATTATGATTTTAGCCTAACCGTCCACTCAAAATTGAAGGTCGATACCACTACCCCATCTTGATTTACACCCTCAGACCGCATCCAGAAAGTCTGACCTTCGCCGGTCTCAATTGTTTTTTGTAGCGCCTGGTTTATCAGATGGCCATCTTCAGAAGTGAAGGTAATTGTACCTGTCGCCTTTTTTGAGAAGTTCGCATTATTGTTCTGTACCAGCATTGAAATATTTTTACCGGTTTCACGAATTTGAGTTGTAACCAATATACCCGTAGAAAACTCGGCCGCCATACCCTGAACCGCCCAAAACATCGAATTAAATGGGTTCTGATTGAACCATCTATGCTTGACGGTTACGACGGCCTTAGTTTCATCCATAAACTTTAAGCGAACACCGCACCACCAGGCAGAAGGTAGTTTAAAGAAAATGAAAGTGTTCACTTTGCCCGTAGATACTGCCATGTGCGTCTTGTTTCGTTCAAAAGTATCGAAAATATTCCACAAATCCATTTGTTAAATATATGTTAATTATTAGTACTATGTGTTGCATAGTACTATCCTTTAGATATATATTTGTATAAGAAATTACTAAGCCATGACAGATACATTGACAAAACATGAAAAAAACTTATCGGCACTTATTCATGCTTCGACCTTTTCAAAATTCTTCATTCCATTTGGCAATTTCATTATTCCGTTGGTATTATGGACCGCCAATAAAAAAGAATATGAATTTGTAGATTACAACGGAAAGCAAGCCTTGAACTTTCAGATTAGCCTACTACTCTACTCCATCATTTTAGGGTTGATCAGTATTCCATTCTTTATAGGTTTTTTACCCAATCTTTTAGATTTTGGTAATTTTGGTTTTGACCGCATACATAATTTTAACAATTGGAATTTTAATTTCGATAGTGCCGACTTCGGCTTCGGCAAATGGTGGCTACCCATAGGAATTACGGGCTTAGTGCAGGGCGCACTGTTTTTGGTGAATATCGTTTACACCATACTGGCCGTTATAAAGACCAATGAAGGGGAAACATTCCAATATCCCATAACCATTAAATTCATTAAATAATGATACTGGTTCGGCATTTTTCATGGGTAGTTCTCACGTTGATTTGTTCCTGTATATCGGCGCAAACCTCGACAGCTGAACTAAAGGAAACCATCATAGCTATGGATAGCGTATACTTTACGGCATATAACAACTGCGATATGGCAAAACAGGCAGCGCTTTATTCAGAGGATATCGAGTTTTATCATGACATGGGCGGGCTTGTTACCTCAAAGGAAGAATTATTGAAAGGCATAGCGAACAATATTTGCGGAAAAGTGACACGCGAATTGATCGAAAATAGTATCGAAGTATCTGAGATACCCGGTTTTGGCGCGGTCGAGATAAAAATGCACAAGTTTCATAATAAAGAAGAACCTGATGCCATTTCAACACCAAGCAAGTTTATTGCGCTTTGGAAAAATACCGGAACAGGCTGGATTATGACAAGGGTCATAAGCCTACATTCAAATTAAAACAGGGTACTCATCACACCCCTTATTACATAGTTAGGAGTTTATTCATCAAATCATCTGCCTCAGGCAGATCATCAAATCAAACATTGTGCTGAACGCTGTTTCACCACCCGTTTCAGGCGAAAAGGTCGCTGAAACAGGGTTCAGCACCAAAAAACGAACAGTTAAACTATGCAGAACATCGTCGCGGATAAATTGAAAAATCCCCCTGCCGACCAGCAAGTTAGGCATCAAAAGCAAAAAGAAGTTATGAACGTAGAGAACACAAAAGCACAAATGCGAAAAGGGGTACTAGAGTACTGTATCCTGTCCGTTTTAAATGGGCACGACAAGTATGCTTCCGAAATTCTAGAGACCCTGAAAGACGCGAAAATGCTTGTCGTGGAGGGAACCATTTACCCCCTACTGACAAGATTGAAAAATGCAGGTCTACTCAACTACCGTTGGGAAGAATCGACCTCAGGCCCCCCCCGCAAATACTATACCCTAACCGAAACGGGAAAACTTTTCTTAAAGGAACTAGACAGTACTTGGGACGAACTTAGAAATGCGACCAATCTCGTAACCAGCAATAAATAACCATCAGTTTATACATAAATCAACATACCTTGAAACAATTTCAAGGTGAAATCATCAAAAAATGAACAAGACAGTAAACATAAATCTCGCCAACGTACTCTTCCACATTGATGAAGATGCATACAACAAAATGCGACGTTACTTAGAATCGGTTAAAAGATCTTTCGCCAATACCCCTGGTAGCGATGAGATCATTGCCGACATTGAGGCAAGGATCGCAGAACTTTTTCACGAAAAATTGGCCAATGAACGTCAGGTCATCACCAATAAAGAGGTAGACGAGGTCATTACCATCATGGGGCAACCCGAAGATTATATGGTGGATGAGGACATTTTTGAAGATGAGCCGAAATCAAATTACGGGTCGGAAAAGAGAAAATCGAAAAAACTCTACCGTGATATTGACCAGAAATACGTAGCCGGGGTTTCTTCGGGCCTGGCCCACTATTTCAACATTGACCCCATATGGGTCAGATTGCTCTGGATCCTTTTGACCCTAGGTTCAAGCGGAGGCTTCATTCTCATCTATGGCCTGCTTTGGATCTTGATCCCGGAAGCGGCTACAACCTCGCAAAAGCTTGACATGCGGGGGGAGGATATCAACATCAGCAATATAGAACGTAAGGTCAAGGAAGGCTTTGAGGGTGTTGCAGACAAAATAAAGAACGTAGATTATGAAGGGGTAGGCAATAAAGTAAAGAATAGCAGCAAGACGTTTTTTGATACCATTGGTGATATCATCATGTTCTTCTTCAAAATTTTCGGAAAGTTCATCGGTATCATACTGATAATCATCGGAGCTGCCACCATCATAGGCATGTTCATAGGTATGTTGACGGTCGGTGCTTTAGATTGGGTTTCCATTCCCGGATTTGATCAATTCATAAATAGCACCACCAATTCGCCGATATGGTTACTGTCGCTTTTGACTTTCTTTGCCGTTTGTATTCCATTTTTCTTCCTACTGTATTTAGGCCTCAAAATCTTGGTGACCAATCTGAAATCAATAGGTAATATCGCGAAATTTTCGTTGCTTGGTCTTTGGTTGATCTCGATCATCGCTTTGATAGTTATTGGTGTTCGTGAAGCGGCATCACACGCATTTTCGGGAAACGTCACAATAGAAAATGAGTTATACTTAGAGAACCCTTCCGATACCCTGAACATTAAACTGGCATTTTCTGAATTTTATGAAGATGACAATAACATTCGATTGGGTAACGCCATCTTGATCTATGATAAGAATGGCAACCCCATGTTACAGTCAGAGGATATCAGGTACAATATCAGAAAAGCCGATGATACCCAAGCCCGCATTACAGTGCGCAAAGAGGCGAACGGACCATCAAGGGAAGCCGCTAGGGAGACCGCTAAAAAAATCGAATACGATTACAGCATGAAGGGCAACACTTTAATTCTTGACAGCTTTCTGACCTCAAGTGAAAACAGCAAGTTCAATGATCAAGAAGCACGGATCAACATATACCTTCCGGTTGGTACATTGGTGAACTATATTCCCTCGGAAAGACGAAACGGCACTTTCAGAGCAGCAACTGACCGCGATATGGATGGGCTTCAGGGTTATATCTGGAAAATGGGCGCCGACGGTGAACTGAAATGTCAAGATTGCCCTCCGATGGAGGAAGTGGATGACGAAGGAGATAACAGTGAAAATCGTATCAGAATAAATGAAAATGGCATTGATATCAATATAAATGATAAGGATGGAGAGTCTTTTAAGATGAAAATCAATGAAGACGGGGTTCGTATCAAGGCCAATGATAATGACGAAGAAAGTGTAGACATTAATATTGATGCAGCCGGCAATGCAGTCAATATCAAGGCAAAAGATGGTGATACAATCGTCACAAGAACCATTTCGAACGACGAACAAAAATGACACCATTAAACGGTTCGGTAGTTGTTTTCTACAGTTCGGTTAAATTGATTTAAAGAGCCCACCAAAAAACATCAATTTTATATCAACAAAGTGCTTGACCAGGTTTAGCAAACCATTCATCTAAAATCAATCAGACCCTGATCGTATTGCAGGGTTATAAAACAACAATCATGACAACACTAGCAAGAATCGCAATCGCAGTATTAGTAGCCATCTTCCTTTCCTCATGCGGTTTCGATATCAAAATCGGGGACTTTGGCACAGGAGAAAAAGGAAATGGAAACGTCGTTACGGAATCACGTGATATTTCAGGTGAATTCACCAAAGTTTCCGCCTCTGAAGGCCTATTGGTCTATGTGACCCAAGCCGACGACTTTGAGATAAAGGTAGAAGCCGATGACAACGTAATCGATTTGATCCGAACAGATATCGAAGACGGAAAACTGCGCATTCATACCGAGGAGAATATCGGTAATGCTACCAAGAAAATTTACGTATCGCTTCCAAAAGTCAGTGAATTAATGGCGTCAAGCGGTTCACAGTTGCGCAGTGAAAATACCATCGAATCGAATGAACTTGTAATCGATGGTAGTAGTGGGGCGATACTTGATATAAGGCTTATGGCGCAAATATTGGAAATTGACGCAAGTAGTGGCGCCAATTTAGATATTTCAGGAGCAACGGAAAATGCCAACGTCGATGTTAGCAGTGGTGGTAACATAAATGCAAAAGATTTGATCGCAAGAACGTGTACAGCTGATGCCAGCAGTGGTGGTAATGTAAAAATTCAGGTTGAAAAATCACTGATAGCCGATGCCAGTAGTGGAGGTTCCATCTCTTATTCCGGCGAACCTGAAGTTCAGAAAAACAAATCGGTATCAGGCAGTGTACATAAATACTAGTCTATAGTTTTTCTTCAAAACCTTAAAGCGACCTTAACCTAGGCCACAAATGTTCTTGAACTGAATTTACTTCAGTTTAGAAACCTTTGTGGCCTTTTACTATCTTAGTGAAAATAATTTTCTATAATGATATTAAGCCTTAAAAAGTATACCCTAGCCCTAAAACATACCTTCAGTATTTCACGCGAGTCGCACGATTATCAGGATACGTTGATCGCCTGTCTTACCTTAAATGGTCAAACAGGCTATGGCGAAGCAACCACAAACCCCTATTATCAAATAACGGTGGAAAGCATGATGGCCGAAATCGAGACCATAAAGCAAGAAATCGAAAGCTTTGATTTTGCAAGGCCCGAAGTTTTCCATAATTTTTTGGTGGGTAAGGGACTATCGAACTTCGCGATCTGCGCATTGGATCTGGCAGCCAATGATCTTTACGGGAAACTTATCGGGAAACCGCTATATAAAATCTGGAACACAGAAATCACCAAGTACCCGATGACCAACTATACGATCGGCCTAGATACGATCGAAAAAATGGTAGCCAAGATGAAGGAAACGCCTTGGCCGATCTATAAAATCAAATTGGGCACAGATGATGACGTAGCCATTGTAAAGGAACTTCGTAGCCATACCAATGCCCTCTTTAGGATCGATGCCAATTGTGCATGGAGCGCCAAAGAAACCATTTGCAATGCCCCACAATTAAAAGATCTGGGCGTAGAGTTTTTAGAGCAGCCCCTTAAGGCAAACGATTGGCAGGGCATGGAAAAAGTGATGCATCACAGCGTACTGCCCGTAATTGCCGATGAAAGTTGCATAGTAGAAAGTGACGTAGAAAAATGCGCACTACATTTCAGTGGTATCAATATTAAACTTACCAAATGTGGAGGCCTGACACCGGCCAGGCGAATGATCGAAAAAGGAAAGAGACTGGGCCTAAAGGTGATGGTAGGCTGCATGACAGAATCTACAGTGGGCATTTCGGCAATTGCTCAATTATTACCCCAACTGGACTATGTTGATATGGATGGGGCCATGCTATTAAAAGGAGATATTGCAGATGGGGTCAAGATCTCAGAAAATGGAAATGTGGTATTCCCTAGCTTAGGAGGGAGTGGAATAACACTGCGCGAATGACCTATCAAATCGATACCTTTCCTGGAAGGGAAATAACCGTCATCGACAAAAAATACCTGTACTTTGGGGGAACCTCATATTTGGGCCTGCAAACAGATCCAGATTTTCAAGAACTTTTCATTAAGAATATCAAGAAGTACGGAACCAACTACGGGGCTTCCCGCAAATCAAATGTGCGTATCTCTGTTTTTGAACATGCCGAAAAACAACTGGCCCAACTAGTCGGCTGTGAAGCGTGTGCTACCCTTTCTTCTGGTTATTTGGCAGGTCAATTGCTCGCACAGACTTTTTCAGACCCCAGTTTTAAGACTTTTTACGCCCCAAATGCACATTCTGCACTTTATCAACAAACCCCCGAGCATTACACAGATTACGAGAGCTTGAACGAGGCGGTTCGTTCGCATCTCGCATCGGAAGCAAAAAGTACAGCTGTGGTGTTCCTAGATTCTATAGACTTCGGGGGATTAAACTATCCCGTATTTAAGGGGCTGCGAATGCTTCCCTTGGATAAACTTATTCTAGTGGTTGACGATTCTCATGGCATCGGCGTGGTTGGTGAAAATGGTTCGGGAGTGTATAAAAACCTGCGGAATCTGTTCGCAAAAGAACTGGTCATCTGTTGCTCGCTGGGCAAAGGGTTGGGTATTCAGGCAGGGGCAGTATTCGGAGGGGAAGAGCGTATAAAAACATTGACCGAAACCGACTTTTTCGGCGGCGCCAGTCCCGCCTCGCCTGCCGCTCTGCAAACCTTTATTGATGCCTCCGATATTTATTTTGGACAGCGGAAAGCACTTGAAAGAAATTGCACCTCTTTTAAAGAACTGCTTACCGATCATAAAATGGTTACCGGCGTGGCCGATCATCCGGCTTTCAGCTTTTCAGATTCGCAATTAGTAAAACACCTAGAAGAAAACGGAATCATTGTGACCAACTTCAATTACCCCAATGAAGATGCAGCCTTAATGAGCAGAATTGTCATTTCGGCACACCATACGCTGGCAGATATTCAATATCTCACAGCGATACTAAATTCCTACAAAGTATAAGAATTCAAAAACCATTTATTTAATTATTTTTTAAATCAATAATTTATTATCATAATTATTGCTGATTTAATAAATATGTCGTACCTTTTTTGTTATAAAACCACATAAAATATACGGCTATGAAAAAAATACTTGGATTGGTTTTCTTGATGCTCATTCTGGTTTCCTCCACAGAATTATCATCTCCAAAACTGCAAACGAACGATGTTTCCCTAGAAGGCACTTGGGAGCTTGTAAATCGCTTCAATTATGACGGAATCAACGTGTCTGACACGATTGTGAACACAAACGGTTACAGACAGGTAAAAATCTATAGCAAAGGTAAGGTTATGTGGACGCGGCATTCTCCAGACGACCCGTCGGAATGGTTCGGGTTTGGCTCCTATACCCATAGCGGTACAGAACTAATGGAGCAACTGGAATACGGTTCAGCCAATATGATGAAAATACAAGATACCGTGAAAATCTTCAAGTTCGAACTGCAGTTGTACCAAGACAGTTACAGTCAGATTTCCCGAGATGAGAATGGTGACCGTACCTTTTCGGAAAACTACAAACGGATCGACTGAGCTATTTTTGCAAAATAAAAATGCAACGGCATTCTCCCAGTAGCATGCCGTTGCATTTTAAATATCGCATAATCTCGTCTATACCACTTCTTGGGGCGTTTCAATAGTAGCCAAATAGCGCTCTGCATCCAAAGCGGCCATGCAGCCCGTACCGGCAGCCGTCACCGCTTGTCGATATTCTTTATCTTGGGCATCTCCACAGGCAAAAACCCCAGGTAGATTAGTTTTGGTTGTTTTTCCTTGAGTAATGAGGTAGCCCGTTTCGTCCATTTCCAATTGTCCCCTGAAAATATCGGTGTTCGGTTTATGTCCTATAGCTATGAACAATCCTGTTATGGCTATCTCCTCTTTCTCACCTGTTTGATTATTTACCATTCGCAGACCCTCTACCACCTGATCGCCCAGAACCTCATCAACCTCCGTATTATAACGGATGTCGATGTTCTTCAAACTGTTGACCCTATGCTGCATTGCCTTTGAGGCCCTCATTTGATCTTTACGCACCAACATGGTTACCTTTTTGCAGATATTCGCTAGATATGAGGCCTCTTCCGCGGCCGTATCTCCCGCGCCAACGATAGCCACATCTTGCCCTCTATAAAAGAATCCGTCACAAACTGCACAAGCGGAAACTCCGCCACCGCGAAGTTTTTGCTCACTAGGAATGTTCAAATACTTCGCCGTTGCCCCAGTTGCGATGATCACGGTCTCTGCTTCTACAATCTTACTATCATCGATGGTCGCCACGTGAATTCCACCGACCTCTTTACTCAGTTCGATAGCAGTTACCATTCCGATACGTACCTCTGTACCAAAGCGCTCCGCCTGTTGCTGTAGCTGTACCATCATGGTAGGTCCATCTATGCCTTCGGGGTATCCAGGAAAGTTATCTACCTCTGTTGTTGTGGTCAGTTGGCCTCCAGGCTCCATTCCAGTGTACAACAGGGGTTTTAAATCAGCCCTCGCGGCATAAATGGCAGCAGTGTAACCTGCTGGTCCCGATCCTATTATCAAAGTTTTTACACGTTCAATTACTTCTGCCATAATCTTTCATTTCACATTAAAATCGGGTTAAAAGTAGGGGTTTTAATAAAAACCTTACTGCGAAGTTATCAACATTTTG
>JBHJNU010000089.1:0-24631 GCA_050330515.1 Flavobacteriaceae bacterium | reverse complement strand
ACAAAAAGGTACGATTACCTATCTATTTCAAGAGAAGTTGCATTAGGTCTTCCAAAACACTTTGACCTTTATCGTTGTTGTACCAAACTTGCAGGTCTTGTTTGAAATCCGCTGTCAATGTCTCGTGTTCAGCTTTATGGGCTTCCACTAATTTAGTGGCTTTCGTGGATCTTGGTCCCCAGGTATAGCATACCTCCCCGGTTTGATCATCGATGGCGATCAATTTCGGAATAGACATACTGCCATTGGTCAAGAAATGATTCATTAAATCAAGGTTCTCGTCGCGCAGTAAAATTTTAAACGCAATATTAGCGTTCAGTTCGGCAATTTTATTCATCACAGGCATTGATGGCGACGCATCGCCACACCAACTTTCTGTCAGTACCATCCACGTTGTTCTCTTGCGATAGGATCCTATCACTTTCAATGAGGCTTCATCCAACTTTAAGGTTTTGTCCCAGCGTTTCATTCTTTTGTGGTTCAACTGCGTATAATTTGTCAAGGCTTCGCTTTGTTCAAGGCCTGTTGACTTTCCCAAATCGGCCAACTGGCCTATCAATTCCCGATACTCCGCATATGACATTGCCTTGAGTAAGGCGACTCGTATCAAATCTTTGCTTGTTCTTTTCATCATCTTAAATAAGCCTTTAGGGTTGTCATTGTTGTTTTTGCAACACAAATGAATAGTTTCAGGTGCAAAAATTTTGTGTATTCTAAATACTTCAATGGCATCGGTATTAATACCTGTATGGTTGTTAGAATGCCTTGGTAGTGTTTTATTTCAAAGCCTTACAAAGACCCGAAAAGCCAAGTTACATTTTTAAAAAGTTTTACCACCAGAAGTAGTTGATGGTTCTTAGGTACAGAATTATCAAAGGCTAATAAATAGGGCTTTATTTTATAACTCCCTTTAATTATAGGATGGGGACAATGATTTTGGAAGTTCTCTCTGAATAGCCCAGTTTTCAACCCAAGCTAACCTGTCCAAACCTCCGATGTCTGCTTGCTTAACGTTGCACAATTCAATTGTCTTACAAAACGATAGCACTCGCCATCATTGAGATGAAGCTATTTAAGCCGACTTACTTCGAATTACGCAGCGTGTTCCATTTGAAAAAATTGGGCTAGCCCAATGCTATGTGCGCTTTCTCTTTGTTCATTTTTACTTGTCTTTAACCCAACTATTAGGTCAACGAAAGGTGAACCATAAACTTTAAAGTAAAGGTTTAGGCTGTAAAAACTTCCACAGTCAACCTGTCCATATAAATTTAGGTGTACTTCCATTTTGTGGATAATATAGTCGCTTGTGACAATTTAAAGGGTATAAATCTAAACCTTATCATTGAAAGGTATTTCTTTCTCTGTGACGGCCAATATTTTACCTTGACCATCTACGCTGAAAGACATATGATCAAGTTCAATAATCAGATCTTGGTCTTCACTGAAGGGTTTTTCTCCACCTTGGTCTTCAAGTTCCTTATCGACCACCTGCCCCAATTTTTCAAGTGATGTCAATAAATCATAAAAGGTTTCTAAACCTTGAATCAACTTTTCTACCGAACTGACCACTAAAAGAATAATGATCTCTGCCGCGACGAACTGCCCGATATTCATTTCTTGATTTAACACAAGTAGACCACCGATCAACAGCAAACCTGCCGTGACCAAAACCTTGAAACCGATCATTTGTATGAACTGGATTACCAGAACGCGGAAATGGCTTTCACGAGCTTCCAAATACTTCAATACTAAAGCATCATTCTTATTTAAGGCCAGACTTGTCTTACCCGAAAGTTTAAAGCTTACCAAAGATCGGGCAACCTCTTGGATCCAATGAGCTACCTTATATTTTTGTTTCGATTCGTCAAGACTGGTATCCAAACCTTTTTGAGCCGTGAACCAGAACACGCTATACATTAAGATTAGCAAAAGTATTCCGTAGATAATAAAGAACGGATGATAAAATGATAACAGTAACAAACCGAAAATAATCTGCAATAGTGCGGCAGGAAAATCTAACAAGATTTTAGATATGCCTTTCTGCACGTTCAAGATATCGAAAAAGCGGTTCGCCAGTTCAGGCGGATAATGATCCCGCAGTTCGCTCATCTTTATCTTTGGAAAACGGTAGGTAAACTCGAACGATGCCCGCGTAAAAATCTTCTGTTGCATATTTTCGACAATGCGGATCTGCATCAACTGTAACAAACCTCCAAAAGCCACCCCACCGGTAACCAGAACCACCAGAACAATCCATGAAGTGCTGATCTGCGCCCCTTGTATAAGGTTGATGATCGCCTGTATTCCCAAGGGCAACGATAGGTTGACCAAACCGGCGAATACGGCGTAATAAAAGGTTTGAAGAACATCTTGCTTATCAAGTTTCATCAAACCTATCAACCGCTGCCAAACGGTCAAAACAGTTTTAGCCATGTGATGTTGTCTTTAGGGAGTTAAAAACAAGTTGTGTAAAATATTGGGTGGGATCGTCGTTCTCACGGCAATCTGTTAGCGATGAGAAGTGGTCTTTAAGAAAATACTGGTGTAGTGAACCTTCTAATATGGTGCTCGCCAAACTTGATGGGTACTTATACTCCGCATCGACAGCCTGGATCATTTCGCAGATCCGGGTAACCAATCGTTTATAGATACCGAAGTACCCCTCCTTATTCTCCACATCGACCTCTTTGGTCAAGTACGACTTTGAATACTCATTAATGACGATTTTATTCAGCAAGATCTCGTTAACATGGGAAAAAGCTGAGTCTTCGATCGTTGCCCTCGTTACCACCGCAATCGCCCTTTCGAGCTTCTCAGCAGGATTTGCAAGGTTGTTAGTAGTAAACACCAGATGATACTCCAGCCAACCCCAATACCAACTGGTCAAATACAACAAAAGCTTATGTTTGTTCTCAAAATAGCGGTAGATCGAACTTTCGTTAGAACCGATCTCATCACCTAATTTTTTAAACGTGAACCGCTCAAACCCCAGATCATTGATCATCAGTATACTTTGCTCGACAATACGTTTACCCAAATCAGAAGATTGGGGGTCCTTAACGTAGATTTTTTCATTGATTCCTATTTTGATTGATTGTAAGAGACGCTCCATAGCTGCGATTTATATAAAAATTAAGCAAATATAATAGTGTTACTATTGTAAAACGATAGATTAACTAATATTTAACGATAGTGACACTTCCCTTTTCTTTATTTTTATTAATTTTACAATATCAGGGCATATTTCTGAGAATTTAATAGCATAAGGATGAATAAGTTGTTGTTGTCTATACTATTCGTAAGTATTTGTGTCTCATCATCGGCCCAAGAATTATTTCGTTTACAATTTGACCCCTACCAGTATGTAGAAAGTAAAGATGGTGCGCTGGGCAGTCATATAAAGCTTCCAAACAATAACGCTACCATCATCATGGGTGGACTAAACGATTGGGATGGTATGAACAACTATTTTAATCTTTTCGGAAGCAAACTGATTATCGATAGTACAGACAGATCTTCAGACGGAATTCAGAACGTAGTTCTTCGTAGGGAAGACGGAAGGAATTTCTTTGACCTTTTTCCAACGGTCAGCGCAAAACTGATTCCGATACTTGGCGTAACTATCGATGACGAAGATAAGGAACCACTCGAATGAGTTCTAGTTTAATAGTGAGTAAATGTTTTATCCAATTAATTTCAATAGTATGAAAATAGTCGTAATCTTAATGTTGTGTGTTCTAGTAACAACTTCCTCAATAGCCCAAGAAAATAGTCCAAGCCTTGATAAGGGTACTGAATTTATACTTGGGGAGGTGAGTGCTGAAGGGTATGCTCACATCGATTTCCCAAGAAAAAACCTCATTATAAAAAGAGGGGCAGTAGCAAATTTCAATGCTTTGGAAGGTGTGAAGGTAGTTGTAGCAGAAGTACGCTCTAAAAACAACACTACCGAAGTGGTATTAAAGCGCAAGGACGGCCTCAATTTTTTCAGATTTTGGCCGACAGTAACCGCCGATGTGGATAAGGCCATAGCACAGGGTGAATTGACAATGCCTAAAATAAAACCAGAAGAATCAATCGCTGGAGAATAATTGTTTGATTACGTTTTATTTGTTCTTTAGACACCGGTCTAACCTAGTTTAAACCCGCTAGTTTTGTAGGAGCCCCCTGACCGGTGTTTTCTAATCCCTATTCGTCTGCAATGATAATGTCGCAAAGTAATATGATGAACCAAGATATTGAGGCAGCTAAAGAAAAAAGTCTATTTAGAATTCTACTAGAGGGATGAAAAAACTCATTGCAGTAAAACCTCGAAAATTATGGTAATGATCAATGTGTTCTCATCCAATATTGCCGTCATGAAAGGTGCGAACGATCCCGATGTTGGTTCCATCCTTCTCTTGATCGCGTACAATGATGGATCTAAGGGCATATGACAAGTGCGTACGGCATCTATGCGGATACAGATTCCATCGACTTTCCCCTTTCCTTAAAACGAAAGGGTAAAAAATAGACTTTGGCAAGAAGAAGACCATAAAATTCTTTGGCCTATGATACTAGTTCATATAAACACCGATTCCAGAGCACAGGCCTTAGAGATTATCGATGTACTTTTAGAAAACAAACTATTGTTCAAGCCAACGTTATCACGAAAACAGGTTTTTGAAAAGCATCCCGAGACCGGAGCACTGAAAAGCAAACCTACCTATCTGGTCATCGGCAAAACTAAATCACTATTGTTCAATAGTATCAACCAACTTCTGGTTAAAATATACCCCTATATTGACAAAATGCCAAGGTTGTACTGTCTGCCAATTGTCTATATGGCACCAGAAAATGCTGAAGAGCTTTTGGAACAATCGGTCCAAATAAAGCTTTAATAATCTTTTGTCCAGTCAAAACATTCATTGATAATTCTATCCTTTTCAGTTTTTATAAAATCAAGATAGGCCACCGCGGCAGGTGACAGTTTTTTCGATTTCAACCAAATGAGGTTCCAGGTGGTATTTATGGGAAGTCCCTGTACAGGTATTATCTGTAGATCTTTGTTCCGCACCTCGTTCTTAATGCCGATCAAGGGCATTATGGAATAACCAAGACCTGATATGACGGCCTGTTTCACAGCCTCGTTCGAGGTGAGTTCAATTTTTTTGCGAACTGGAAACTTACTCTTAAGAATAAAATTTTCCATGGTATTACGCGTTGCCGATCCTTGTTCCCGATAGATCAACGGCAGGTCTTCGAACAGGGTTTTCTTACTAGGTGCTTTCTTGAATTTGAATTGACTGCCCCCTACAAAGAACAATTTATTCTCCATAAGTTCTACCCACTCGATCTTTAGTTTTTTAGGGAGAACCGAAACCAGGGCAAAATCGACTTCGTTGAGTTCGAGCGTTTCAACAACCCTGGTTTTATTTGTCACATCCATAAGCAGGTCTACACCTGGGTTTTGTTTCATAAACTCAGACAAGAAGTAGGGCATGACATATTTTCCTGTAGAAACGACCGATATTCTTAAGCGCCCCGAAAGTTCCCCTTGATATGCCATCGTCCTATAATTGATGGCGTAAACTTCGTTCAAAATTTTTTGGGCGGCCTGGGCGATTTCCCTTCCGAAATCGGTTACGAACAGTTTTCTGCCCACAACCTCCGTCAGCGGAATGGAAAACTGGTCCTGAAAATTTTTTAACTGAATCGAAACCGCTGGCTGCGTCAAATGAAGCTCTTGCGAAGCTTTTGTAATACTCTGATTTTCAGCTATTTTTAAAAATATCTGAAGTTGGTGAAGTGTATAGTTCATAATTATTATTAATGTTTTACATAATAAAGATAAATAATAATTTATGCATATTGTGTTGTAAATTTATAAAAAGCGAAATAAAAGTCTAAACAAAATTGCTTGGCCTATGAAAACAATATTTTCCATTTTATTGATGCCCATCATGGTTTTCTCGCAGCCTTTGGGCCAACATCAAAAAGAAGGTCTAAACACAACATTTTACATGGGCCTTAGCATGGAATCGGTTCTACAAACTGATTTTGATCTTTTGGAAAGCCTAGACGTTTCAATAGCGCTTTGTGTAACCATTACAATCGATACGGGTCATTTAGAAGCTACTCTTTCAATGCCGTACTTCATTAATAATGAAGTAGTTGAAAACAAACCGCCGCAATATCTTAGCTCCTTTTCCATAGCTGGTCTATTTCCTACACCTCAGCCCAAAAGTGTGGGTCAAGAACGCTTAGATCTTCTTCTAGCTTTGAACGACCCCCAATTTCCCAAAGAAGACACCTTGCTTGATTGGTTACATCCGGTAAGGTCCCCTAAAAATAGTTTTGGGGATGCAGAAATTATCTCGGAAGGCTTTGGGCCGCGCATTAAAATCTAAAACATTGACCAATCCGTTATTGAAAACCCAATTTAAAGCAGCATTCGGACCGAACAAAAAGTTGAACTAAAACATGAAAAGATGAAAAAGAATTTTTTAGGTTTAGCCGCCACTGTGCTGTTGTTCAGTAGCTGCGCTGTCATTAGGCCTGGTGAGGCAGGCGTTAAACAACGATTGGGTAAATTCGGCAATCAGATCATAACTCAGGGAGCGGTAATATACAATCCGTTGACCTCGAAAGTAGTTAAGGCCTCGGTGCAGACCGAGAATCTTGAACTATTTCTAAACTTGCCCAGCAAAGAAGGTTTAAGTGTAGATTCAGAAATTTCGATTCTTTACCGCTTGGAGACCGACAAGGTCGCTTCCATACTTCAGAATATAGGTCCCAATTATCCGGCAATCATTACCAGTGTTTTCCGGTCCGCCTCAGCTGATGTGTGCTCGCAATTTTTTGCCAAAGATATGCACTCGGGCAGGCGTGCCGATATTGAAGAGGCCATTAAGATAAAAATGGGTGAAACCTTGATGCCTCAAGGAATTGACGTAGAAGCCGTACTGATGAAAAGTATTCAACTGCCCAGAGGCCTATCCATGTCAATAGAACAGAAATTACAGGCCGAACAAGACGCCATGCGAATGGAATTCATACTACAACAGGCCAAACTGGAAGCAGATAGAAAAATAATTGAGGCAGAAGGTGAAAGGGACGCACAAAAGATATTGTCTGAAGGTCTTACCGATGAACTCATACAAATACGAAGCATCGAGGCTTTTCGTGAACTCTCGCGTTCACAGAACAGTAAAATCATTATAACGGACGGAAAGACTCCTTTTTTAATAGAACCAAACAACAAATAATACCACTAACATTAAAAGTATAAAATGGATACGATTACAATCGCAAAAGGGGACGGGATCGGCCCAGAAATCATGGAGGCAACTCTTAAGATCATCACCGCTGCAGGGGCAAAGCTGAAATTTGAGGAAGTGGAAATTGGTGAAAAGGTTTACCTATCAGGCAATACTTCAGGTATTGCCGCAAGCTCTTGGGACACCATACGAAGAAACAAGGTTTTCTTGAAAGCACCGATTACCACTCCTCAAGGTGGTGGCTACAAAAGCCTTAACGTGACGACGCGAAAATTCCTTGGCCTTTTTGCCAATGTCAGGCCATGCATGAGTCTACATCCATTCATCCAAACAAAACATCCTGATATGGATATTGTGATCATACGTGAAAATGAAGAAGACCTGTATGCAGGTATTGAGCACCAACAGACCGATGAAGTTGTACAATGCCTTAAACTGATCAGCAGGCCCGGTTGTGAAAAGATCGTGCGATATGCTTTTGAGTTTGCAAAAAAATACAAACGAAAAAAAGTGACCTGTTTCACAAAAGATAATATCATGAAACAGACAGATGGACTTTTTCATCAGGTTTTCGATGAAATTGCTGTCGAATATCCTGAGATTGAAAATGAGCATTGGATAGTTGACATTGGTGCCGCTAAGATGGCAGATACCCCAGAGGCTTTTGATGTTATTGTCATGCCCAATCTGTATGGCGACATTCTATCAGATGTTGCCGCCCAGATAACCGGCTCGGTCGGTTTGGCGGGATCCGCCAACATCGGAGAACAATGTGCCATGTTCGAGGCGATTCATGGCTCTGCCCCCCGCAGGGCCGGCCAAGACCTTGCCAATCCGTCGGGCCTTTTACAGGGGGCCATCATGATGCTTAACCATTTGGGGCAAACCGAAGTCGCCGAAAACGTACAGAACGCATGGCTGAAGACCATTGAAGATGGCATTCATACCTATGACATCTATAAAGAAGGCATCAGTAAACAAAGGGTAGGCACCAAGGCGTTCGCCGATGCGGTCATCAACAACATGCAAAAAGATCCCTCAACTTTAAAAAAAGTAACCTACGAAAAGGGGAATGTTATCAAGATTCCGAAATATAAAAGAAAGCCAAGTGCTACAAAAGAGTTGTTGGGTATTGACCTTTTCGTTCATTGGGCAGGCACTGAAGCCGACGAACTGGCCAAAAAGATGCGATCACTGAACAATGATGACCTCTCCTTGACTATGATCACCAATCGCGGTATAAAGGTTTGGCCCAATGGATTTGAAGAAACATTCTGCACCGATCATTGGCGATGTCGATTCAGTTCTAAAAACGGTCCGATCAGCAACGGGCATCTTGTGGTTCTACTCAATGATGCTGTAGAAACTAATATTGATGTCATTAAGACTGAAAACCTGTACGCCTTTGACGGAAAGCCAAGCTTTTCTCTGGGTCAAGGCCAGTAACCATTTGCGCCAATTAAAACCCAACGGATCATGACACCACCAAGAATACACCGCTATATCGCCTTTGGAATTCTAGTGAAGGTGGCTTGCCTGGTGGTTCTAAAACACTATGAAGGCTCTTCAACCCACCTTGAACTTGCCTATGCCCTTGTATTACTCTGCCTCTTAATAGCAAGACCCTTAAAGAAATACAGTTCTTTTTTTTAACTAAAACCACATGACAGGTACTAGCCAAAACATTCAACTGGTGGAGGGTACATTTTCGCCGGTAGAAGCGGCCGATGTACTTTTCTCTTTGATCAGTGATAAAATCAAATTCCACAATTTGCAACTATTGAGTGTTCAAGAACGCTTTAATGGTGACACCAGCCATTCAGAACAACGTATCAAGGCGCTGAAAATAGCCAAAAACCAAGCCAAAGACCTGATTCTAAAAGCGAGAGATGAAGGCTATGATGTGAAAATAGACAGTGTTATCGACATAAGATTGGTCAAAATCAAAACTCAGCTTTAGAACACACTATTTTGAATATGGTTCCTCAACACTTTTTGAGACAAAACCAGAGTATTAAACATAATTTATTTTTATGTTTTAGATAAGAAATATAAATAAAAATTAATGAATAATTGTATAGAACTTTGAACCCGACGAAAATCATAAGGTGTTGTAACCCATAAATCATAGAAATGAAAACAGCGGAACTCGAAGTAATCAAAAAAACAAAACAGACCATTAGATTGGTGGAAGGCGAATTTACTTCGTCAGAGGCGTCATTTTTAATTCAGACCCTTTTAGATGAGAAAATAAACTTTCACAAACTGCATCGCCTTTCAATATTAGAAGGTAATTGTAACACCAAAACAACTTACGATTCCGGTCGCATCGCCGAGCTCGAAAACGAAAAAAAAATAGCCAAGGAATTTTTAGCTAAAATCAGACAACAAGGCCTCAAATTACAGATCAAGGGCAAGTTGGAAATCACCGTGGCCGACCCTGTTCAAAAATAATGTAAGCCTAATTCATATAAACCCTTGAAATTTTAGTTATGCCTTACAACAAAGATCAAGTCTCTGTGCAGCGCACTAAACAATTTACCATTTTAGCCTTGCTGGTCTTAGCTCTATTCATTTTTCTTTCTGTACTTAATGACAATATTTTTCTAGACCGGCTACTGCCGGCCACGGTTATAGTCTCTCTTGTTTTGCTGATTCGCAATCTGGGGGAACGGCCTTAAGCTGTTCCCCTTTTTTTTGCCGACGAACCTATTCTAAAAAGTCAATCAACCTTGGCGCCTCCCCACGGGGCGACCTAAAACCATATACCCTAAATGGACCTGCATTTACTAATTGACAACCTTACCAACCCGGCACTGCTTTTTTTCTTTCTTGGCATCATTGCGGTACAGGTCAAAAGCGACCTTGAAATTCCACCCAACTCCTCAAAATTCATTTCACTATATCTGATGCTCTCCATTGGTTTCAAAGGCGGAATGGAACTATCTCACAGCACCTTCGATATGGAAATACTTTGGTCTTTACTATTCGGTCTATTTCTTGCCCTTTTTATACCGCTGTACACTTATTTTATTTTGCGACGTAAGTTCAGCGTAGCAAATTCAGGCGCTATTGCGGCCGCCTATGGATCTGTGAGTGCCGTTACTTTCGTTACAGCGGTATCTTTTTTGGAAATCGAAAAGATCACTTTTGGCGGCCATATGGTGGCGGTGATGGCATTGATGGAGGCACCGTCAATCATTATTGGTGTATTGCTCATGTCATATTTTCAAAAAGCCAACAAAGAGAAGACAAAGATGAACGAAGTCTTGCACCATTCGCTCACCAACGGCAGTGTACTCTTGATCCTTGGTAGTCTGGTTATTGGTTTCTTGGCTAGCGATCAACAAGCAAGGGGTATTGAACCGTTCACAACCGATATTTTTAAAGGATTTTTAGCCGTTTTTCTTTTGGATATGGGCATTTCCAGCGGGAAAAAACTGAATGATTTTTTAAAGGAAGGATGGTTCGCATTTCTCTTCGCGATTGTGGTTCCATTACTGAATGGGTGTGTTGTCGCTTTCGCTAGCTCGGTTTTTTCCGATAATGTCGGAAATCGTTTCCTTTTCGCGATTTTAGCGGCAAGTGCCTCATATATCGCCGTACCGGCAGCTATGCGTATTGTCGCGCCGAAAGCGAACCCAAGTCTTTACCTTCCTATGGCCTTGGCGATAACTTTCCCCTTTAATATAACCTTAGGTATGCCCCTCTACCTGTGCATAGTACAACTTAATTAAAAATGCGCTTCTCATTTGAAGGAAGAAAACTCGTTATAGCGACCAAACACCAAAAGGAAAGTGTGATAGCGCCCCACTTAGAAAAGGAACTTGGCGTAACCTGTTTTACCCCTCCAGACCTCGATACCGATCTCTTGGGCACTTTTACCGGTGAGCTTGAAAGACGGTTTGATCCGCTTACCACAGCGCGCAAAAAATGCGAACTGGCCATGAACGCAACTTCTTGCGATCTTGCCGTATCAAGTGAAGGTTCTTTTGGGGCGCACCCGAGTATTTTTTTTGCACATGCCGATGAAGAAATATTGGTTTTCATAGATCGAAAGAACAATTTGGAAATTGTAGCCAAGGAACTTAGTATGGAAACCAATTTTAATGGAGCCCTAGTAACTACTTCAGCAGAATTAATTGAATTTTCGATAAAGGCAGGTTTTCCTTCGCATGCACTGATACTCCGTCAATCTAAAGAAAGCCATTTGAACATGCACAAAGGTATAAGTAATAAGGCGCTTTTACTGGAATCTTTCGAGAAACTGAGGGTCAACCATGGTTCGGTATATGTTGAAACTGATATGCGCGCCCTGTATAACCCCATGCGCATGGGCGTCATTGAAAAAGCTACCCAAAAGTTGGTGCAGAAGATCAAGTCGGTTTGCCCCGATTGCCAAACCCCAGGTTTTGGAATTGTGGATGCAAAAAAAGGACTCCCCTGCAGTTTATGTGCTTATCCTACCAATTCTACCTTAAGTTACCTTTATATTTGCCAAGTTTGCCATTTTACAAAGGAGGCACAGTACCCCCATGGCAAGAAGAAAGAAGACCCGACGTATTGCGATATGTGCAATCCTTAAGAAAAAAAGGAAGAATCATGATAACCACTGCTATTGACGAGGCCGTTGCGGTCTTGAACCAAGAAGATGTAGTAGCCATACCCACCGAAACGGTGTACGGACTGGCAGGCAATATCTATAGCGAAAAAGCGGTCAAGAAAATATTCGCGCTGAAAAAGAGGCCGCTGTTCAACCCCTTGATTGTTCATATCAAATCGGTTGAAGGGCTAAACGAGGTTGCGAAGGATATTCCTGATGCCGCCCTTAAGTTAACCAAGGTATTTTGGCCAGGGCCGCTCACCCTCGTATTGAAAAAGCAGTCCCATATCTCCGATCTCATAACAGCCGGAAAACCCACTGTTGCCGTTCGGATGCCCAATCACAAAGTAGCCCTCGCACTACTGGAAAAGCTTGACTTTCCGCTTGCCGCACCTAGCGCGAATCCGTTCGGGTCAATCAGCCCTACGACCGCTGAACACGTAGACCACTATTTTAAGGATAACCTCACGTTGGTGCTCGATGGCGGGCCTTGCGAACGTGGTGTAGAATCAACTATTATAGGTTTTGACAAAGACGGTGCAGTGCTCTATCGACATGGTTCTATTTCCATTGAAGAAATAGAAGAGGTGATAGGAAAAATAAAGGTCGATACGAAAAATGATGATACCCCAGATGCCCCTGGAATGTTGTTAAAACATTACGCTCCAAAAACGAAATTGGTACTTACCGATAACATTGAGCAGGTATTGAACGAAAATTCGAATAAACAAGTTGGACTATTACGTCTTAAATCAGGCAAGGAAAATTGGAAAATTGCAAGATTAGAAGTACTATCAGAATTAGGTGATCTTATAGAGGCCACGCATAATTTATACGCCGCTATGCACCGTTTAGATCACCTTGGTCTAGATCTGATCATAGCCGAAAAACTCCCGGAGAAAGGGCTAGGAAAAACCATCAACGATAGGTTGGAACGGGCTGCTCATTAAAGGAATACGGTAACCTTTACTTAAACCCTAGCTTTTGCTATGTTGACCAACTACCTTGGGTGCTGGATCTACTTGTATGCGTGGTATAGTCCTTGTTGATATGATAGTTATACTATTATACTTAAGTAGTTTAACTATTATTTGTGAGTAGTATTATTTTCATTATGTGAATTACTAATTACCTTTATAAAAATTAACACTTAAACTTATGAAGACACTTTTACCAAGCTTAGCGACCGTGCTATCGCTATCAATACAAACTGCGGCAATCGCCCAAGAATCGGGCGAAAAAATTGAGATAGACAAGAGCCGTATACTAGTTGAACAGGTACTCACCGCGCAAGAACAGGCCGCATTAACGCCTAAAGACGTGCTTCTAAGTCTTCAGGCAGGAAACGAACGATTTGTGCGAAGTGACCTGACCGCCCGCGACCATTCTATTCAAATCAGGGAGAGTGTTGCAGGGCAGTACCCGAAAGCTATTATTCTTTCTTGTGTTGATAGTAGGGTTCCTGTTGAGGATGTTTTTGATAAGGGAATAGGCGATCTATTCGTAGCAAGGGTCGCCGGGAATTTTATAAACAACGATATTCTAGGAAGTATGGAATTCGCCTGCAAAGTTTCAGGTGCCAAACTAATTCTGGTAATGGGACATGAGAACTGTGGCGCCATTCATGCCGCCATCGACGGAGCTAAGCTTGGCAATATTACTAAAATGCTAAAAAACATTGCTCCCGCCGTAAAAATGTCAACAGTTTCTAAAGGAGCCAGAACCTCTCAAAACCGTCTTTTAGTGCACGAAGTTAGCGAAAACAACGTGCGTAATGCACTAAGCAAAATCAAAAAAGATAGCCGCATTCTGAACGACATGTTGGCAAAAGGAGAAATTGATATTCATGGAGCGGTCTATGATATGGACACAGGGGTGGTCAACTTCTTGAATTAATTTAAAAGCAACATGGCTACTAGTTAACCTTCTTTTGGTTCCTTACAAAAAGTACCCCTAATTTGAACGACCCATTTGGTTCTAATCTACAAACAACTTCCCCATGCAACTAAGAAAATTGGAAACTGCGCTAGACAAAATTTATCGCATTTTGGTAAATGACGAGGTATTGGCCGATACCATAGCCTCGAAGGTTCATAGGCAGTATAGACTAAGTGCTAAGAACCTTTACCGCTATATCTTGCTAAGAAGTCATGACATTCGTACCATACAGGGCGGATTATCGGAATTGGGGATCTCATCTTTAGGTAGTGGTGCTGGTTACGTATCACACAATATTTCAAGCGCCTTACGCCTAATAACATTGTTACGCGATAAAAAATGGGAAGGAAATGCAGATATGGAAGTAATCGGGTTTGCTAAAAGCAAGAAGTTGCTACAGAAACATGCGAACATACTGTTCCGTTCCGAAAAAAAACTACATAACACCCAGGTAATGGTCACCATGCCCGACGAAGCCGCCCATGACAAAGAGCTGCTGAAAAGACTTATGAATTCCGGAATGGAAATCGCCCGGATCAACCTAAGTCACGGCGACCAAGAGTTATGGGACAAAACACTACATAATTTGCGCACTATTAGTAGTCAGCTAGAGCTTCCCATAACCATTTATATGGATCTGCCCGGGCCTAAGATTAGAACAACAACCATTTATGCGAAGGAAAAGTCAAAACCAGGCCTATTCCCGGCCGAGTCTTTAAAGATCAATACAAAAGACCATTTGTTACTGCGAAAAGACGATGCAGTACAGCAGACCAATAACCTTAGGCTACTACAAAACGAAGTTCCGATAGTCTGCGTTTCATTGCCCCAGATAATTGACGACCTAAAGGTTGGCCAACGTGTGTTCTTTGATGATGGCACCATAGAGGCATTGGCCATTGAGAAATCTGCAGATGGGGTGCTGCTTGAAATAATGAACGCCTATAAGAAAAAACTGGCCTCGGCCAAGGGCATTAATTTACCAGACACACATTTAAATCTTCCGTCCCTCACCCCCGAAGATCTAGAACTACTGCCATTTGTTACCAAGAATGCAGATTTGATAGGCTATTCATTTGTTAGGAATGCCGAAGATGTTGCAATCTTATATGGGGAGCTTCAAAAAGCCGATGATACCAAGACCGGGGTCATATTCAAGGTAGAGAACGTAGAAGCTTTTGAAAACCTGCCCGCCATACTTTTCCAAGCCATGAAGCGACCAAAGATAGGGGTTATGATCGCACGGGGCGATTTGGCCGTAGAGGTTGGTTTTGATAGAATATCGGAAGTTCAAAATCAGATCATGCTTTTTTGCGAAGCAGCGCACGTACCCGTAATATGGGCTACACAGGTGCTTGACAACCTTGCAAAGAAAGGAATAGCCACAAGGGCCGAAATTTCCGATGTTACTATTAGCGCACAGGCGGAATGCGTTATGCTTAACAAAGGCCCTTACATCGTCGAGGCCGTGGAGACCCTGAAGAACATTCTTCAAAGAATGGCAACACATACCCAGAAAAAAAAGAATACCTTAAGAACATTGAAAGTTGCGAAAGCTAACCTTCGAAAACTAAAAAAAGAATACACGCCAACGCGAACGCTTTCGCAGTAACCAAGTGGTCCATAATTTTTTGGGGGCATTGGCTAAAATGGCCCATCTGAAAATTATCTATTTACATTAATGCGGTATCTTTGATGATAAAACATAGGTAGTGAATGCAAAAAACAGATGCGGCTGGTGCAAAGGCGATTCGCTTTACGAGGCTTACCATGACCTGGAGTGGGGCGTGCCGGTTAAAGATGATGCGACTATTTTCGAATTTCTAATTTTAGAGACCTTTCAAGCAGGATTGAGCTGGATTACCATTCTTCGAAAACGCGAAAATTTCCGTTTGGCCTTTGACCATTTTGATTATAAAAAGATCGCGAAATACGATGAGACGAAAATCGAAGCTCTATTGCAAAATGAGGGCATCGTAAGGAATAAACTTAAAGTACGCGCAACGGTGAGCAATGCCGTTGCATTTATGCAAGTACAAAAAGAATTTGGCAGTTTCAGCGACTATATATGGGGATTCGTAAACGGAAAACCGATCAAGAACAAGGTCGAGTATTACAAAAAAGCTCCGGCGACAACGGCTATTTCCGATGCCCTGAGTAAAGACCTTAAGAAAAGAGGGTTCAAGTTCGTAGGCAGCACGGTGGTTTATGCACATATGCAGGCTACTGGCATGGTAAATGACCACGAAGTAGGATGCTTCAGATATGCCGCTGTCTGAAATTGATGCTAGCCCATAGGTCTAAGTCTAATTTGAAGTATTAACTGACATGGCACTTAAAAATATAATCTTTTTTCATTTTTTATTACTCTGTGGCTATTTCGCTTTTGCACAGAACAAAAACGAGCGGGAACATCGCATACTAAAGTCTCAATTTCCTGAAAAAGCCTTGGGGTATATTTCTGAAAAGTTGGATGGCGCAAGGCGCATTCGATTTTATAAGGAAGTGGATAGTGCCAAGGTCAGCTATGAGGCCAAGTTCAAGAAAGAGCGCCTTTGGTATAGCATCGAGTTCGATAAACACGGCAGTTTGGAAGATATTGAGATAGTGATCCAAGCTACTGATATTCCCAAGGAGACCTTCGCGCAAATAAACTCTTATCTCGCCTCCAGTTTTATCAAATACCGCATTCGACGAATGCAGCAACAGTACCCAGTATCAGAGAGTGGCAATCCTGAAACGACCATCAAGAATGCCTTTCAGAACCTATTATTGCCTTCTATAAACTATGAGTTGGTGGTTGCGGGCAAAAAAGACGGCCATTTTGAACAATATGAAATTCTTTTCGACGCCAACGGCAGCTTCAGGTCGGTCAGAAAATCGCTCCCCCCAAACTATGATCATATCCTTTATTAAAAAAGCAGTTTGTTTTAGCGGTCTTTTTTGCCTGCATTCGTTACTTGCCCAAGAAAACCTTACCATCTACCTTCAACCGCAGGTTGCATTGAACTACAAGGTCACGGCCAGCTACTCACATAACTTTTCATTGATTCAACGCAGCTATCTTTTTGAAGAACAGCAATTTCGGTTTAGGGCAAGACAAGTGGATTTCGGGCATTTTTCCGATTTTAAAATACAGGACAATCAAAGCTTCTCATTCGGTATTCTGTACCGTTTTCGTGAAAATTTTGAAACGTCCAAAGAAAATGAGCTACGGCTAATACAACAGTACAACATCACATTCAACCCACGAACGGTGCGCTTTGGGCATCGTTTTCGTGCAGAGCAACGTATCACGCCTTCTTTGACCACCCATCGTTTCCGCTATCGTTTCGCAGTCGATTTTCCGTTGCAGGGCGAGCAGCTTGACCTTGGCGAAGCCTACCTGGTAGTCTCCACTGAAAGCCTGTTGAGTATCGCAGTCAACAATTTACCACAATATGACCAGCGATTTACCGGAGAGATCGGTTGGCTCCTTGCCGAAAAGACCAGACTTCAAGTAGGCATGGAATATCGTTTTGAAGACTATACCCATAAAACAGAAAATGTGCTGTTCTTCTTAACTTCTTTGGTACTATCGCTTTAAAATTTTCATGAATTCAGATCTCGGAATTTCTTCAGCGCCCAAACTTGCCAAATGTGTCGTGTAAAGCTGGCAATCGATAAGTAGGTATTGTTTTTCTTCTAATTCTTGGGCCAGTTTTACAAATGCGAATTTTGACGCATTGCTTACTAGGCTGAACATGCTTTCACCGCAGAAAATATGTCCTAGGTCTACGCCGTACAACCCTCCCACCAGTTTATCGTTTTGCTTAACCTCATACGATTTGGCAAACCCCTTTTGATGAAGTTTCAAATAGGCCTTCTTCATATCATCAGTGATCCAAGTGCCATTTTGTCCCCGCCTTTTTACCTTGGCACATTGGTTCAAAACTTCTTCAAAACAGGTGTTTTTCGTGAGTGTGAACCGACCACTTTTCAACACTTGCTTCATGCTGTTAGAAATTTTTATTTTAGACGGATGCATGACCATGCGTGGATCAGGAGCCCACCATAATATCAGCGAATCTTCATTGAACCATGGAAAGATTCCGTTTTGGTATGCCAATAACAAACTCTCTGGTGAAAGGTCGCCCCCAACGGCCAGGAGGCCCTCGGCATCGGCGTTGTCTACAGGTGGAAATTCCAATCGATCGGTAAGGAAGAACATAGGATTCTGTGCTTTATCTTTCCACAAGGGTTTGTTTAAAATTAAAGGTCACCAAGATTGAAAAGACCCCAAAAGATTAAAACTTTTTGGGGTCCGGTACTCTATTAAGCGTGGATTTTTAGCCACCTTGAACATTGGTCAAGGTTCTTAGAAGGGCAGGTCGTCGTGCTCTTCCTCGTTCAAACTATCAACCGGCTCGAAAGCTTCCGCCGGCGGTACGGGAGGAACTCCGGCTGCGCCCTGCTGTGCTGCCTGTAAGACCTCGACACGCCAACCTTGAATTGAATTGAAGTATTTTACTTCCCCCTGAGGATTCGTCCATTCGCGACCTCTAAGGTTAATGCCCACTTTTACATCTTGCCCTTGAGAAAGGTTGTTCAACAAATCAGACTTATCCTGTACGAACTCGATCATGATATGCTGTGGGTACTGCTCTTCTGTAGTAATGACGAGTTCTCTTTTTCTAAAACCGTTGCCTCCAAAGGTTTGTGTCTCGCCGATCATCTTTACTTTTCCTTGTACTTCCATGACTATGAATTATATGTTAACTAAATTAGTTTATAGTCTTTAAAAGTAACGGTAATACCATAATCAACCTAACAAAAAAGAAACAAGTTATTAAACATTATCAGTCGCCCAATTATTTTAGTTTAAGTGGGCTAGTGGGCAGGGCCTATTATGTGCGCGTCATGCTTCTCCGGTCTAAGGAAACGATTAATCCACATTTTGAAAATCGCATAAAGCGCACGAACATTATGGCCAAGGGGTAGGCCTGAAATCTCAAAATAAGCATTTTACTGAAATTACTTTATCTTTGAAGCCACAGCAAAGACCGGATGAACTTCAATCCTAAAAACAAGACCTCCAACATCGTTTTACTGATCTCGGCCTTCGTCATCGTAAGCCTCATTTTATGGAATACCAATAGCTTCTTCAAAAAGTTCAAGGAAGAAGAGCGGAACAAAATGGAAATCTGGGCGACTGCACACTCAACACTGCTGCAGGCCTCACTTGACGAAGATCCTGGTGATCTGCCTTTAAAGGTTTTTCAAAACAACAATTCTACGCCCATGATCTTGGTGAACAAAGACGGATCGGTCAAAACCAATAATATACCGCCAGAACAGGCTACCGATACGTCTTATATTAAAAATAGGATCCTAAAGTTCAGAGGTGAGAACACCCCGATAGAAATAGACCAGCAAGGCGAACATTTAGCTACTTTGTATTATGGCAACTCAGAGGTTTTGAACAAACTAAAGTACTACCCCATCGCCCTGATGCTCATTATCTTTCTTTTCGGGGCGGTCATTTTCTTCTTCTTCAAAACCAACAAAGCATCAGAACAGAACAAACTTTGGGCAGGCATGGCCAAAGAGACCGCCCACCAGATCGGCACGCCACTTTCTTCTTTATTGGGTTGGAACGAACTGTTGAAAGCCGAGAACATCAGCCCTGAAATTACCCAAGAAATCGAGAAGGACATTTCACGTTTAGAAATGATCACCGAGCGATTCTCAAAAATAGGCTCCTTACCAAAGTTAGATGAATATGACATTGTAAAGGAGACCCAAGACGCTTATGACTATCTCAAATTGCGGAGCTCGAAACTAATTCATTTCTCTTTTGACTCAAAAGTTGAACATATGCCCGTACTACTTAATCAGTCACTCTATAATTGGACAATAGAAAATCTGGTCAAAAACGGTATCGATGCCATGAAAGGTAGAGGTAAGATTGGGATCGAGATTGTGCACGATGGTGGTTTTGTCAACATTCTGGTATCCGATACGGGCCATGGTATACCAAAGAGCGATTATAAAACTATCTTTAACCCGGGCGTGACCACAAAAAAAAGAGGGTGGGGCCTAGGTCTTTCGCTTGTCAAAAGGATCGTCGAAGAGTACCACAAAGGAAAAATAAAAGTACTTTCGTCAAGTAAAGAAGGCACCACAATGCAGATATCATTGCGGGTAGGTGAACAAGGTCAAAAGAAACAATAGGTATGGTAGTTTTACTTGAAGGCTCAATGCTGCTTGGGGCCAATGGATCAAACTTCGCTACCATATCAATTTGAACCTGATGAAAAAATGAAGAACTTCTTAAAAGTTAGAATATAATTATGGCCAAGGAAAAGTTAGTACTGATTAAAGAGGCGAACCTGGCCAACAACTGCCCAGAATGTTTCCATCAAGGCTTGACGCTCCTCTTTTATCAAAAACATCGCTACGGCAAACTTTTTCACAGCGTAACCGGTGAGATAAGCAATCAGATTAGATGTAACAAATGTGGTTCTGATGTTTATCCTTCCAAATGGACCGATGACATAGAGCGCATATTTGAATATTATCAAAAAATGGTGAGCCCCGAGAAGACTTCGTTGAAGTTCAATACGTTGTTTTACGTGTTGATGCTGGTAATAACGGCGCTTGTGGCTGCAATAGTCTTTGTTTTAAACCAAGGCGTTATTTGATTCTAGCCTTGATCCTTTCGGCAACAGCCATAAATTCTTCTGTAGAAAGTGTCACTTTTTTAAGGAAACGGGCATCTTCCATACTGTTCAAGGGGATCAAATGTACATGAACATGGGGCACTTCAAGGCCTATGACCGTCATGCCCACCCGTTTACAGTCAATGGCCAATTCAATCGCCCTGCCCACTTTTCTTGAAAAAGCCATAAGACCCATATACGTTGCCTCATCTAAATCCATGATCTTGTCCACTTCTTTTTTGGGAATACACAGGGTATGCCCCACGGCATTGGGGTTGATGTCTAAAAAAGCCAAGAAATCTTGGTCTTCCGCAATTTTATAACACGGTATTTCGCCGTTGACGATCTTGGTGAACAGGGTTGGCATGGTCAAGTTGAGGTTTAGGCTTCAATTCAAAAATCGACTTAAAACGGTTGGGTTACCATTTATTTTCGATTATACAGGCAAAATATACTTTACGCCCGGGTTATCTCAAGTATTTCAAATTTCAAGGTACCGTTAGGCACGGTTATTTGGGCCGTTTCACCCACTTTTTTGCCCAAAAGGCCTTTGCCTATGGGCGAACTCACCGAAATTTTACCGGTTTTCAGGTCGGCCTCACTTTCGGCTACCAAGGTATAGGTCATGACCATACCGTTATTTTGGTTCTTCAACTTAACCGTTGAAAGCACCAATACTTTTGAAGTATCAAGTTGAGATTCATCGATCAACCGGGCATTGGCGACCGTCTCTTCCAACTTAGAGATGCGCATTTCAAGAAGACCCTGTGCCTCTTTTGCGGCGTCATATTCAGCGTTCTCGGACAGATCCCCTTTATCACGTGCATCGGCAATGGCCTGCGAGGCTTTAGGGCGTTCTACATCCCTTAATTGGTTCAGCTCGTCTTTTAACTTTTTTAGGCCTTCTGCTGTATAATAAGATACGTTACTCATAGCATTCTCGTTTAACTTGTGCGGGTCACAGTAATTTCATTGTATTTTAAGAGTACCGTTGACCTAAATAACAAAATCCTCTGCACATGCCGTAAAATTCTCGGCTTTTAAGAGAGGATTAAGACAAATATACATTTTTTTTGTTCACTTTTGAGCATCTTTTACTAAATAGACTCTAAGATATGAAGCGTATTTTCAGCCTTTTTTTACTGTTTTTTTTACTTTCATGTGATAAACAATCTACCAATAGGAATCCATATTTACAAGAATTGGGCTTCGTCTTCGAGATTAACCTGAATCTTCCTCTGTACAGTTCGTTGACCAACCCCGGAAGCACCATTTACATTGACAATGAACAAGTGGGCACAAGGGGTGCTTTCGTCACCAACACCGGCTTCAATGTGTTCAGGGTATTCGAGGCAAGCTGCCCGAACCACGCGCCGAACGACTGTTCTAGAATGGTGGGCAACGGTCAGGTAGCCACCTGTTCATGCGAAGATTACCGGTACAGTTTGATAACCGGTCAAATGCTCGATAGGCCCGATGATGGTAACCGGTTCTTTGACATGTTAGAATACCGCGCTAGGTTCAATGGAAATACGGTACTTATTTCCAATTAAAACTTTACTCTTTTGATATCACCGGAAGTTTTCCGATCAGCGATCTGGTATTTATGGCTTCGACCATAAACCGTGCTACCGACCGTCTCGAAATGGTCAAATGGGGCCTCGGGCGATTTTCAAAACTCATTCGAATGCTTTCTGCCCCCTTAGTATTGGTCAAACCACCAGGGCGAACGATCGTCCAAAACAGATTGCTTGCCACCAACAGTTTTTCTTGGTGTTCGTGTTCGGCATAGGCAAGCCCAATATTGCTGAACCGGATCATTAGCCGAAACCAAAGCGGAACATCGTTAGCCGTTTCGGCAACACCCCAAGCGGAGCAAACGACCATTCTTTTGATACCTAACACTTGTGCGACATCGATGCAATTTTTCATAGTGTCAGACAAAAATGTTTTGGGCGTACGCAATGTTGCCCAGGGAAAATCAGAAGTTCTTGAAATGTTCAAGACAGATAGCATGGCACTACAACCAAAGGCAGCCTTCTGCAAATCGTCTTTGTTCGTGGTATTGCCTTCAAATACACTTAAATTATCGGCCGGCATTATTTTTGACGCATCGCGTACAAGAACGTTCACCAAATATCCTTTTTGCAAGGCAAATTGTAAGGCATACTTTCCTGTTCTCCCGGTCGCACCAAGAATCAAGATCTTCATTTGACTACTGCTTTCCATTTATCCGATTCTGCAAAATCTTTGATAACCGAATTTCTTATAGACAGTAAGTCCGTCATATATTTTTTTAAGAACAGGTGGTCTGCCAGTTTTCCTAGTACACCCAAAGGAGAACTGTAGTTGAATATATCGGTCATCGTAATGATTCCATTCTCCTCGGCGAATAGGTGCTCATGTTTAAAGCTTTGAAAAGGGCCTTCAACCATTTCGTCTACAAAGTAAAATGGTTTTTCAAAAGCCGTTATCTTAGATGTTAACCTTTGGTACATACCAAAATGCCTGGCCCGCCATGTAACCCACTCGCCCAATTCGATTAAACCGCTTGTTCTGCCGGCAATGGCCTTTTCATTGGTATGTTGGGTAGAAATCACGTGCAGGTCGATACTTCTCGCTAAATCGAATACTATGTGAATATCAGACTTTATAATGGTTTTGATCTTTAGTATTGGCATCTGGTAAATTTAGGTATTTATCGATCAAATAGGGTGTTCAAATGCAAGCTAGAACACCCTTTTATCGGATAATTATTAAAACCCTCACTTCGTCTAAAACCGTACCGTTGCACCCAATAAAAGGTTGATCCCTGCCTGCGGGTAGAACCCAGCTCCCTCGAATGTTGTAACCTCACCCGTGTCAGCGGTGTCATCAAACGTAAAAAAATACCCATTGGTCACATTCACCTCATTGAACTCATTGTTTAGCAGGCCAGATAGTGTGATACTTTTAATAAATGAACTACAATCGATTACGTATTGAATGTTGAGATCTGTTTGCGAATAGGCTTCCAACAGCGACACTTCCGAATCGATATTACCCATATATTGTTTCCCGACATATTTGGTTAAGGCTGAAATTAGCAGATTTTTAGTTGGGGTATAGGCCAACATATTTCCCAAGACCACATTGGGGGAAAAGGCAATATTAGTATTGCCTAAATCTTGTAAAACCCCATTTCTTTCAAATACAAAACCTTGGTTTTTATTGCTACTTAGTGCCACATTGGCACTCCATCTAAACTTTTCGCCCAAAGCCACGTTCGCATCGATTTCTAATCCAAGGCGGTAACTATCGCCAATATTTTCACGTAAAGGTGCACCTACATCATTCAGAGCCCCTGTTAAAACCAGTTGGTTCTGATAATTCATGTAATACACATTGGTACTAACCTGAACATCGGGAGTCACATAGCGCCAACCCAGCTCCCAATCATTAAGTCGTTCTGGCTCAGGATTTCCGTTTTCATAATCGTTTCGATTGGGTTCACGATTTGCTACCGCAAAGGAGAGGTAGAAGTTATTGTTTTGGTTCATATCAAAAGTTACCCCTGCCTTTGGATTGAAAAAATTAAAACTGTCATCGACCAACCCAGTCTCTTCTCCGTTGGCCTCGAATCCTACCGTCCGATACTGTAAATCACCAAAAAGACTCCATTGTTGATCAAGATTATAATTCGCCTTGGTGTATAAATTGAAATCGGTCTTTACTGAAGTATCGTCATAATATCTGTCACGAATACCCGTACTGCCGAATTGCGCCCAAATGACCTCCCCAAAATGATCCCCAACATACTTGTTAAATCCCCCGCCTAAAATAAAATTTAAATTCTCATCGCGATAGTTTGCCGAAAAAACGGTTCCAAAAAAGTCATTGTCAAGCCAGCGACGACGGATCAAATCTGTAGCGTTTATTTCTTCCCCGTTTACGGTAACGGGCGTAAAACCATAGGTAGCGAAATCATCATCTTCCCTGAATTGTTCAAAATAACCGCGACCCCGTGTGTAATGCAGCGCAATATTGGTGCTCCATTTTTCATTCAATTGTTCGTTCCACAAGAGTTGGGCATGATCCTGTTTGTAATTATCCTCTTCTTTATCATAGAATTGGGTATTCCCGTTTTCATC
>JBHJNU010000088.1:0-9089 GCA_050330515.1 Flavobacteriaceae bacterium | reverse complement strand
ACAATACAAGAAAGCACAAAAAAACCGCCCACATAGGGGCGGGCGGTCTCTCCTTCTGTTACAGAAGTCCACATCTGAATTAGTCAAAGGTGTACCCATTGTCGGCAGCTACTTTATCGGCAATTTGCGTGCGTAAAGCTACTACGTTCGGGTAATTGGTATATTTTGTGAAACGTTTCAAGCCCATTAGCATCATGCGCTGTTCGTCGCCTTCCGCCAAAGAAACTATCGCTTCTTTTCCCTTTTTTATGATGATGTCTACCGCGTTGTAAAGATTAAGCCTAGACATGGCGATCTGCGTCAGTTGCGAATCTTCCCCAAAACGTTTTGCATTCTTTTCTGTGCGCAATAGGGCAGATTCGGCGATATAGACCTGTATCAGTATGTCGGAAGCGGCCATCATCAATTGTTGGTGGTTTTCCAATTCGGCGCCGAATTTCTGAACGGCACTACCCGCAACCATTAAGAATACTTTTTTCAATCGCGTTACCAGATCTTTTTCCTCGGCAAAAAGTTCTGAAAAATCAGGTGTGTCGAAAGAGGGAATTCCCATCAGTTCTTCCCCAACAGCAGTTGCCGGCCCTAACAGGTCTACATGGCCTTTCATTGCTTTTTTGACCAGCATGCCCACGGCCAACATTCTATTGATTTCGTTGGTGCCCTCGTATATACGGGCGATACGGGTATCTCGCCAAGCTGATTCCATCGGGGTGTCGGCGCTAAAGCCCATACCCCCGAAGATCTGGATTCCCTCATCAGTGGTTTCTTGGCAGTGTTCAGAAACGGCTACCTTCAAAATGGAACATTCAATGGCATATTCCTCTACTCCCTTTAGTTCGGCCTCTTGGTGCGTATTTCCTTCCGACTCTCTTATTGTTATCCTGTCTTCAATGTTTTTCGCTGCCCTGTAACTGGCAGATTCGCCCACATAACAGTTGGTGGCCATAGTTGCGATCTTTCCCTTAATGGCACCGAAATTTATAATCGGTGTTTTGAACTGTATGCGTTCATTGGCATATTTTGTAGCCTCTCCGATAACACGACGTTGGGCATCCAAACACGCTGCGGCTAATTTTATCCGACCAACGTTCAAGGCGTTCATTGCTATTTTGAAGCCGTTACCGCGCTCTGAAAGCATATTTTCTACCGGAACCATGGTTTCGTTAAAGAATACTTGGCGGGTAGAGGAGGAGTGTATGCCCAGTTTTTTTTCCTCATCGCCCATAGTGATCCCGTTTTCAGGATCGTTCTCGACGATGAACCCGGTTATGTTCTTGTCATCTTCGATTCGAGCGAATACAATGAACATACTACAAAACCCGGCATTCGAGATCCACATTTTTTGCCCTGTAATGCTATAATGCTTGCCATCTTCTGATAGCACGGCCTTTGTTTTTCCTGAATTGGCATCTGAACCTGCACCGGGCTCGGTCAAACAATAGGCCCCGAACCATTCTCCCGTTGCCAATCTTGGAACGTATTTTTTCTTCTGTTCCTCTGTTCCGTAGAGCGTTATCGGCATAGTTCCTATGCCGGTATGCGCGCCAAAGGCCGTACTGAACGAACCCGTTGCCCCTGAGATATAATCACAAACCAACATGGTAGATACAAAGCCCATTCCGAGGCCACCATAGGCCTCGGGTACGGCCACCCCTAGTAGCCCTAGTTCCCCGGCTTTTCGCATGCAGGCCTCGGTGAAGGCATAGTCTTTTTTCTCAAAACGCTCCCAATGCGCCCATATTTCGCGATCTACGAACTCCTGTGTGCTTTCACGCATCATTTTTTGTTCTTCCGACAGGTCTTCAAGTGTGAAAACATCTTCACAATTCGTCTCTTTGACCAAGAACTGCCCTCCTCGAAGAATTTCTTTATTTGCAACTTCAGTATTCATTTCTTTATTTGTTTTCTAATTTAAAAACTCAAAAATTCCGGCGGCACCCTGTCCAGTTCCTACACACATGGTCACCATGCCATATTTACCCTGCATATCTCTCTTGCGCATTTCATCGAACACCTGTACCGATAGTTTGGCCCCTGTGCATCCGAGAGGATGACCCAAGGCTATTGCACCTCCATTGACATTGACGATATCGGGATTCAAATCCAGTTCACGGATTACCGCTAAGGATTGCGACGCAAAGGCCTCGTTCAACTCTATCAATGCCACATCGTCTTGTTTTAAACCAGCCTGTTTCAGTGCTTTTGGAATGGCCGCTACCGGCCCGATTCCCATTATTCTTGGGGGTACCCCTGCCGCGGCGTAGTTGACCAACCTTGCGATCGGTTGCAGGTTCAATTCCTTTACCATATCCTCGCTCATGATCAATACGAACGCAGCCCCGTCGCTCATTTGCGAAGAGTTTCCTGCCGTGACACTTCCTCCAGCTGCAAATACAGGGCGAAGTCCGGCCAAAGCTTCCTTGGTTGTTCCTTTTCGGGGGCCTTCATCCTTGGTTACGGTGTATTTCTTGGTCGCCTTCTTCCCATTTTCGTCAATATAGGTTTGCTCTACTTCTATAGGTACGATTTGCTCTTGAAACCTATTTTCGGCCTGTGCCCTCAATGCTTTCATATGGGAATTGTAGGCGAACTCATCTTGGTCTTCTCGCGATACCTTATATTCATTGGCTACAGCCTCCGCAGTATTTCCCATGCCCCAGTAATAATCTTCATGCCCTGCATTCACTAGGTCATAATTCAATTCGGTCTTATAACCGGTCATTGGTACCGAACTCATGCTTTCGGCCCCACCGGCAATAATGCAATCGGCCATTCCCGACTGAATTTTGGCAGTTGCAATACCGATGGTTTCGATACCCGAAGAACAGAATCGGTTTACCGTAACGCCGGGTACATCTACAATATCGAGTCCCATCAAAGAAATCAAACGTGCCATGTTAAGTCCCTGACTTCCTTCTGGCATGGCATTCCCCACGATAACGTCATCGATTCTTTTTTTATCGAAATCTGGCAACTCTTTCATCATATACTCAATGGTCTCAGCGGCCAGCTCATCCGTTCTTTTGAATCGGAATACACCTTTAGGAGCTTTTCCAACAGCGGTTCTATATGCCTTAACTATATATGCAGTTTTCATTTTTTAATTTCTTAATGGTTTACCTGTTTTAAGCATGTACTGTATTCTTTCCAAGGTCTTTTTCTCGGTACAAAGAGACAAGAAGGCCTCTCGCTCCAAATCGAGCAGGTATTGCTCGTCTACCATTGTTGGTTCCGATAGATCGCCACCAGCCATAACATAGGCCAGCTTATTGGCAATTTTCTTATCATGTTCGCTGATATAGTGACTTGCCTCCATTGCATCCGTTCCTACCAAGAACATACCCAAAGCCTGTTTTCCGAGAACTTTGATGTCCTTTCTACGCGGAGGTTGTGTATAACCCGCCTCTGCCATTAGTTTGGCATGGGCTTTTGCAGTTGCAATTTGACGGTCTTTATTCACTACTACGATGTCTTTGCCGTGCTGCAAAATACCCAGATCATAGGCTTCGTATGCTGAAGTGGAGACTTTTGCCATACCTATGGTGAGGAAATATTCTTGCAACACGTTCAACTCAACATCATTTTTCTTAAAAGTGTCCTGCGCCCGAACCGTAAATTCTTTAGAACCACCACCACCTGGGATCACACCTACACCGAACTCAACCAAACCAATATAGGTTTCAGCAGCGGCTACCACCTTATCAGCATGAAGTGATAGTTCACAACCGCCGCCCAAGGTCATACCATGAGGTGCTGAAACTGTAGGAATAGATGAATACCGCATTCGCATCATCGTATCTTGGAACATTTTGATGGCCATGTTCAACTCGTCATATTCTTGCTCGACCGCCATCATGAATATCATACCGATATTCGCACCTACAGAGAAATTTGCCGCTTGATTACCTACGACCAAACCTTGGAAGTCTTTTTCGGCAAGGTCGATACCTTTGTTCAGACCTGCCAAAACATCGCCACCGATGGTGTTCATTTTAGATTGGAATTCTACGTTCAGGATTCCGTCGCCGATATCTTCTATGACGACCCCGCTGTTTTTGAATACTGCATTTGATTTACGGATGTTATCTAAAATGATAAAAGCATCCTGTCCTGGTATTTTTGCAGCGGCCTTCGAAGGAATATCGTAAAAATAGGTTGCTCCGTTGCTAACCGAATAGAACGTTTTTTGCCCGGTGGCCAACATTTCAGTGACCCAGGTTGCAGGCTCTTGACCCTCGGCCTTGATGAATTCCAGGCCTTTTTCGACACCTATGGCATCCCAAATCTGGAAAGGCCCATGTTCCCAGCCGAAACCGGCCTTCATGGCATCGTCAATTTTATAAAGTTCATCTGATATTTCAGGAATTCTATGCGATACGTAGGCGAACAATTGGCCAAAACTCTTGCGATAAAATTCACCGGCTTTATCTTTTCCGTTGGCTAGAACGGCGAACCGGTCGACTACTTTATCGATGGTCTTGGTAAGTTCTAAAGTACCGAAACTTGCCTTCTTTGCGGAGCGATAGGCCATCGTATCAAGGTCTAAAGTCAAGATTTCGCTCTTTCCATCCGTCCCGGTCGCTTTTTTATAGAAACCTTGGGCAGATTTACTTCCCAACCATTTATTTTCCATCATGGTCGTTATAAAATCAGGGAGTTCGAAAAGGGCAAGACGCTCATCGTCCTTACAATTTTCGGCAATTCCGTTGGCAACATGTACCAAGGTATCCAAACCAACAACGTCAACGGTTCTGAAGGTTGCCGATTTGGGCCGCCCGATTACCGGACCGGTCAATTTATCGACTTCCTCCACCGTCATTCCCATTTCCTTGACCATGTGAAAGAGACTTTGAATGCTGAAAATACCGATGCGGTTTCCTATAAATGCGGGGGTATCTTTTGCTACTACCGAAGTCTTTCCCAAAAACTGTTCGCCGTAGCCATTCAAGAATTCAAGTACTTCGGGATCGGTTTTTGGACCTGGAATAATTTCGAACAGCTTTAGGTACCGCGCCGGATTAAAGAAATGCGTGCCGCAGAAGTGTTTTTGAAAATCATCACTGCGACCCTCGCTCATGAATTTTATAGGAATACCCGAGGTATTGGAAGTAATCAAGGTTCCTGGTGCTCTATGCTTTTCAAGCTTTTCGAAGACTACTTGCTTAATATCAAGGCGCTCGACGACCACTTCTATGATCCAGTCCACTTTTGATACCTTTGCGATATCATCCTCTAGGTTTCCAGTGGTGATCCTACTTGCGAATTTTTCGTGGTAAATAGGTGACGGCTTCGATTTTAAGGCGGCCATCAGGGAATCGTTCACTAAACGGTTGCGAACTATGTTGTCCGCCAGTGTTAATCCTTTAGCCTTTTCGGCTTCGTTGAGCTCCCGAGGAACGATGTCTAAGAGCAGTACTTCGACACCTATATTCGCAAAATGGCAAGCGATACCGCTTCCCATAATTCCTGAGCCTATGACCGCTACCTTTTTAATATGCTTGTTCATTGATGTATTCAGGGTTAATTAGTTGCTATCTCTTTCGTGTATATTTCTTTATGGATGATCATCTTGTTGATGGCTTCGGTAACTTCGAAAAAAGCGTTTAATTTTTCCTCGGAAACCTGTTGCCTTACCACTTCATTGAAGCGAAGTACCACACCTTTGGAATCTGCTCTCTTTTCAAGTCCGAATGCCGTCAAATGGATCAGAACGCCCCTTCCGTCTTTAGGGTTCGGCTTGCGCTCTATGAGTCCTTTTTCTTCCATGCTTTTCAGAATTCTGGAAAGGCTTGTCGCTTCCATTCCCATTTTCGGACCAAGGGCAGTAGAAGGGGTACCTGTTTTTGGATCGATACTTAATAGGGTAAAACCTATAGCCATTGTTGTTTCAAAATTCTTGGCTTCTTCATTGTACATCCTTGCAACAGCCTGCCATGTGGCTCGTAATGCATAATCAATAGTTAATTCCTTCATTTGCTCGGTTGTAGGTCATCAAATATAAGAAAATATATTATGCATGCATAATATATTTTCAAAAAATGTTACAACCTGACCCTCGAAAAAATAGCGTCTTGGTCTTTGGCCTTACTATCTCTAGTAGGTGAGTAGTTCAGAACACATTACGAAGATTATGGTAATCAATTACTTAACGGTAATTCAAATTGGACAAACCCTCTTTTTTCCTATTTAAGAATCTTGGAGCCATTGTAGGTCACACAAAAGGTTTTTACAAGATTGAAACGGTCAAAGTCAACGCTATATCAATGACTTACTCTTTTTAAAATAGCGCGGTTTTTTGATTTTAAGGGTTATGGTCTGCTAGGCCGTATGTTCATAAATATCATTGTACAGACCGATGTAAATCTCCTTAATGATCTTTCTGCGAAGTTTCATGGTAGGCGTAAGGTGGCCGTCTGAAATGCTCCACATATCCGGGGTCAGTCTGAACGCTTTTACCTTTTCCCATTTGGCGAAATTTTCGTTGGCCAAATCAAATTCTTCCTGATAACGTTCCAAGACTTTTTCATTGCTTACTAGTTCTTGATTGGAGGTAAATGCTATATTATGGCGTTTTGCCCACTCTTTAAGGAATTCGAAATCAGGCTGTACCAAGGCCGCGGGCATTTTTTCATTTTCTCCAACGACCATAATCTGCTCAATGAACCGCGATTGTTTGAACCGATTCTCCAACAATTGTGGTGCTATATATTTACCACCTGAGGTCTTGAACATTTCCTTTTTGCGATCGGTAATCTTCAGGAAACCTTCAGCATCGATCTCGCCAATATCTCCTGTATGAAAATATCCATCTTTTAAAACCTCCGCTGATTTTTCGGCATCTTTGTAGTAGCCCATCATTACCTGTGGCCCCTTCACGCAAATTTCGCCATCATCGGCAATTTTCACTTCGGTATTTGTCAACAATTTACCTACGGTACCAATTCTGAAACCCCCATTGCGCATATCGTTTACCGATACAACGGGCGAGGTTTCGGTAAGTCCGTAACCTTCCATAACCCCGAATTCGGCAGCGTTGAAAATACGGGCAAGACGTGGTTGTAGGGCAGCACTTCCGGAAGAGATCAAACCTAGGTTTCCGCCGAGGCCTTCTTTCCATTTGCTGAAAATAAGTTTCCTTGCCAGCTTCAACTTCATTTCATACCACCAGCCATTTTGACCGTAGGGTTCATATTTCAGTCCCAGCTCTACGGCCCAGAAGAACAATTTCTTCTTGATTCCCGTCAGGGAGGTGCCTTTTGCTATAATCTTATCATATACCTTTTCAAGCAAACGCGGCACTGCGGTCATTACGTGCGGTTTAACTTCCTTAATGAATTCGCTGATTTGGTCGATGGGTGCATAGTAGACCGATACACCGGCATATTGATATAAATAGATCATCATCCGCTCGTAAATATGGCAAACAGGTAAAAAACTAAGGCACTTGGTACTACCATAGTCTATCACCAGACGTTCTGAACTTGCCATGGCGTTACTTACGATATTATTGTGCGATAGCATTACGCCCTTGGGCCTACCTGTTGTGCCTGAAGTATAGATAAGTGTAGCGAGATCTTCTGGCTTAACCGCTTCCTTAAGTCTTTCTAGTTCAGCTTGGTTCGATTCATCGGTACCCATGTCAAGAATTTCTTGCCAATTGCTGCAGTCTTGCAAAGTGTCGAATGAATAGACACCTTTTAAACCCGCCACTTGATTACGAATTGCCTTTACTTTTTCAAAAACCTCGGTACACGAGACAAAGCAATAGCTTGCCTCGGAATGGTTCAGGACATAGGCATAATCTTCCTCTGAAATAGTAGGATATATGGGCACTGTTTGTGCCCCGAGTTGTAGAACACCGATATCGATAATATTCCACTCTGTTCGATTGGACATGGAAATCAATGCGATCTTATCATTAGGTTTTACACCCAAACGCAATAAGGCCCTGCTTATCTTATTAGCTTTATCAATATATTCTCTAGTGGAAGTAGCGATCCATTTTCCGTCGTATTTGGTAACTAGGGATTTCTCGAGATTGTATTTTTCCAACTGGTAATACGGAAAATCAAAAAGACGCGTAATATTTTGCATAGTTAGTTTCTATTAGGTTACTGCAAAATAGGGAAAGAACGCGGTATTTTAAAATCAGTAAATTAAAATTCTTTGTTAATTGTTGTGAATTTGTCAAAATACAGTGGCTAGATGTGCGTTCTTGACATCAAAATTTTTTCTTGACAAACGGTTAAACCCAGAATCAATTACCACTGGCTATTGCCTAAGCCATAACTTTCTCAACCCACTCCCGTGCATTTACAAAAGCCTGCAACCAAGGCGAAACCTCATCGCGCCGATCACCAGGGTAGTGCGCCCAGTTCCAAGGGAAGGTTGAACGTTCGATATGCGGCATGGTAACCAAATGTCTACCCGTTTTATCGCATAGCATGGCCGTATTGAAATCACTACCGTTCGGATTTGCAGGATAACCGTTATATCCATATTTAGCAACAATGTCGTAATGATCCTCTGAAAGGGGAAGGTCGAATTTACCTTCGCCGTGCGATATCCATACGCCTAAGGTTGTACCGGCAAAATCCGATAGCATTACCGAATTGTTCTGTTGAACCTCTACGGAAGTGAAATTACTCTCATGTTTGCCGGAATCATTATAGGTCATCTTTCCATGTGTTTCGTGATCGGGATTGATAAGGTCTAGCTCCATGAACAATTGGCAGCCGTTGCATATACCTATGGATAAAGTGTCTGGCCTGGCAAAGAAATCCTTAATTACCTTATTGGCGCGTTCATTGTATTTGATGGCGCCGGCCCAACCTTTTGCACTACCTAGAACATCTGAATTGGAGAACCCACCAACAGCGCCCAAGAAGTGAATATCTTCCAATGTCTCACGACCAGATATTAAATCGGTCATATGTACGTCTTTAACATCAAAACCAGCTAAGAACATAGCGTTTGCCATCTCACGTTCTGAATTACTTCCCTTTTCTCTCAAAATGGCTGCTTTTGGCCGTTCTGATCTGTTGGAAGTATCAGGCAGTTTTCCAGTGAAAGTTTTCGGAAATGTATAT
>JBHJNU010000087.1:0-31686 GCA_050330515.1 Flavobacteriaceae bacterium | reverse complement strand
AATCGAATTCCTTGCCGTTATGGCCGCAGAGCAAGTGCTTGGCCTGGCTGAACTGAGTGATCAAAAGGTTCTTGAACTCCTTTAACAGCTTGTTTTCATCCCCATGAAAGGTGGTGGTTCGAAATGTTCTGTCTTCGCCCTTAAAACTAAAGTACCCAACCGAAATACAAATGATCTTACCGAATTCGGCCCAGATACCTGCACGTTCGTAGAATGCTTCTGGGGTAAACTCATCTTTACGTTGATACTGGGTTTTCTGTGCCCAGAGCTCTTTCATCTCATCATCGAGTGCGTTGAAATTTCCATACGCGGGCACGGTTTCGATGTCAAGAAAAAGAATGTGCTCTAAGTCTATTCTGTCAAGCATGGTTTGCGATTTGTAATGGCCATCCCTATCAGGGCGACCATCTATTTCAAGAAATTTCTGACTAAATATACATACAAATTTGTGAAAAACTAGGCCTCTTACCTGCTAGGCTTCAAAGCTAAAAGGCAAGGACGGCGATTTTTATGGATAAGACCGCTCGGTCGGTTCTATTTTGATGATTATTTTTGAGTAAGGCTACTTAAAGGTTGGCCTACAGCGAATTGTCGATGAAATACATCACGAATCCAGGATCGGGGTGGTTTTTTTCAATGTACAAACCAATTGGTCTGTAAAAATTAAAAAAGCGATTGTTGCTTCAACGGATTCTCATGCTCCAACAGCCATTTTTTACGGTGAAGACCACCGGCATAACCGGTCAAAGAACCGTCACTTCCGATTACTCTATGGCATGGTATAACTATCCACAACGGATTTTTACCGTTTGCTGCGGCCACGGCACGTATGGCCTTCACATCGCCCAAGGTTTTTGATAGTTCTAAGTAAGAGGTGGTTTTTCCGAAGGGGATCTTCAGTAAGGCTTCCCAAACCTTTTTTTGAAATTCTGTGCCTTGCGGATTTAGTTCCATTGTAAATTCTTTACGTCGGCCCTCGAAATATTCTTGTAATTGGTAGACACCCTCTTCTAACACTTCAGGAATGATTGTTGTCAATTCCTTTTCCGTATCAAGAACGGTTATTGCTTTCAAGCCATCCGCATCGCCCTCGATTTTAGTGAACCCAAGTGGGGTTGAAATAATAGCTTCCTCCATTAGTCGCTTTTTTGATCAGGGTCTATGACTCCGGTGCGCTGTGCCCTACTTTGCCATGTTTTACGGGCAAGTTCCTGCAGGTCGGCGACATTGTCACTTTCATCCATTATTTCCAGGCCAAGAAGGGTTTCTATGATATCCTCCATGGTAACTATGCCGCTTATCGAACCATATTCGTCTACGACCAGGGCAATATGCTCTCTTTTACTAACCAGAGTGTCAAAAAGTTTAGGTATGGGCGTATTTCGTTCTGTTACCAAGAGATTACGTTTAATTGCAGAAAGAGGGGCATCGCCATTTGCATTAATGATCTCTTCCAAGATGTTATCCTTAAGTACAAAACCGGTTATATAATCCATTTTCTCACCATGCACGGGTATCCGTGAAAAGCGCATCTTTGTGTTTTCACTATAAAATTTTTGAATAGACTCGTCTTGTGAGGCTATTTTCATTACCGCTCTTGGTGTCATTACATCTTTTACCAGAACCTTATCGAAACGCAGAAGGTTTTTAATAATAGTCGATTCTGATTGTTCAAAAATACCTTCTTCGTGGGCAATGTCTGCCATGGCGCTAAAATCGTCTCGGCTAAGCACACTGCCGTGATGGCCCTTACCCCCTACCAATTTGGTAAATAATTGGAGTATCCAGAGAAGCCCTGTCCATTTCAAAACGAGCACCATACCTTTTAGGGTCTTTGCCGTAAAATTTGCCAGTTGTTTCCAAAAAGTAGCACCGATGGTTTTAGGAATAATTTCAGACGCCACTAAAATCAATAGGGTCATAATAGTAGAGACCACTCCCACCATAATATCTTCGGTGAAGGTTATGCCAAGTATCGAACGGGGGGTATTACCATATAGTTCGGTGTAGGTTACTTTAGCCTGAACTCCTACTAAAATAGCACCTACAGTATGGGCTACTGTGTTAAGCGTTAATATCGCGATTAATGGTTTATCAACATCTTTCTTCAGGTCTTCTAAGGTTTGTGCAAAGGCTTTTCCTTCCTTTTTCTTAATGTTAACAAAGGTGGGCGTTACACTTAAGAGCACGGCCTCTAATATGGAACATATAAAAGATAAGAAAATGGATATTACGGCGTAAAAAATGAGAAGGCCCATAAAGTGTGTTTGACTTCACGAATTTACTAAGAAAAATACTAATACTTGGTAGGTAGGTCGGCCGTATAGAATACCGATTGGAGTTCGGTTCTTATATTTAAAGCATACAAATTACTATATGCTCTAGAGGGATAAACGCGATTGGAGAGGAAAATAAAAACCAAACCATTATTGGGATCGGCCCATACGAAGGTGCCGGTAAAACCTGAATGTCCAAAACTTTCTGCACTAGTTTGGGGCGCGGGGTAGGCATCTTTTAATTTTAAGGTATCATTACCCAAGAGGGGTTTGTCAAAACCAAGACCTCTACGATTTTCATTTTCACGATAGTGAATTGTGTTGAATTCTTTAACGGTTTCAGCAGTAATATACTGTTTGCCGCCGTAAGAACCATATTGCATGTACATTTGCATCATTTTGGCCAAGTCGATGGCATTGGCGAACAAACCTGCATTACCTGAAATACCGCCCAAGAGGGAAGCATTTTCGTCATGTACCCAATTTTGGGTCAGTGCATGGCGGAAGAGAGTATCCATTTCTGTGGGAACGATCTTGTTCGCGAAATTCTTGGTTTTAGGTCTGAAAACTAAGGTGTTGGTATTTAAGGGGGCATAAAAGTTATCATTAAGATAAGATTCGTATGATTGACCAGTCAGTTGCTCGATCAGTTTAGGGAAGATCAGGAAGGTCGAGCCTGAATACAGATATTTTTTCTCACCAACAACTGATCTATTGATCCTCTTGTACATTGTTTCGTTGAAATTATTGCGAACGTAAAGCCCATCATAGGCTTCAAGTTTGAACCGGGGGCTCGATTTGGTGCGTACAAACCTTTTTTTGATGGCGCCGTTCTTTCTAATGACCTCGTCAAGGAAAACGATATAGGGTGTCAAGCCGGCTTGATGTGCAAGAATTTCACGTAAGGTGAGGTCTTTTTTATTAGCAACCCTTCGCCAAGGTTTCCAGTAGGTACTGAAAGGAATGTCCAATTTCAGTTTATTTTCATCTACCAATTTCATAATCGCGGGCAGGGGCCCCATTATTTTCGTTACCGATGCCAAATCGTAAAGGTCATCTAACGCAACGGGCTGCAAACTATCATAGGTATGAAATCCGTAGGCTCTGTGAAAAATGATTTTTGAGTCTTTGGCCACTAAAATCTGAGCTCCGGGAAAAGCTTGGTTCTTAATGGCGTTCACCATAATGGAATCTACTTTCCGATTCATATAATTGGCGTCTAAATTTACCTCTGAAGGATCTGCATAATGCAGTTCGACGTCACTTGCCATCGAAAGTTTAACGGCAACATCTTCTTGAGCCAGCGCTGCAAAAGAAAATAAACCGATTAGCATGAAAAATGTTTTTCCCATTATGACTTCTTTAAAATGCCTCAAGATGAACCCTCTGGTTCAAAGTATTTCGCAAACCCTAAGCAGATTGCCAGTGTTGCACGGTTCGCGCGAAAAAATTCGCTTACATCAACTTTACCGCGTCCTTTGCAAAATAGCTTGCGATAATGTTCGCCCCTGCCCTTTTTATCGAGATCAGCTGCTCCATCATGACCGCATCATGGTCAAGCCATCCTTTTTCAGCGGCGGCCTTCAGCATCGCATATTCTCCGGAAACCTGATAAACGGCCACTGGCACATCTACTTCATTTCTGATTTCCCTTACAATATCAAGATAGCACAAGCCTGGTTTTACCATCACAATATCGGCACCTTCGTCAATATCCGCTTGGGCTTCTGAAATGGCCTCGAACCTATTGGCCGAATCCATTTGATATGTTTTTTTATCCTTGGGCACATTTAGCATGTTCACGGGGGCAGAATCCAAAGCATCCCTAAACGGTCCGTAAAAAGCACTGGCATATTTTGCACTGTAGGCCATAATACCGGTATCTGTAAAACCTTCATCTTCCAGGGCATCGCGAATACTTAGAATGCGGCCGTCCATCATATCGCTGGGCGCTACGAAATCGGCGCCCGCTTCGGCATGGCTCACGCTCATTTCCGCCAAGATATCTAACGTTTCGTCGTTTACAATTTTGCCGTCTTTCACAATACCGTCATGGCCAAACGAGGAGTAGGGATCCAAGGCAACATCGGTCATGACCAGCATATCTGGACACGCATTTTTGACTGTTTTAATCGCCAACTGCATTAAGCCGTTCGTGTTCAGGGCTTCCGTGCCTTTGTTATCCTTAAGATTGTTGGGCACTTTTACAAAGAGTAAAACAGCGCATAGCCCCATATTCCAGAGTTCTTTTACTTCCTTTTCTAGGTTGTCTAAACTCAATCGATAGTAGTTGGGCATAGAAGCGATCTCTTCTTTTACACCTTTACCCTCAACTACAAAAAGAGGCACCAGAAAATCACTCGGTGTAATAATGGTTTCTCGTATCAAATGGCGAATGGCATCGCTGGCGCGCAATCTTCTATTTCTTCTTAATGGGAACATGGGCTGCTATTGTTGTCTAAAGTTAGTAATTCTAGCCTATTAATCGTTTATTCTGCTGCGGGGCGATCTTTTCCTTTGGCCTGCAACTCTTGCCTACAGGCAATAACCCCTTCTAAGGCGCGACCCAAAGAACGGCGCGACCACAGGGCAATATCGTTCTTAATGGTCAACGGATTTTCGTCTGCGTCAATATAGGCACGGATCGAGGCCACCAAATCATCATCGAACGAATCGATCTTTAAAAGAGATTTTTGTCCTGGAATGCTATAATCGGCCTCATAGTCATAACAGATGACCAGCACCTTATCACCCACCGAAAGGCCCGATCCATAGTAACAATCTGTGGTCATGAACTTTTGATTTTGGTATTTTTTTTCGCCCAAATCTTTAATTTTCAATACCCTGTTGATTTCAACTACCCCTTTTTGGGCCGTATACAAAGGGCCTGGATCGTTATTCGGCTCATCGAGGTGAGATAGGGTTCCAACGAAAACCAGCGAAAGCTCATCGCCACAATTGCCTAAAAAAGGCCCAGATTCTGGCCACCAGTAGGTATATCCAACATGTAATGTATCATTAACGAAGGTTGTATCAATATCACTTTTTGATTTTTTGTGGTTGCATTCTAGAGAAAGGAAGACTGCAAAAACAAGGCGTAAATGCTTTAGTTCAGCGTAAAATTTAAGTCTCAACATAGTTCTTGATCTTCCTTTTTTATCAGCTTTTTTAAATAATCTGTCAAGCCGTAATCCACTGACTTCTTTTTCTCTTCAAGTTTAATTTTATTTCGGTCTGTCCGGTGGGTATACTTAGCTTGGTTAAAGGTGTTTTCTTATTAACCACGGTCGATGTTAAAATAAAGTTGGTTAGACCCAATCAATGGGGTTTTTTAGAACTTGCAACAACCGATCCTCCTCGCCACCCTTTTCTGGTTTATGATCGTACCTCCATTGCACATGGGGGGGCAGGCTCATGAGTATGCTTTCGATCCTGCCATTGGTTTTCAGACCGAATAAAGTTCCCTTGTCATGAACCAAGTTAAATTCTACATAGCGCCCTCTTCGTATTTCTTGCCAATCGCGTTGAAGTTTTGTAAAAACCTCGTCTTTGCGCTTTAGAACAATCGGTATATAACTTTCAAGAAAACTATTTCCAACCTCGGTAACAAAATTGAACCAATCTTGTAAACTAAATTCCGAGGTGGTTTTGCAGTAGTCGAAAAATAGTCCGCCCACGCCTCTGGCCTCTTCCCTATGGGTGTTCCAGAAGTATTCGTCACACTTTTTTTTGTAAACGGCATAAAATTCAGGATGGTGCAAATCACAAGCCTTTTTGCATACGGAATGAAAATGTACCGCATCTTCATCGAACAAATAATACGGAGTCAAATCTTGCCCTCCACCGAACCATCGGTCAACGATATGCCCTTCTTTATCATACATCTCGAAGTATCGCCAATTGGCGTGAACGGTTGGTACCATTGGATTTTTTGGATGTAGCACCAGACTCAATCCGCAGGCATAAAAATCAGCTTCTTCAACCCCAAAGTAAGATTGCATGCTTTTAGGAAGTTCACCGTGAACACCTGAAATATTTACTCCGCCCTTTTCAAAAATTGCCCCGTCTTCAATAACCCTAGACCGACCGCCACCGCCTTCCGGCCGTACCCAAAGATCTTCTCGAAATTTGGCTTTGCCATCCACTTCTTCCAGTTTTGAGGTGATGGTGTCTTGAAGAGCCTGTATGTAAGCGAAGAATTTGTCTTTCATGCGTATTGTTCGTATAACTCCATATCTAACGAATTTTCATTCGGGGGTGTAAACGCCTGATGAAGTGTTGCTTTCCAAATATAACCACATTTCTTCGCAATGTTCACACTGGCCTTATTACTTTCATGTACTATAATCTGTACGGTTTTGAGCTTCAATTCATCAAGTGCATACTTGGTCAGGGCAGCGACCGATTGCGTCATATACCCCTTGCCCTCGTATAGATAGCCGATGCAATAGGCAAGTTCGCCCTGTCGTTTAACCCAATCTAAATTTTTGATATACACCAGCCCGATTACGGTACGATTTTCTTTTTCCTTAAGAACAAAAAGGAATTCTTCTTTGTTTTGAAACTCACGCAGCTTTTGATCCACAAAAATCTTTGAAAGTGTCGGTGTCAAATTTTGTTCCAACGTTAGAGGAAAGAATCGACTGAACCTTTCTGAGTTTACGGTCATTAAATCGCATATACGCCAGGCATATTTTTCGTGAATGGGTTCAATGGTATATGATTCGAAATCGATAGTCATGGTTTGGACATTGGGCTAGTTTCCACTTAATGGACCCTTCTTAGCGTGAATTTTCAAGTGAAATTTTAACCTTTTTAAAATTAACCATAAGTTTGAATTTGAAGGCAGTCGTACTTTTCGCCAGATAGCGGGTATTTAGAAGGCCACTTGCCCCTTATAAGCGCTGGTCATAACGGAATATTTGAAATCAAACTGTCTTTTAATTAAAATGAACCTTTACCGGCTATTGTACACGCCAATCCTTTACCGCATCTATAAAGGCCTTTGCGTTCGCCAGCGGAACATTAGGTAAAATGCCATGCCCCAAATTCACCACATAGGCATCCTTGCCGAAATCGTTGATCATTTGGGTGACCATCTTTTTAATTTCCAAGGGGGGTGAAAGCAGGCGTGCGGGATCAAAATTACCTTGAAGCGTAATCTTCCCACCGGTTAAATAACGTGCGTTCCTCGCAGAACAGGTCCAGTCTACACCTAGGGCCGCCGCTCCTGATTTGGCCATATCACCTAAAGCGAACCAACACCCTTTTCCGAATACGATAACGGGAGTCTCGTCTTTTAAGGCATCTATAATCTGTTGAATGTACTGCCAGGAGAATTCGTTATAATCGGTAGGCGAAAGCATTCCGCCCCATGAATCGAAGATCTGTACGGCGTTGACCCCCGCTTTTACTTTTGCCTTTAAGTAAGCAATCGTGGTATCGGTAATTTTTTGAAGCAGTTCATGCGCGAGCATGGGTTGGGTAAAGCAAAATTCCTTGGCCATATCGAAGGTTTTACTGCCCTGCCCTTGAACACAGTAGCAAAGGATCGTCCAAGGAGATCCGGCGAAACCGATAAGGGGTATTTCTTCGTTCAGCTTTTCTTTAGTGGCCTTAATGGCCTGCATCACATAATCTAGGGCAACATGAACATCTGGCACTATAACGCTATCTAAGTCTTTTTGCGAACGTATCGGGTTCGGTAGATACGGGCCGAAATTCGGCTTCATCTGAACCTCGATATTCATCGCCTGTGGAATGACCAGAATATCACTGAACAAAATGGCCGCGTCCATTCCATACCTGCGTATGGGCTGTACGGTTATTTCTGATGCTAGTTCGGGAGTCTGGCAGCGGGTAAAAAAATCGTATTTGTCACGTATTTCCCTAAATTCAGGAAGGTATCGGCCAGCTTGGCGCATCATCCAAACGGGCGGGCGATCAACGGTTTCGCCTTTTAGGGCTCTTAGGAACAGGTCGTTTTTTATCATATCTGGCTATTAGCTTTTGGCTTTTGGCCCCTAGTTATTTTTTGTATGAGGCCGTTTATAACGTTAGCTTCTTTTTCGAGCAAACTAAAAACTATTTCTACTACTACCCTCGGCTATAGTTGAGGGGATTGCATCGGCAGCGTGAGTAATTTGGCTGCGTGATCCGAATTTTACTTCTGAAGGAAGCTTGTCCGGTAGTTTACATATTTGTTTGACTATTTCGATGCCGTTTTTCCAAACATCAAGGTTTCTAAAGTTCCTCGTTTTTTATTCTTAACCAACGACCGACCGTTAACTGCTATAATTCTCATTCACCAATTCGATTAAACCCTCCATATCAGGAATCTTTGCCACACGCACATCGCTAAAGAACTTTCTTGCTTCGGCGGCGGTAGTCTCACCAATGCAATAGGCGATTCTATCGGCATTGTTCTTCAATAAATAACTTTGTACGGTCGATGGGCTGTAGAACATGACGCCTTCAACCGTAGAATCGATTTCGGCCGAATCATGTTTGGTCTTGTATGCTTCTATTTCATTCACCTCAATATTGTTCTCGGTCAAAATATGAGGGAGTTCGTCTAACCTAATGTTGCTACAGAAGTAAGTGACTTCGGCACCTTCTATAAATTCCACAAGATAGTTGGCGAGGTCTTTGGCGTTAGGTTCAAAATGCGCCACTTTGCCGATCTTGCTTTCGATCATGCGTTTGGTCTTACGGCCAACACAATAGATATTCTGAAATTTAAGTTCGTTTGCGGGTACTATGGTCAAAATAGATTCTACCGCGTTCTTGCTGGTCAAAACTACGTTGCGTATGGGTTTTTTTAAGATGGAGGCCGGTATGCGAGAAGGACTCGTTTTAACAAAATCATCAGAACCTACTTTTAGGTTTCCCACGAAAAGTTGTTGTTGCTCAGGGGTTATTTTTTTAGTTGAAAAAATGGTGGTAGGGCGGCTTATTTCCTGTAAGTCACTCATCAATCGCTTGCCACCCCTACTCAAGATGCTATCGGCGCAATCGCGGGCAAGGTTTTCATGTTTTCCTAACGATGCCGTAAATTCGCTTTCCAGTTTTTTCTTCCCGTCAACGGTCAATAGTATTCCTTTGAGCGTAACTACATCTTCACTGTTGATGTAGGCCAAAGCACCGATCGGTGCCGTACAGCCCCCTTCTAGTTTTCGCAAAAATGCACGTTCTATGGTGGTGCAGATTTCAGTACGTTCATGGTTTAATTTTGCACAGGCTTCGCGTACAAAATTATCATTTTCCATGGCGACGATGACAATAGCACCTTGGCCCGGGGCGGGCAACATCCAGGTTAGGCCGATCGTGTTTTCAGGTTCCAGACCAATGCGATCCAGGCCGGCCGCGGCAAAAATGGCTCCGTTCCAATTACTTTCTTGCAGTTTTTGCATTCGCGTATTTACATTGCCCCTTAAATTGACCACGGTGTGGGTCGGGTAGCGGTTGAGCCATTGTGCTTTTCTACGTAGACTTCCGGTAGCGATTACGGCCTCTCGTTGGCCCAGAAATTCTTCATTATTCTTAAAGGCCAGAATATCAAGGTAATTTGCGCGTTCCAATACGGCAGCTTGAACGATTCCATAGGGTAGTGCTGTAGGCACATCCTTTAGGGAATGAACGGCAATATCGATTTCCCCCTTGAGCATGGCGACATCAAGGGTTTTGGTAAAGATGCCTGTGATACCCAGCTCATAAAGTGGTTTATCAAGTACTAGGTCACCCGTAGCTTTTACCGAAACTAACTCTGTTCGATACCCCAAGGCCTCTAATTGCGATTTTACGGTATTCGCCTGCCACAATGCCAAATCACTGTCACGGGTACCAATTCGTATTAGTTTGCTCATGGTGTGGAATCGATTTCAAGTTGAAATACCTTCTGAATAAGTTCAAGACTAGAATCGGCATCGACCGGGTCACCTTTCAAATGGTTGGCGAATTGTTTTGTGATTTTCTGTATAATACGGTTTGAAATGACTTCGGCCTGTGCGGCATCGAAACCGACCTGTTTTTTAGATTGGTAGTCCATCTCCTCGTCGTTCATGGTCTTGAGTTTCTTTTTCAAAGCCTTGATTACAGGGGCGAACTTTCGAGTTTCAAGCCATTGAATAAATTCTTCTTTGATTTCCTCGATAATTTGTTCGGCATGCGGAATGAACTGTTTTCTTCGCGCTAGTGTCTCATCGGTCATTTGCGAAAGATGGTCCAAATGGATGGTGGTCACGTGCTCTAGTTTGTCTACATCATCGGATACGTTCTTAGGTATGGAGAGATCGAGGATCAACAACGGTTTCTTGGTATAGATAACCTCTTTCGATATAGTGGGAAATTGTGCTCCCGTGGCCACGATCAAGACGTCGGTCTTGCGTATTTCGGTCTGCAGGTCGCCATAATCCTTCACTACCAAATTGAACTTTCCGGCGATTTCTTCGGCCTTGTTCTTGGTGCGGTTGATCAGTGTGATATGAGAATTTTTGGTATGCTTAATCAGGTTTTCGCATGTATTTCGGCCTATTTTACCTGTTCCGAAGAGCAAAATATTCTTCTCGGAAATATTCGGAACGTTCTTCAGAATATATTGAACCGAAGCAAAAGCTACTGAAGTCGCCCCCGATGAAATCTCTGTTTCGTTTTTGATCCGCTTGCTCGCCTGAATGACCGAATTGCACAAACGTTCGATAAAGGGGTTGGCAATGCCCAGCTTTTTAGAGCGGTTGAAACTTTGCCGAATCTGGCTGATGATCTCAAAATCGCCCAATATTTGACTGTCAAGTCCCGTTCCTACTTTAAAGAGGTGGCTAATGGCATCATTGTTCTTGTAGACGTAGGCGACTTCTTGAAACTCTTCAACTGTACCTGTGGAGTTGTCGCACAATAATTTAATGAGTTGAAACGGGTGTTGCGCGAAGCCATGAAGTTCAGTTCGGTTACAGGTCGACGTGACCAAAAGGCCATCGATACCCTGTTCCTTGGCTTGTGCCAAAAGGGTATTCATCGCATCAACCTCTAGGCTGAATTTTCCACGTACCTGGGCATCTGCTTTTTGATAACTTAGCCCAATGGTGTAGAACGAGTTATGTCTTGAAATATGATAATTCTTCATGTTTACAATCGCAGGCAAAAATAAGTGCAATGAAACTATAAAAATAACGCTAGCGGTACAATAAGTATCGATTCAAGGGTTTTTGGGCGTATTTCGTTATTTTTCCGTTGAATTGCTGTAATTTTATAGGAAACATTAGGCTTGGCCCTAATTTTATTTAGAACGTTTCTAAATAAAACAATCAATACGAAATTCCATATGGATGTAAAAAATGTCGCTGAAGGGTCATTTCAGGAAGTGCTCATCGAAGACGGGTTCTTTGTGCTGAAAATACAGAATGACACGCCTCATATTCACAAGGTTAGTAGGGCTATTGACAGCTCTTTCATACAGTTCCATTTCTGTTTGAAGGGCGGTGCAAAATTCATTTTTAACGAGGGCAGATATGCCTTGGATGTCTCTGAGGAAAATTCGCTGTTGTTGTACAATACCCAAGTAGCTTTACCCTTGAACATGGAGCTGTACCCAAACACTTGGATGGTTTCTGTGGTGATGACGATACGAAAGTTTCATTCGTTGTTCTCGAGGGAAGCCGATTATATTCCTTTTTTGAGTGCCGAGAACAAAGATAAAAAGTATTACACGCAAGAAGGTGTTAGCCCTGCAATTGCTGTTATTCTAAGCCAGATCATTAACTACAACCTGCATCGCTCGATAAAAGAGCTTTATATCAAGGGGAAGGTATATGAACTCATTGCACTCTATTTCAACAAAAGTACCGATGCCGATGTGGAACAATGTCCGTTTTTGGTTGATGAGGATAATGTTAGACGCATCCGAAAAGCGAAGGAGATCATCATTTTACGAATGGCCGAACCGCCCACGTTAACAGAACTATCAACGGAAATTGGACTCTCGTTGAAAAAGTTAAAAGAAGGCTTTAAACAGATCTATGGTGATTCGGTATATAGTTTTCTTTTCGATTACAAGATGGAATATGCCCGTAAAATGCTCGAAAGTGGTAAGTATAATGTAAATGAGGTTGGGCTAAAAGTGGGGTATAGCACAGCAAGCCATTTTATTTCAGCATTTAGAAAAAAGTATGGTACTACGCCCAAGAAGTATTTGATGGCATCTTCGAATGGTTAATACATGGGCCGTGCTACCAAAATACCGGTGTTACTTTTGATTTTTTTTAAATACTCGGCAAGCGGGACTTCTGAAACTTCTACTTTCATTGAACCTGTTGACGCATGTAACAGGTGAATTCGCCCGTCTTTTTCACGGGTGGCGATGCCAGTATGGGTTACATCCAAGCCATTGATCGAGGTTGCCAAAGCGATAATATCGCCCGATTGAATAAGGTGTTCGTTTGCTTCGATTTGTTCTTTGGGTAGGTAGCAAAAAGTTTCTTTTGCCAATTCCGCTTCCGTTACAAGAATCTTTTCGTAGTTTTTGTCATCCTTTAGAAAAGGGTATAGGTCGCGGTGGTTTCCCATGAAATTGATATCTTTTTGTATTGCAATACCTCCCACTTCATTTGTAATATCTTTTAGTAGTCCCTTTTTTTCATTATTGCGGATCCACTCTGTGAAGTAATGCAGCCGAGAGCCGTAGCCATCGAGCCTTCCGTCTTTATACCGAATGGTTTTTAAAAGGTCTGTAAAACTGTCGAAGTCGGCTTTTCCATCTCTTAATAGCATAGTGAAGGCCAAAACATTTTCAACATAGGTGGTACAATCCAGGCCGTGCAGATTGACCACTAAAGTTTCTGTCTCACCGATTTCCAAGGTTTTCGCAACATAGGGGATTCCAATAAAAGTCTTTCCTACCGCGACCATACTTTTTCCGAAATCATCTTCCATCAACCCATCGATTTCTATGGTCTTGTTTTCGAAGGCCTGCTTATCGGCAGGGGAGCAGGTTATTTGTTGGCTATAAGAAGCTATCGAGACAAATAGAAGCAATAGGGTTTGACACATTTTGATGTTCATGATTTCGTTTTTAATCCTTCACATCACAAATATAGGGCTAGGGTTTGAAATAAAGGAAGGTTAATAACGCTCCAAGATGGCCAGTACCAGTTGGGCCGAATTGACCGAAGCTATTTTTACGAATTTGAAGTAATCGGTATGCGCATTGCTGTTCGCATTGTCACTACAACTTCTAATGACAATAAACGGAACCCCAAGCATGGTGCTGACCTGCGCGACCGCCGCACCCTCCATTTCAGTGGCCAGGGCATTGAAATCTGTGTAAAGGTTTTTGGCCTTTGACGCATCGCTAACAAAGGTATCTCCGGTCACAATGGTACCGACATAGAATTTAGGAATGTGACCTTCAATTGGCGCGAGGGTGACCGAGGCAGAGGCTTGTGTACTCAAGGCTAACAGATTTTTATCAACTGGAAGAAAAAGGGGGCTGCGGGCGTTATTCTTTATCAGATTACGGGTTGGCCACGTTTCGAACGTATCGTTTTTGAGTTCTCCAAAATCATATTGCACCAGATTTTCCCCTATCACGATATCACCTGGCTTAATTTCCGGATCTAAACCACCGGCAACTCCAGTAAAGATTAAACCTTCCACTTTAAAATTATCCAAAAGGATGGCGGTGCTGTAGGCCGCGTTGACTTTTCCTATACCAGCTTTTAGAATGATAACTTTCTTTCCTTTCAGCTTGCCTTTATAAAAAGTCACTCCTCCCTTCGTTAGCTCTTTCTTATTTTTCAAGGAGTCGGTAAGTATGGCTATTTCTTCATCCATGGCCCCCATAATCGCTAAACGCTGGGATCGTAAATTCAAAGAAATCAGCACTAGAAGAAATAGCGCAATACGGTCTAAAGACATAGAAAAAGTATCGATAAAATATTGATGACGATTAACACAGGATTGATTTCTTCCTTTTTTCCAGAAAATAGTTTTAGCAAAGTCCAGCTGAGAAAACCGAAAATGATTCCCGTTGAGATACTATAGGTAAGTGGAATAAGCACCATGGTGAAAAATGCAGGTATGGCCTCTTCGGCAAGTGACCAATTTATTTTGACTAGTGGTTTTACCATAAATGAACCCACAAGCACCAAGGCGATTGAGGTGGCAATACTGGGAATTAAGGATAACAAGGGCGAAAAAAATAGAAAGGGAATAAATAGGAGTCCGGCTGTTATAGCGGTTAGACCTGTTCTACCACCTTCTCGAATACCTACGGCCGATTCGATATAAGCGGTACCTGAGCTACTTCCCACCAGGCCGGAAAAAACCGTGGTTAGCGAATCTACGAACAATGATTTCCTCAAGTTTTTCGGATTGCCGTCTTCGTCTTTATAGCCTGCGGCTTCAGAAAGACCGACAAAGGTAGAAATGCTATCAAAAAGGTCCGTAAACGTAAAAACGAAGATGACGGGCATGAAAGAATATTTAAGCGCCCCTAAAATATCAGCCTTGAATAGCAGGCTAAAATCGGGCATTGCGAACGTACCGTTATAATTCACCAAGGTGGGTACGCCAAAGTTGATGACGGAAGCATCGCCCCACCACCTTCCTATAGGCCATGCGATAAGGGTGGTAAAAAGAATACCTAAGATCATGGCGCCAGGAACCTTTTTTACTATCAAGGCAGATGTTGTAAGCAATCCAACAAGAAAAGTAATGCTAATTGGGTTTTTAAGGGGCGTCATACCGACTAAGGTAGCCGGGTCGTTAACTATAAAATCGGCATTCTGAAAACCGATGAAGCAAATGAAAAGACCTATACCTGCAGAGATGGCATACCGCAAGGTTTCAGGAATGGAACGTACAATTTTATCGCGGGCCTTCAGTAAACTAAGAATTAAAAAAATAATCCCTGCCCAAAATACGGCTCCAAGTGCTTCTTCGTAGGTAAGGCCTAGTCCCTTTACCGCCGTATAGGTAAAAAACGCGTTTAGGCCCATTCCTGGGGCAATTACAAAAGGGTTTTTTGCATAAAGCCCCATCATGACGCTACCGAAGCAGCACACCAGCACTGTTGAGGTAACCGCAGCTGAAAAGGGCATACCTGTTTCCGAGAGTATTGCAGGGTTTACGATAACAATATAGAAGGTGGCCAAGAAGGTGCTTGTCCCTGCTATAATTTCAGTTCGGTTTGATATGGTTTTTGTTTTCAATTCAGCAGTAAAATAGGAAGAAGTTTGCTATTGATAGCGCGTATTGATCAAAAATTTATCGAAATTGCAGAATGAGCAATTCGGATTATGCAAATTTAAAATTAACGTATTCTATTTCACCGGTAATTTACAATTCATGAATGCAATGACGGTTCTTTAAAATATAACCAACGAGAAATACTGAATGGACTTTGGTAACAAAAAACGTTTTTCTGCTACATATTAGCCAAGCTTTCAAGACAAGACTTTACCAGCTCGGTTTTTTTGCCGAAATTGACAACTTAAATAAATAACCCTTAAACACAAACTACATGGCCGACGATTTTGATTTATTAGAAACCGATGCTACTTCCAAACAAGAAAAAGTTGATGTCAATTGGGGCAAAGCCGTTGACCAGATGAAGTCAAAGCTCGCACAAGAAGATGACCCAAATGTGCGTCAAAAGATATTGAATGCCACCCTTGACGATGTGGTGGGTATGGCAGAAACCGATAGGAAATCCCTATTAGACGCTATAAAAGACCTTACAGACTATCAAGATGAGGTGGGTATTGTTTTCGAAAAGTTCTCTACGTTAAATGCTGCCGAACAAAAGGTAATCGATGATGCCCAAAAAGCATTAGAGCGGGCAAAGATTCAATTAGAAGATGCCGAAAAGGTCAAAGATAATTGGTGGAACAACCTTTGGGGAAGAAAAACGAAGATCAACAAACGCGTCATAGATTTGGCCGCGGCCCAAAAAACAAGGGATGGCGCCGATATGAAGGCCAAAGCAATGTTTCAAGAACGCATTGAATCGGCAGATATTCAAACCCTATTGAACGAGCTTTCCTTTAAGAGCCAAGCTGCCGTTGGGCGTTTAAAGGATCGTGAAACTGAGATCAAAGAGGTTGAGGACAAACTTCAAATTGCGATTGTTGAGGCGAGTAAGAACCATACAAAAGCTTTAGAAAAGAAAAAGGAAACGGAAGACAAGCTTGAAGAGCAGTATGCCCTATTGAAACAAGCACGCCAGGCCCTAGAAGAGGTATCTGACAAACAATCTTCCGCTTATTCAGAGGCCATTGGTAAGGTAACTACTATTGAGCAAAAAGTGGAAGAGTTAGAGGGGCTGAAAAATGCCTACACCACATTGGCAGCAAGTAAAGATAGTTTTGTTCACAAGCACAACCTGACCATAAAAGTCTTGACCTCACTGCGCAGTAACTTACAGACGCATCGCGCCAAACTAAAAAGTGATACGGACGAACGCTTAAAATATTATGATGGTTACGTAGTGGCCTTAAAGGCAAGAACGGACCAAGAATTCGCCGCTATTTTAGAACATTTGGGCGTAAAGACCGATGAGCATATAGGGCAAACATTGGCCTCGATGCATACGGCAAGCGCCAAAGCCCGACAAGAAATGATGGATAATATTCCGGTACACGAAAAAGTGATGCAAGGGGTATATTCAAGTTATGCAGAAGCGTTGCAGGAAATTCGCGTCAAAGATGCCGATATTCAAAAAGATTTTGCAAACCGTTATGGAATCGATATGAAAGAGATCTTCGAAGAATATTATGCTACCGATGGCAATGCTCCCTCAAATGATGGCGCAGATAGTACGGCAACGCCCCCAAAATCAACGGGTGCTGATGATTTATTGAGTTAAATCGATAGCGCTCTTAAGGCTCTTTGTCACATCCTGGCGTTCTATGTATGAAGCTTACGTAACGGGGTTCTTCGCGTTGGGAGTGCACTAATTTAATTCAGTTAAATTAAGTATGTCGGCAGCAATTACTTTTTATTATCATCTCAAATGTCACTGAACCAAATAGTTACACCCCTTGACAGCGCCGTTCTTGAAACTAAAGAACAATATAAGGTGTACTTTAAGATCGTTACCCACGCCTTCAACGAACTGGTCGAGAAAATTGCGAACCAAAAGATCTGCACTGACATAGAGGCTAGTTTTGTGATGCAGTACGGCCAATTACTTACATACTCTTTGGAAGCATTTCGGGTAAAGTACCTATTCGACGATGATGAAAGAATGCGTGTTGACCTTACGGAGTCAGGTTTTCCAAATTACCTCGAATTCAGGTATCTTTTCAATGATCTAGAGTTGAAGCAAGAGCATATGAGCAAGTTGCCCGACCTTGAAAAGCTAAAGGCCGAGTTTTTGGAAACTTTGCTAAAAGACAAACAGCCAATAAACGATATTAAATTACAACAAGCGGCCAGCATCATTTATTATACCTCCGTTGATCGGCAATATATTTTCCGCCGTTTTGTTCAGGGAAAGATATTGGATGTTAAAGGGGGTAATGCAGAGGCAGAATATATGGTCAGTTGGTCTTTTTACGATGTAACCGCCAACCGACCCTTTATATGTTTCATGTACTTCGATTTGTACAAGGAAAAGGTCGAAGAATATAAGGCCGAGATATATAAAGTCTTAGAGAATACCGTTGATAGGAACATGCCCATTGACATGATGGCCTATGCAATTGATAAAAAGTTGGTAAATCTTTTTCCGAAACGCATTAAAAAGTTCGATTTAGGGCCATTACACAGCGTTTTCGCTAAAGATGAACACGAGGTTACCCACACCCTATTGAGCGCCATTGTTGAAAAGACCTTTGATCTATCCGCTTATGCCATATCGTTGGCCGTAGAGGAGGCGATTTCGTCAGGGAGTTTTGCCGAAGGCGGCCTCTTCAAAAAACAACAGCTGCAGGTTTGGGAGGCACAACGTGTGAAAAAATACCTTTTCTGCCCCCATCGGGTCATGCAATCACTTTATGACAATATTCCCGAAACCATAAATACACTAACCCGGGATCCTATTGAGATCCGTAGCTTAAAATTAAACTAATGGAGCATAACAGTACATTCCCCATAAAGTTGACCGAGTTGGATGCCTTGCGCGACGAAGCGGCAGGCTATCTGAAAGGGGTGCAATGGGAGCAGGGGGGCAAGGTCAAAAGCCGCGACAAAAATCAGAAAGACGACTCCATTCTGCTCTATCTTTCAAAGGCAAATGGCACCTCGGCAAGTGAGGTTACCTCGGTTTCCAAAACTATTCTAGCTCTGAAAAAGCGGTTGTTGCCTGATTCTATTGCTATACCCGTTCATTTAAACCAATCGTTATATTCATTGCAAGAAGGTTTGACCATCGGCATTTGGTTAAAGGACAGTTATTTTGATGCTTCAGGTCTATCTTCTTTGAACGAGCGAAAATCATCTTTAGACCCAGCACAACGGCGCGAATACGATTCCAAATTACAGACGGCAACCGCCTTCATGCTCTACGGAAGTGCCTATCGTATCTTGTTCGACTTAAAACCACTGGCATCTGACGATTTGAGTGTTATGAAGAACAAGTTCGCGGGCATACCTGAACTATCGGTAATGTCGCCTTTGAAGGGTTTTTCTTGTATGCTTTATTATTATGACAAGTATCTGAACCATCCTGAAATCATAACTGCTGATGTTGAGGTGTTGAATTTTACCATAGTGTTCTTCGAGGCTATTATTTCCGAGATACAGCAGCGGTTGGGCACTTTTGAGTATACCGAGAATATTACCGACCGAACTTACAAACTTGAAAAAAGTGAATTTGCCGTTTCAGGTTGGGAGAATGTTTTTGAGGGAACGGCCAAAAGCGTTGAATTCAATAAAATACGTTTTGAGGAAATTGTAGGTAACCGTGATGCCAAGCATTTTGCACGCCGGTTAACCGAACGCATGTTAAGCTACGATTTTGTGGCGAAGAAAAACCCCTTTCAAGAATTAGGGGGCTTCATGCCTGTTTTCATGGGCTATGGCATTCCGGGCACGGGTAAAAGTATGCTCATTGCTGCCATTGCCACTAAGTTGAAGGAGCACTCTGATGAATTGGAGATTCCGTTTTTATTCCACCCGATGCCCGATACGTTGATATCTACATTTCAAGGGGGTTCGGCAGAAAAAATGGTACAATGGATGAAACCCCTGCAAGATCATTCGAAATTGATCTTTGCGCCCATCGATGATGCGGAGAACAACTTACAAGAGCGAACGGCCCAGGGCGTTTCGGCAGGGGTAAAGGAGGTAATTGGCGTCTTTTTACGATACACCGAAGGGGCTTACGCCATCAATTATGGCAATAGTTCCATTGGCCTGTTTACGAACCTTCCTGAAATGTTAGACAAGGCGGTGATCTCTAGGGTGCAAGGTCGGTTTAAGATCGATGGCGCTAGAACTATACCCGATTTTGTCGACCAAGACTATTTGTGGTGGAAGAAGTTTGAAAAGACAATGCCCGATTTTGTCAATATGAAGAATCCGGAGGGATACGAATTTTTAAGCGAACAGGGTTTGGTAAAGAATTTAGGGGAGATCTTGAACCAAGCGGAGAAACCTACGGAGGCTAAGATCTTAGAAATCTATGAACAGACAGAAGCGAAGTTCAAGACCGATGAACACGTGTTCTTTGCCGAATTGTACAAGAACATACAAAGATCCTTTCCGTTCTTCTCATCGAGGGATATCAGAAATATTCAAAGTGCCATTTCACTGCGCTTGACCGATTTTGATCTACCCGAGGATTGGTTTTCCGATGCGTCCCGATACTTCAAAAAGGACTATGGTACCAAGTTTGAAATGTTGAAAGAATTGATGAAATCGAATATGAAGGGCCTCAATTTCTCCGATATACGAAGACAAGAAACCGTTCGGTATTTAGATAACGTGGCGACCATCGCCGATACTGATTTCAAGCGAAAAGTGGAAGGTCGCGTACATGATTTGAACGTACAGTTAGAGGCGAACAAACTATTCGACCAACAAAGAAGGGGCTAATGGAAAAATTAAGGGCAGCAGGATTGTTCGGGGGTGCTTTGGTGACCCTATCAGGCTCATTGGCGAAACGCTATAATGAATGTCTGGCCCTATTGGGGGTCTCTCCCTCAAAATTGAAAACCTTTTCTATCGACGGTATGGGGTGGAGCCCCGAGATCGCCGTTGAGAAAAAGGACAATTATTATATGAATACCGGCGAGGCCAACGTAAATGCCATCATCATATCGCCCGAGCAAAAGGATAAACCGGTACACATGCCTTATCACAGTTTTGATCGCGATGTGATGGGTGCCGTATTTGCCGCATATAATGCGGTAATTCGCGATATCACCAAAGATTCGGCCTTGGTATTGAACCTGGATCAGAACATAGATGCCTTCTTCGAGCCCTTTGACCTATTGCGCTATGATACTATTTCAGTAAGTTTTACCTTGCTGAACAAGTTGGACGAAAGGCAGATGGAACAAGAGGCCTTTATCAATCTTTTCAACCGCGATAATAATTTCATTGACCGCGAAGTGCATAAACAATTGCTGGGTTCGGCCCAAAAATACGGTGATTTAAGAGGAAGAAAGCTGCGTTTGGCACCCATCAAATTAAAAGTAGCTTCATTTTATACCAGGGCTTTCGGTGGGGTCTTCGTTTTGAAGGACGCGATAAAGGAAATGCTTGTTTTCGAGGACGAAACCACCTTCAAAAAGGCCATTACCGACACGGCACATGATGTACTCCTTTTTCATAAAGACCATGATGAGCTAATGGATACCTTGGTCAGTCATTTGATTTTAGAACGTGATTTTAAGGGAGCGATAAGAACACCAAGGTATGATCGCATCAAGAAGCATATTTTTGCCGAGAATGTTCAGCAGACCGAACATCCTTTGAACGAGATATTGAACAGTCATTTTCTTTTTAAAAAGTATTTGAACCAACTGCCCCTAGAGGTTCAAAAGAAAATTTCGGGCGTAGAGCTTTATTACCAAAGATTAATTGTAGACAAGCACTTGAAATTAAACGATTTTGTAGATACACAGTTCATGAAGGTATTGCACGAACCCCATTCATCCTTAAAAGATGAAGAAAAAGAACTCATCTGGAAATTATTGGTCAAGATCATGCCAAAAGACCCAGTTCATCTGTATTGGTATGACAAAGAGCAGTTTTACCGTTCATATGCCCAATGGAACCCCACCTATCGCGATTGGGTAATTGATGAGATATTGGAGAACAATAAAAAACACGCCGTATGACACTAGAAATAATCGTCTTTATTTTTTCAATACTATTTGGTATAATTTGGTATTGGAGAGAATCGAAAAACAACAAACTGTACCGTCTTGCCAATAAAGCGACCCACTCAAAAGCCCTGCAGATGAAACCCGAAAGTAAGAAGGGGTTCATTCATGAACAACCTTTTATACTGCGGTTGGTGTGGATTACCGTGTTGTTCGCATTGGCTGCGGCGATCATCACCTTCGTTACGCCCATCAATGTGTTTTTTGTGCAGTATTTTGCCTCGGCGATCGTAGGTACTTTATTGGGCACCTACCTGGCATCGGCATTACTATTTGCGCAAAGAAGCACGAGCAAAGAGAATTTGGAAAAGGCTTTTGATAAGGGGAAGGAATTTGTTGCAGATCTTGCGGAAGGAGACGCTGAAGAAAAAACGGAACAAAATGCAGAAGAAATTACCAAACAGGAAGTTGCACCTGAAAAATCTGCTCGGGATCGCTTTAAGGACAAGGGCATGATCAAGTAAATACACGCACTATTAACACATTATAATCATGATAAAAGCATACTGGCAAAAAGGGGGAAAACAAAAACGTATCGTCGTCATCGGCGGTATTGTTTTGATTGTATTGCTGTTCTTTCTTCGCGACGATTATCAGCCTGCGCTACTTTTTCTGCGCAAGTACGCGTTCATTATCTTGCTTAGTGGGCTGTTCCTCTGGCTGACCCTTGCAAAATTCAGAAATGCGGTAAGTACAGGCAAGCGTATATTGATCTTGATCGGTATTCTAGGCTTTTTCGCGACCTTGTGGTTCTTCGGTTGGAAGCTGAACCTCTACAATTACATGAAGACCTACAACGTCTTCAACAATCTCAATATAGTGGAGTTGAACGAACTTCCGCTTACACAAAATGAACGTATTCAGCCGTTTAACAATATTGTAACCATGGCATATGAATCTGTAGGCGAAACACAAGAAGTCTCTTTGCCTCAATTGGTTCGCTTAGATAGTACCAATCAGTGGACTATGGCCGTACAACCCGCCAAAGAATATACCTGGCAGCGTATGAACGATAATACCGAAGAACTTTTTACGGTTGAAAGTACCTCTCCTTTTCCGAGATTTTCGAGCGAGAACCGCGTTCCGGTTATATTTTCGATCGGGGAGTCGTTGGCCTTTAGTAGAAACACATACAATGCGGTGGTGCAGCGGTTTAGTTTCTTTCAACTGTTTACCGTCGAACCAAGCGATGTGTTCTACATGAAGAACAATGAGAATAAATGGGTACAGGTAGTCAGTTTGATCAAATGGAAGGGTTTTTTCTTTCCCTATCCGACTTATGGCGGGGTCATGGTAATCGACGCGGGGGAGCATGATGTATACGATTATTTGGAAAGGATTACCATTGGAAAGGGTACCTATATCCCTCCCTCTGAAATACAAGACTTTCCTTTTTTAAAAGGTCAGAATACCTTATCGGAAAAGATATCGCAGTTACAGGCACAGTCACTTCAGTTTTTAGGCGGCTTTACAGATCCCTTACCTTGGAACATGAAGACGGCGGTCAAAATTCCAGATTTACCTGAAGATCAGAATCAACAACCCTATGTGACCGATTTTGATTTTACGGGGATGAAGGTCGATGCCTTCGACGGACTCTACCATTGGTTCGGCCTAGAGCCACTAGGGGATGAAAGAACGAGTTTGGCGTTCAGCGTTATGATTCCCGCTGATGGAACCGATAAACTGTACTACTACAACCATGCCTCAAAAAAAGAGGGATATGCGGGTGTCTCTGCAATGCCCCTCAAGGTCATCGAATCAAGAAAAGAGTATGACTGGTCGGCGAACAAGCCTGTAGAGTTCCGTCCTTTTATTAAATATATTGCGGGCAAAAAACGACTTTTCGTATTGGGTACAGTGGCAGCTGTGCGCGATAGTAGCAAACAGTTCGATGGTGCCGCTACACCTGATTTAGCCTTGGTAGATGCAGAGTACCGCGATGTGATTTGGATCGATGCCAAACACCCTTCTAGGTGGACGACTACGATTTTGAATCAATTGGGCGAAACTTGGAAGGCATCCGAGAATTTAACAGACGATATGTTGTATCCAGAGAAAACAGACACAGATATGCAGCCGCTACCCAAGATAGATTCTCTCTCAGTAGTGGTTGATTCTACCGCTATTCAGGCAGCTGCGGTGGTTTCAGATAGCTTGGTCAACTGATGGAATTTTTATTTCCTGTTCTCTAACAAGTCTTTTAATATCCATAAAAACCTTGCCCGCCGAAACCATTTGGTCTAAAGACCATAGCGCGTTGCCTATCTTTTAGTAAAAAGGTTTCAGTGACATATTCCATTGCTTCTTCGTCGGTGTCGGTATCTTCGATGCGCAGTTCTTCACTTTTGTAAAAAGGCTTTGTTGTCAATATTTTAGAATTCTCAAAAACGATAAGGTGCATCTTGAAGTTTTTATCGTAATCGCTTTTGTTCCTGGTCTTAAAGTAGTACCCGGTCAAGGCTTTTCCTTTATAAACTAGTGGTTTTTCAGCTATGAAGAGAAGCGAATCTTTCTTTGTATTGAAGTGCTGCGAATCGAATAGTAGCGATTCTGCAAGAGACCGGGCATTTCTATATTTTTCAGGAAACAGGTTCAACTTACCCGTTGCTTTCAGCTTATTGAACAGAAGCACTCGACTAGAGATGTCTGCCGCGAGCGAATTTAATAGGCCTATTGGTAAGGGCTGTGTATCGTTGGCGAGAAGGGTAGCATAGGTGGTGCCGATCTTAGGGTCTTGTATCAGCGACAACCTGTCAAAAAACAATCGCACCTCTTTTTCTGCAATAAAGGGGTACAGCAAAATCGCATAGTCTTCCAAAACATCAATAGTACCGTTCAGCGAAGTCGCAGACGCATTAAAATAACCCCCCTGTTCTTGTTTTTGACTTACCTTGCCCAGCTGTCTTTTTAGCTGTATTTTGGCATCGTTCAGTATTTGTTTTCGGTACTTTTTATATGTTTTCGGTTTTACGAGACCTTTGGCCTTTAGATTTGCCAACATCGAGAAAATAGGCAATTTGTATTCTTCGATTGCACTGTAATCCAATATTTCTGGGTAAAGGAGTTTTGCTAATGGCAGACTATCTTTAAAAGGTTTGAAGATATTGTGAATGTCAAATGAGTTCGAAACCAAGGGCAGGTCTTTTGCCATCAGTTCCAACAAAAGTTGAACTGATTTTTCATCGGCATTTTTGCTAATGGTAGACAATATCAGCGATTGGGCACTCGAATTATTGTACGATTTCATATAGAAATTCTTGAAGAACGGCATCACCTCAGGGTCGTCCAATTGAGCCAGCTTTTGAATGAGATGTGATTGGATTTCCTTTTTATCATCGGGGTATTCGAATTCTGATATGTAATACTTTAGCGAATCGATATGCTGTTTCTGGAACTTTATAAAAGGATACCCTTCTTTTACAATACTGTCATTAGTGCGGAGTGCCGTAAAAAATGCCGCTGTCTTATCTTGCAAAATTGACTTTCCGATTAAGGTATCGGTCGGCATAAAATTCGCATAGAATTCTGAAATGAAACCACTAGGTTTATGTACGGTATCAACGCTTGCCTTAAGTTCGTACAAAAGGCCGCCCTTAACGATATTCTTGATCAAAATACCTCTTGTGCTCGCGGTATCGGTTAGCGTAAGGTCTAATTCGTACAGGTCTTCGGTAATCATTCGCTGTTTTTCATTGAAAATGATAAAGCGCTTGTCGGCATATATTTTTTTTCGCAATGCCCAAACGGAATCAATGTTGGCGAACATCAAAAAATCATGCGATTTGTTAAGCTCTACCGATATTGCTTCGTTATTCTTGTTCTGGTATATGGTTTTCTTATTGAAAGCGCTATATGCCTTTGGTTTACCCTCACCCGAATAATAATTGCTACTATTTTCAACGAACTTAACCGGTTTTACCGAAGTTACTGTTGTGAAGAACAAGGCCGTATCGGTTACCGTTTCGAACTTTTCTGTGTATTCAGGGGGCTTAATCTTAAATGATTCGAAGTAGTTGGTCGCGTATGTATCGTTATTGGTGACTATGCCCAGCAAATAATATTCATTTCCTTTAAAGACACTTTTCAAATGCAGGTAGGTGCCCAGTGTAGAATCTATAATGGCTTTTGAGCTCAAGGTATTCTTCCTTACTTCGTCATAGTCGGGCTTCAATTCAAGATCTTGGTAGAACCGTTTCTGAATTTGTTTCAGTTCGAACGAATCTTCTTCAATAAAGTTAAGGTCGTTAAGGGTGGCCTTCCTTAAAAAATAATAAGAACCGGAAATAGAATCATAGCCTTGAGCCAATCGATCACCTTGGCGAACTCGATTGGTAAAACTATGTAATGAGGGCATTTTGATTTCGAAATCACTAAAGTCCGATGTTATCGGTACAAACCTTTTTTCTAATTGTTTAAAGCGGATGCTGTTGAATATGGTATCGGAGTACATCATGACATAATCACCTTCGCCTCCCATTTTAAAAATGAGTATTTCAAGGGGGGTAATAAAGATATGATACCGTTGGTGGTCTCCATTTTTCAATTGGTTCTTTACATCAAGACCTTTGAACCCATCTCTGTTAATCCAAGATTTCTCCATGATTTTACCCGGAATGTTCTCAAAAAGTAATTTATCAATGGCCTCGAGCGTAAATACTTCATCTTGCTTCAGATACGAAAAGGTGGGTATGCGATTGAGCATTACATAACTACCGTTCGCTAGATCGGGAGAGATATAGGTAGTATTGGTATATTCTGCGATAGGGTACAGTTTATTGGGTAGCGCAATGCTGAAAAGACCATCATCGGGTTGCACATTGTGGTAGGTATGATTTACCAAGGTTGATTCAATTTTTTCTTTAAGAAGGTTACCTTGGGGCGTTGACTTTGATAATAACGGCTTTACCGTATAGCCCATATCGCGCAACATTGCTATCACTCCCTTTTTGCCGGGCAAGTGTGCCGCGCCGATTCCTGAGAATACTTTTGCCGTTCGCATTACCGAATCAAGTTTAACCGCCATGTTATGATTGCGTATAAAGAGCATGTTTTTAAGATAATGATCCGTATACATCGCTCGGTCGATCGAGTCGAGCATGTCGATATCACGATTGCGGTAAGCGTCTTGCAGCAGCGTCAATGGATCTTGCTCTTGCATTTTCTTTTGTAACCATTCGTCGGGTTTTGGTTTAACGGCATTCATACTTGCCCGTCCGACCAGTGCCGACGATTCTTCTAGATCCTCTAACGCGACAACTTTTTTTCCGAACTTTTTTCCCGCTTGATAAATGAACATATCAAGATAGGTTTCTTCTTCAAAATCTTGTGAATATTCGTTAGAGCGGTAGAGAATACTATTGATCCTGCGGTCTTCAAAAGCAATATAGGCAGCTAGTTCTTCTTTTTTCGGATTACGAACAGCGAATGGTAGGGTGTAGAAACCCTTGGTAATAAAGCCGTTCGCCTGACCATAACCTGAATAACCCAGCGCATCTTGATCTTCAAGCCATGTTGCCGGATCAGATTCTAGGGCGATTACCTCACTTTCATCGAGCGCTTCATAGAAAACGTCATCAAGACGAAAAGCGATCCGCTTACTCACATGCATAGTACCGTAGAGGTAAGAACTTTGCGCTAATCCGTTACCTGAAATTTCCCAAAGAAGGCTATTTTTTTCTTGGGAAATGCCCGCAAAAGATATAGAAGCAAGAATGAGAACCAAAAAACTACGCATAGATTTTTTTTAGGCCGTCGGGTTTTCACAAATATAAGGAAGTCGAAAGTGCACCTCTTCCCTATAAATTGTGAAAATTTATCGCGGATTTAGGTATAACGGGCAATCGTTGCAAGTATTTTCTATGTTGCGAAAATTGCGGTTAAAAATTCCGCCTCAGCTGACAAGATTGAGATTATCTATACCTCTATTGAAAAGTAATCGATTCGTTTTCGGGTTTTGATGCCTCATGTGCCTTATTTTTGCAACTCAAAAATTGCACAAACATGAAGGGAGTTTTATTGGTAAATCTGGGTTCGCCCGACAGCCCCACGGCAAAAGATGTCAAGCCTTATCTCGACGAGTTTCTGATGGACGAACGTGTCATCGACGTACCCAAGGTGCTTAGAAATATTCTTGTACGCGGTATCATTCTGCAGACCCGCCCGAAAAAATCGGCCAAGGCATACACCAAGATCTGGTGGAACGAAGGATCGCCCCTGGTAGTCATTTCACAGCGGTTTGCAACAAAGCTTGCCCAACACACTGAAATGCCAGTGGCTTTAGGGATGCGTTATGGTTCAATGAAGATTAAAAACGCACTTCAAGAACTGAAGAACAAAGGTGTTGATGAGGTTTTGCTGGTGCCCTTATACCCACATTATGCAATGTCGTCTTATGAAACGGTGGTGGTAAAAGCAATGGAAGATCAGCAGGAGTACTTTCCGGAGATGAAATTGACCACTATGCCCGCTTTTTATAAGAATCCCGATTATATCAAGACTTTATCGGAAAGTATCGCTGAAGGGTTAAAGGGTTTTGACTATGACCATATTCTGTTCTCGTATCACGGCATCCCCGAAAGACATATTCGAAAATCTGACCCCACCAAATTCCATTGTAAGATCGATGGTAGCTGTTGCACCATTAATTCTGTTGCCCACCATACTTGTTACCGGCATCAAGTGTACGAAACTACCGAGTTGGTCAAAGCCTATCTCGGACTTTCTGAAGAGCAGGTAAGCACTTCTTTCCAATCGCGTTTGGCAGGTGATCCTTGGTTAAAACCATATACAGATTATGAGTTCGAACGTTTGGCAAAAGAGGGCAAAAAAAATCTTGCAGTAGTTACGGCGGCCTTTGTTTCAGACTGTTTAGAAACTTTGGAAGAGATAGCCATGGAAGGCAAAGAACAGTTCGAAGAGGCTGGCGGTGACCACTACAAGCACATCGCCTGTTTGAACGACGGTGACGCTTGGGTAGCGACCATGGCCAAGTGGGTGAACGATTGGCAGTCAACCGGGGCTTTGCCTGTTTAGCTTCTAGTCTTTTGTCGGTTATCTCGATTGCAGGGGAGTGACAAGGTATATCTTACAGCATGACTGCGCTCGGTGAAACACTATTTTATGGCAAACGTATCTTCAGAACAATTAGGTGTAGAACCCATCGGTAAATTGTTGGTCAAACAATCGGTACTTGTTGGTACAGGTAATTGGCCTAACTCAAAGCTATATTCCTATTGCCTGGTTTAATTAGGAGGCAAGAAAGTCTGGCCGTGTAAGAGAAAGCATTTTTATCGCGATTATATATGCCTCCGTTTTAGGAACTATTGTTTTCTTAGGTTTGTTCATTTTTCCCACTGAGATAGCTTCACTCTTCTTGAGTAGCAAAGAAGGCTTGCCCGCCAATGAATTAGCGATAAATAACTTTGTTTTGGCCAACATGCCCAGTGCCATGCGTTTGGTTTTTGCGGCAACGCCTATCATAGCGGTTCAGTTAATAGGTTCTGCTTACTTTCAGGCAATTGGCAAGGCGGTGCCCGCCTTACTTTTGACCTTGACGCGACAGGGCCCGTTTTTTGTACCCCTAGTGTTTACACTGCCCAACTTTATGCGGGCAAACGGGGTTTGGGTTTCCTTTCCGATTTCTGATATTTTGTCAACGGTGGTTACAGGGGTTTATTTAAGACGCGAGATTCTTAGGAATTTGACAACTGATATTTCCGCATAAACCTATTTCTCCTTACATTAGGCTTGACTAATTACAACTCTAAAAAAATGAAAACTGTACTCGCTAAAATCACCCTTGTCGGGCTGATTACTTTACTATTACCTATTTACGCAACGGCGCAACGAAAAGGCACCAACGCACAAGCAACGGTTCAATTTCCAGAAGAGCTTTATAGTAGTTTAGAATACCGTTCAATAGGTCCGCACCGTGGAGGTCGATCGGCTGCCGTAACCGGGGTGCCTGGCGAACCCAATCTCTTTTATTTTGGGGCGACCGGTGGGGGTGTCTGGAAAACGATTGATGGCGGACGCACCTGGGAAAATATTTCAGACGGTTATTTTGGGGGTAGCATAGGTGCTGTTGAAGTTGCCAAAAGCGACCCAAATGTGATCTACGTTGGTGGCGGTGAAAAAACACTGCGGGGCAATGTTTCTTCAGGTTATGGAATTTGGAAAACCGAGGATGGTGGAAAAACATGGATGTCAGCAGGACTGAAAGACAGCCGGCACGTGCCGCGCATTCGGGTTCATCCATCAGATTATAATACGGTGTATGCTGCAGTTTTAGGAAATATATACAAGCCAACCGAAGATCGCGGCATCTATAAAAGCACCGATGGCGGAAAATCATGGGCCAAGAAATTGTTCGTCAATGATCAGTCAGGGTTTGTGGATCTGGTTCTAGACCCCAACAACCCAAGAATCTTATACGCATCTTCATGGCGCGCAAAAAGAACCCCATATAGTTTAAGTAGTGGGGGCGAGGGTTCGGCACTATGGAAAAGCGCTGATAGCGGAGAAACATGGACGGAGATTTCCAAAAACGAAGGTTTTCCAAAAGATACCTTAGGGATTATTGGAGTAACGGTTTCCCCAAAAAACTCGGAACGCGTTTGGGCAATCGTAGAGAATAAAGAAAAAGGGGGACTTTACCGCAGCGATGACGGGGGAAAAAAATGGACCCTTGTGAATGAAGAACGTGACCTACGCCAACGAGCATGGTATTATACCCGTGTTTATGCCGATACCGAAGATGAAGATGTGGTGTACGTTTTAAACGTAAACTATCATAAGTCTACTGACGGGGGCAAGACGTTCAATACCTTCGACGCACCACATGGTGACCATCACGATCTGTGGATATCCCCTGAAGATGGCCAGCGAATGATCATCGGTGATGACGGTGGGGCACAGATTTCGTACGATGGCGGTGAAACATGGAGTACGTATTACAACCAACCGACCGCTCAATATTATAGGGTTACGACCGATAATGCTTTTCCATATCGCATTTATGTGGCCCAGCAAGATAATTCTACACTTAGGGTCAAGCACCGCAGCGATGGCAATAGCATCAGCACTGATGATTGGGAAGAAACCGCCGGGGGCGAATCAGCCTGGATAGCGGTTGACCCTACCAATGATGATATTGTTTACGGGGGTAGTTATGATGGCTTCCTGACCCGCGTTAACCATAATACCGGAACGGTTCGAGGAATCAATGTTTGGCCTGATAACCCTATGGGTCATGGGGCGGAAGGTATGAAATATCGTTTTCAATGGAATTTTCCGATTATTTTCAGCAGACACAATCCTAAGAAATTATATACTTTTTCAAATCACGTACATGTAACTGAAAATGAAGGCCAAAGCTGGACATTGTTAAGTGATGACCTGACTCGGAATGACCCTACAAAACTCGGTTCTAGCGGTGGACCCATTACCCAAGATAATACCAGTGTGGAATATTATTGCACCATATTTACTGCCAATGAGAGCCCGCTAAAAGAAGGTCTTCTTTGGGTAGGTAGTGATGATGGCCTGATCCATGTCACCAAGAACGGTGGTGAAAGTTGGGAGAATGTTACCCCAGTAGGTATGCCCGAATGGAGTATGATCAATAGTATCGAACCCTCTGCTTTTGATGAAGGCACCTGCTACGTGGCCGCTACAAGATACAAGCTGGGCGATTTTCAGCCCTATCTCTATAAAACCACCGATTATGGCAAGACATGGACAAAAATAACGAACGGTATTAAAAATGAACATTTCACTCGGGTGCTTCGCGAAGACCCTAAGCGTAAGGGCTTGCTGTATGCCGGTACGGAAACCGGAATGTACATTTCTTTTGATGACGGGGCTAATTTCAGTGCTTTTCAGTTGAACCTGCCGATCGTTCCCATAACGGATTTGGCCGTAAAGGATAACAACTTGATCGTAGCGACCCAGGGTAGAAGCCTTTGGATCATTGACGACTTGACCGTACTCCACCAATTGGACAGCCCTAAAAAAAGTATGGTTTCCATCCTATACAAACCAAAAGATTCTTATCGCACAAAGGGAAGGGCCGCCAAGGA
>JBHJNU010000086.1:0-59452 GCA_050330515.1 Flavobacteriaceae bacterium | reverse complement strand
TCCAAGAATTCCTTGTCATAAGACACAATATTCTCTGTAACCTTCAATCCGGCCGTAGAGTCAATTTTATAGAAATTCGCTACCGAGGTGGCGTTGTCGAACGAGTTATCTTGATAATTTTCCAAGCGTTTTTCCACCAAAAAACCACCTTTGTAGATATAATAGGTTAGCTCATAATCTGACTCACTGTAGCGCGTGACCGACTTGGTCAATAATCCGTCTTCATTAAAATCGTACTCTTCCTTGCCGTAGTCGGTGCTAACCAAGCAGCGCTTCACTTTACCCTTTAAATCGAAATCTGAAACCGTGAAGATTTTAATTTCTTGTGATGTTAGTATGGCAGTTCCACCAATAAGCCACAACCAAAAAAAAGAAGCGTAGTAATTTCCCATGGTGCTAAATTACTTGATATTCAGTTTACAAGAAAGCAAAAATGACACCGATCTATAAATGAAGGGCTTAAATCAAAAAGAAAACCCGTCCTGTTTTTAACATGACGGGCTTGTTGTCAACAAAAATATACTAAAAGTTACTTTACTTCCTCAAAATCAACATCCTCAACATTATCGCCAGCTGACGCTTCAGCGGTAGCCTCCTGTTCAGGTGCCGCTCCCCCGCCCTGTTGTCCTTCGGCCTGGGCCTTGTACATTTCTTCCGATGCCACTTTCCAAGCTTCGTTTATTTTCTCTAAGGTAGGCGTTATTAGTGCTAAATCTTTGGTCGCATAGGCTGTTTTAAGTTCCTCTAAAGCATCTTCGATCGGCTTTTTCTTTTCATCGGAGAGTTTATCTCCGAATTCTTTCAACTGTTTTTCGGTTTGGAAGATCATACTGTCCGCTTCGTTCAGTTTGTCGGCAGTTTCCTTTGCCTTCTTATCTGCTTCGGCATTGGCCTCGGCTTCCGCCTTCATCTTTTTAATTTCCTCTTCGGTCAAACCTGATGACGCTTCTATACGTATATCTTGTGTCTTGCTCGTTGCCTTATCTGTTGCGGAGACTTTGATGATTCCGTTCGCATCGATATCGAAGGTTACCTCGATCTGTGGCGTTCCTCTTTGCGCAGGTGGAATTCCATCTAAATGAAAACGGCCGATGGTTTTGTTATCCGCTGCCATAGTTCGCTCTCCTTGCAACACATGTATTTCTACCGAAGGCTGATTATCCGCAGCCGTTGAGAATACTTGTGATTTTTTGGTCGGGATCGTTGTATTCGCCTCTATCAATTTTGTAAAGACATTACCCATGGTCTCGATACCAAGTGATAACGGGGTAACATCCAAGAGCAATACATCTTTAACATCTCCTGTCAAAACACCTCCTTGAATCGCGGCACCTATGGCGACCACCTCATCAGGATTCACCCCTTTTGAAGGCTTCTTTCCGAAAAATTTCTCCACGGCGTCAACAACGGCAGGTATCCTTGTAGAACCACCAACCAAGATAATCTCGTCGATATCACTTTTTGAAAGTCCGGCAGCTTTTAGGGCTGTTTGACAAGGCTCTATGGTTCGCTTTACCAAATCTTCTATCAATTGGTTGAATTTGGCAAGGGTCAAGGTCCGCACCAAGTGCTTTGGACCGCTGGCCGTAGCGGTAACGTAAGGCAAGTTAATTTCAGTCTGTGCAGAAGATGACAATTCTATTTTTGCTTTTTCGGCCGCCTCGCGCAAACGTTGCAAGGCCATTGCATCATTGCGAAGATCTATACTCTCGTCTTTTTTAAACTCTTCTGCCAACCAATCGATAATTTTTTGGTCGACGTCATCACCACCCAAATGTGTATCTCCGTCCGTTGATAAAACTTCGAAAACGCCATCGCCCAATTCTAGTATGGAAACATCATGCGTACCACCGCCAAAGTCGAAAACCACGATTTTCTGATCGGTATGTTTCTTGTCCATTCCATAGGCCAAAGAAGCAGCGGTAGGTTCATTGATAATACGTTCTACGGTAAGACCCGCAATTTCTCCGGCCTCTTTTGTTGCCTGCCTTTGCGCATCGTTAAAATAAGCCGGTACGGTAATTACCGCTCTCGTAACGGTTTGACCCAAATAATCTTCTGCCGTTTTCTTCATTTTCTGAAGAATCATGGCAGAAAGTTCCTGTGGTGTATACAGTCGACCATCGATATCAACCCGAGGGGTGTCATTATCTCCCTTAACTACCTTATAAGGTACACGTTCCGCCTCTTTTTTAGATTCGGAATATTTGTTGCCCATAAAACGCTTTATGGAGTATATCGTGTTATGTGGATTTGTAATCGCCTGTCTTTTGGCCGGGTCACCAACCTTGATCTCACCACCTTCGACAAAAGCGATGACAGATGGAGTGGTTCTCTTACCCTCGGCATTGGGGATAACCACTGCTTCATTACCTTCCATCACAGAGACGCAAGAGTTAGTAGTACCTAAATCTATTCCTATAATTTTGCTCATGCTATACGTATTAAAAAATTAGTGAACGTGTCGTGTTTTTGTTCAAATCTGATATGGGAATGACAAAGAATATGCCAAGGATCATTAACTGACAGGATGTCATTTTTTTAATGATTGGATGCTGGCGCCTATGATTTTTACGTTATCGCACCAAACACCATTACATTCTTGAACTACGGGGAAAGAATGGATTTCCTCACAAAGCGCATAGGGTTGAAAAACAATTCTGTTTAAAAGTTCACTGGCTTTTTGCCATAACGTGACCAACTCCCTTGCTTCTGGTAGCACTAAACGGAAATTCGAACCCCTACCTTTATGTTATCATCATGATGGCTTGCATCAATAACTTCGACCTTTGTTGATCTAAAGCATTCCCAAAAAATCATCCTCAGAAATAATTCGCACACCAAGAGATTCGGCCTTTTCTCGCTTGCTCGGACCCATGTTATCACCCGCTACCAAATAGGTAGTTTTTGAAGAAACCGAAGAGCCTACCTTTCCCCCATTGTCTTCTATCAGTTTTTTCAATTCGTCACGACTCACTTTTTCGAAGACCCCGGACACAACAAAAGATTGTCCCTTTAAGGTATCGGTTTGATTTTCCATTTTATCAGCAGAAAGCTCAAACTGCACACCATAACTTTTCAATCGCCTGATGATTTCTTGATTGGTTTGGTCAGCAAAAAACTCTTTAACACTATGGGCAATGCGCTCTCCGATTTCATCTATGGCGGTCAGTTCTTCGACCGAAGCGGCCATAAGCGCGTCGATATTTTTATACGCTTTGGCCAATTTCTTAGCAACGGTTTCACCTACGAATCGAATGCCTAGTGCGAACATGACCCGTTCAAAGGGAATCTTGACCGATGCCGCCACCCCATTGACCAAATTTTCGGCAGACTTTTCTGCCATGCGTTCTAAGGGCATGACCCGTTCTTTGCTAAGGGTGTACAGATCGGCATAATTGGTAATAAGACCTTCTTGAAACAAAAGCTCAACGGTTTCGCTGCCCATACCTTCAATATCCATCGCCTTTCTTGAAATGAAGTGTTGAATACGCCCGGTAATTTGGGGTGGGCAACCGTAATAATTGGTACAGTAGTGTTTGGCGTCACCTTCGGTGCGAACCAATTGGGTATGACATTCCGGACATTGGTCTATATATTCGGTGATTACGGAGTCAATGGGCCTTTTGCTAAAATCAACTCCGACTATCTTAGGAATTATCTCACCGCCTTTTTCGACAAAAACGGTGTCACCTTCTCGAATATCGAACTTTGCAATTTGATCGGCATTATGAAGGGAAGCTCTTTTTACAGTGGTACCTGCCAAAAGAACAGGAACCAAGTTGGCAACGGGAGTAATGGCTCCAGTACGCCCAACCTGGTAGGTAATCTCGTTCAGTATGGTAGAAACCTGCTCGGCCTTGAATTTATATGCCATCGCCCAACGGGGCGATTTCGAAGTATGACCCAACTCTTCTTGCTGTTGAAGGCTATTGACCTTGATGACCACGCCATCGGTTTCATAGGGTAAATCGTGCCGATGAAGATTCCAGTATTCAATGAACTCGAAGACCTCTGACGTAGAATTGCAGCGCTTGGCGATAACAGGTACTTTAAAACCCCATTCGCGTGCCTTTTCAAGCATTTGCCATTGCGATGCGATACCCGTGTCTTGACCCACGATACCGTAAAGTAGGCAATCTAACGGGCGTTGTGCGACTGCTGCACTATCTTGTAACTTTAAACTGCCAGAAGCCGTATTTCTTGGGTTCATATAAGGTTCCTCTCCATTTTCGATACGCTCTGCGTTCATTTTAGCAAAGCCATCGAAGGGCAGGACAATTTCACCACGTATATCGAATTTAGGCGGATAATCACCCTTTAACTGTAAGGGAACCGACCGAATTGTTTTAACGTTTGTGGTGACGTCATCGCCCTGAAACCCATCACCCCTGGTTAAAGCCTTTGCCAACTTCCCGTCTTCATAGGTCAAACTGATCGAGGCGCCGTCATACTTTAGCTCACAGGTAAAAGCAACATCAACATCGCCTAAAACTCTTTGTATGCGCTTTTCCCAGTCTTCAAGGTCTTCCTTAGAATAAGAGTTATCTAAAGAATACATACGCTGTTCGTGAGCAACAGTTTCAAAATTTTTGGTAACCATGCCCCCTACCCTTAAAGATGGCGAGGTGGGATCAAAGAACTCTGGGTGCTGTTCTTCCAACACCTGCAATTCTTTTAACTGCATGTCAAAATCATAGTCTGAAATAGTCGGGTTGTCAAGTACGTAATAGTTGTAATTATGTTCACTGAGCGCCGATCGTAACGCTTCAATTTTTTGTTTTGTATCCATTAAAGTTGTTCTTTTTTAATCCATTTAGGTACTGGTAGGGGATGATAATTTTTCATTTGGGTCAACAAACCGGCTATGGTGTCATCTACCAAGATCATATGGTAGTTCTCCTCTTTGACAAAACCTTGATCCACCATTTTTTTCAACATGGTCAAAAGCTCATCGTAAAAGCCGTTCGTATTTAATATTCCCATGGGATACTGGTGCAGCCCTAATTGCCCCCAGGTCAACATCTCAAAAAATTCTTCCAAGGTACCATAACCCCCAGGAAGCATAATGATCCCTTCGGAAAGCTCGTGCATTTTAAGTTTACGCTCGTGCATGTTATTTGTTACGATGAGCTCAAAAAGCCCCGTATGGAAAACTTCCCTTGATTTTAAAAATTCCGGTATGACTCCGATTACCTTGCCATTCGATTCAAGAGCACCTTTTGCCACTTGGCCCATAATTCCGATTTTAGCGCCCCCGTAAACCAAAACTATTTTTTCTTGGGCAAGTTTCCCCCCCAACAAGTAGCCATCTTCAGAATACCTTGGTGAACTACCTTCACTACTACCGCAAAAAACCACAACTTGCTTCACTATATTTCGTTATTTATTTCTTTTCGGCCGAGCCGATTACTCAAAGCTTACCCCCTCAAAGGCAATGTGTTGACCATAAATTTCTCCACCCTCACTTTAGGTCAGTGGTAAGTTTGAAAATTCCCTTTAACATTCGGTCATTGCCGAACATGTCTTTCCGCATCTCAATTTCGAAAAAATTATGGTCTTGCAAAAGTTGTTGCGTCTCTTTTCCTAAATATTGGTTGATCTCGAAAAACAAACTGCCGCCATCATTCATGTTCTTCATTGAAAAATCGATTATCGCCCTATAAAACTTCAAAGGATCCTCATCGGACACGAAAAGGGCTCGCCCAGGTTCATATTCCAGCACATTTTTATGCATATCTTTCTGCTCCGATTCACGCACATACGGCGGGTTGGAAACGATCAGGTCGAAACATAGCCCTAAAGATTCCAATTGTAAAACATCTTCACAAAAAAAAGTTACCCTGGCATCATTGGCAACCGCATTCTGTTTTGCGATTTCCAAAGCCTGTTCAGAAATATCCAAGGCGTAAACCGTGGCATTGGGTATTTTTTTGGCCAATGAAACTGCAATACAGCCACTGCCCGTGCCGATATCCAATATTTTTAGGTCTCGGTTACTGTCACCCTGACAGTCCAAAATCCATCGTATCAATTCCTCGGTCTCCGGTCTTGGAATTAGCACATCTGGGTTGACACTGAACTCCATGTCCATAAAAAAGGCCTTACCTATAATATGTTGTATGGGCTGGTTCAAACGCAAACGGTTCAAGGCTTCGAAAAGCGGTTGTTCCTGTTCCTTTGTAATGGTCAACTGCGGCTGTAGGGCCAAAACAAAGCGTTCAAAACCTAAAAGTTGCTCTATGAGCAAATAAAAAAAGCTATCGACCTCTTCTTTTTGATAGCTATAATCGAGTTCTTTATGGAAAATATTCTTGATTTCTCGTAGTTGCACTTTGCAGCGGGTTGTTGATTGGAAAGCATTATTTTTGCCATGTGAAGATACATAGAAAATATATTTCAAGATGTATTCAAATCGCCCAAAACGGTTTGGGAACAACCGCCCCGAACCCCATGGTGGGCGCCGTTATTGTCTACAATGAAAAGATTATCGGTGAAGGGTTCACAAGTGCCTATGGCGGTGCCCACGCCGAGGTTAATGCCATCAACGCCGTGGCCGATAAGTCATTGTTGCGAAGCGCTACCCTATACGTTACCCTGGAACCCTGCTCGCATTTTGGCAAGACCCCGCCCTGTACCGATTTAATCATTGCACACAAGATTCCCAAGGTAGTAGTGGGCATTGTAGACCCTCACGAGAAAGTAGCCGGTAAGGGCATTGATAAACTACGTAAGGCAGGTTGTGAAGTAATCGTGAACGTTTGTGAAGACGAGTGCCGCGAACATCACAAAAGGTTCTTGACCTTTCATCAAAAGAAACGGCCTTATATCATTTTAAAATGGGCAGAAACTTTGGATGGGTATGTAGCGCCGATGAAAACGAAGCGCAAATCTACTCTTGAACCCTTTTTGATCACCAATACATATGCTAGGCAGCTTGTGCATAAATGGCGTTCCGAAGAGCAGGCAATTTTGGTCGGAACCAATACCGTACTTGAAGATAACCCTAGGCTAGATGTGCGCTTTTGGGAAGGAAAAAACCCGATCCGTATTGTTCTTGATAAAAATTTAAGAATCAAAAACGGTTATCATGTTATTGATGGATGCACCCCGACCATGGTTTTCACCCAAGCATTAGACATCGAGAAACAGTACGTGAACATTACGTATGAAGTAATCGAATTCAAGGCAAACGTGCCAGCGCAAATCTGCGAGGTACTGCATAAAAACCACATTACCAGTGTGCTTGTTGAGGGCGGAACGCAAACATTGCAGGGGTTTATCGATGCCGGTTTATGGGATGAAGCACGGGTATTCACCGGAAGAACCTTCTTCAATTCGGGTATCAAAGCCCCTACCTTATCGGCAAAGTTAGTTGGCACAAGAAATATACTTACTGATGAACTAAATATCTTTAGACCATGATAAAGAACATTATTTTCGATTTTGGAGATGTTTTCATCAATTTAGATAAGGAGATTATTTTTCGCGAGATTGAAAAATTCGGGGGACGTAAAGAACTGGGGCCCGAGATTCTTAAGCTGAACGAATCGTACGAAATTGGCGAAATCAGCTCTGAAGATTTTATAGCTCAGTTAGCCACAGTATACCCGAACGCAAAACCACAAGAAATAATAACCATATGGAATTCGATGCTATTGGATTTTCCTGACTATCGTTTAGAATTTATTGAAAATCTCGCCAATGACAATGAGTACCGTCTTTTTTTGTTGAGCAATACCAATGCGTTGCACATTACCCATGTTTCCAAGATAATGGGTTTTGACAGGTTCAATCGCTTCAAGTCATCTTTTGAACAATTCTATTTGTCGCATGAAATTCAATTGAGAAAGCCGAACCCTGAAATCTATCAGTTCGTACTGGATAAAAATGGGTTACGTGCGGACGAAACTTTTTTTGTCGATGACAACAAAGAAAATATTGAAGGAGCCAAAAAAATGGGCATCCAATGTTGGAATTTAGAGGTGGGCAATGAAGATATCATCAATTTAATTTCGAAATTATAAGATGGTCGATTTAGCCTTGAGCGTGCTTTTCACGAGTTTACTTTACGTTATTTTCAAGCTCTTTGCCGTATACAAGGTACAGACGCTTTACGCGATAATCACCAACTATTTTACAGCATCCTTTGTAGGTACATTTTTTTTCGATACCGCCTTAAACTTGGGTGACGCACCCCAAAAAACATGGTTCTGGGGCACCTTCGCCCTAGGGGTTCTGTTCATTATAGTGTTTAATATCACGGCCAAAAGTTCACAAGAACTGGGGGTTTCGGTCACCAGCGTAGCATCCAAGATGTCTTTGGTGGTTCCCGTAATTTTCGGTGTAGTACTGTATAAAGAATCGCTCAGTTACCTTCAGGTAATTGGTATTGCGTTGGCGGTAATAGCGGTTTATTTTGCCTCCTCGAAGCCAAGAACACTAGATGCACTAAAGGGCCCTTTATGGCTCCCTTTGATGGTCTTTATAGGTTCGGGACTTATCGATGTGGCGCTGAATTACTTTCAAGAAAGACATGTACCTCAAAATGAGATCCCCTTATTTTCATCGACCGTGTTCATGGCCGCGGGCACAACGGGCATAGTGTTCATACTACTACGCTCCTTCAGAAAACCGCTAAAAGTTAATTTTAAGAATGTTCTATGGGGCATTTTGCTTGGTATACCGAACTATTTCACGGTGTACTTTCTATTGCGGGCCCTGAGGAACGAACACTTGAACAGCGCTTCGGTGTTTACCGTTAACAATGTAGCTATTGTGCTTTTCACGACATTGCTGGGAATTATCATCTTCAAAGAGCGCTTAAGTATAAAAAATTGGAGCGGCATCGCGCTTGCTGTCATAAGTATCATTTTGGTAGCCTTGTTTTAATGAACCTTCCTTCAGACAGTTATCGAACTCTTGACAAACCTTCAGAACCTGCTGTTTTCAAAGAGAAAAAAAGTAATTTCTATGCTTACGCCTTTCCCTTGGCAAACGAAGAAGAAGTGAAACCTATAATCGATGAATTAAGGCGAAAACATGCCAATGCCAGCCATTTCTGCTATGCTTGGCAATTAGGAATCGAACATCAGACCTACAGGGCCAACGACGATGGTGAACCTAACAACACTGCCGGAATGCCAATCTACGGGCAGATCAAATCGTTTGAATTGACGAATATACTTGTGGTCGTAGCGCGCGTATACGGCGGAACGAAACTAGGTGTCGGAGGCTTGATCTCGGCATACCGTACGTCAGCGCAAATGGTGCTTGAGACTTCATCGATAATCGAAAAAAAACAAAAAACACACTTTAGACTATTTTTCGAATATACCGAAATGGACAAGGTCATGCGGGTATTAAAGCAACACCGTGCCCAAATTATTTCACAGCATATGGAAGGCAATTGCGAGTTTCATATAGCCATTAGAAAAAATGAAGCCAATAACATTCGCACTAAATTCGAAGCTATGCATACCATTATTTTGAAAACGGCGAATGCCTGACTACATCGAAATGTTTATAGGGCGGCAATCTTCTTCAACAAATAATCTGGACATTTTACGGGCCGTTTCCTCTCCATGTCCATAAACACCAATACCGTGTTCGCGAGCACTAAGATTTCACCCGCTTCATTTCTGATTTCAAAGTCAAATTCGATGCGTATAGATGGTGTTTTCTTAAGGCTTGTGCGCACCGTAATCAGGTCATCGTAAACAGCGGGTTTCTTGAATTCAACATGTAAAGAAATTACTGGTAGCATAATGCCATTTTCTTCCATTTTTTTGTAGGAAGTGCCTAACGAACGAAGCCACTCGACCCTACCCATCTCAAAGTATTGGGCGTAATTACCATGATACACCACGCCCATTTGGTCGGTTTCACTATAGCGTACCCGAAAAGAAATTTCGTTAAAATTCATTATTTATCTCTTAAAAATGATACATTTAAAGGATAGTAAATGTAGGCCCACGAACATGGGGAAAAAAAAGGGTAAATTCAATACCGATTCATTTTTTTTTTAGATAATTTGTTCACATATTTGCCCAGTACAGAAGGTGAGGCTCGCTCCAGCTATATTTTCGACCTACTAATAAAACAACTAACCAACGAATAATAGAATTTAAGAATGAGTGTTACTGCTAATTCCGTATGGAACAACTGTTTGACCTTTATCAAAGATAATATCCAACCGCAGGCATTCAAAACTTGGTTCGAACCAATTAAGCCTATCAAGTTATCTGAAAATGCGCTTAGCATTCAGGTACCCAGTAAATTTTTCTACGAATGGCTCGAAGAGCACTACGTAAAACTTTTGAAGGTAGCACTGACCAAAGAGCTCGGCGAAACGGCCAAGTTGGTCTATATCATTCGCATGGAGAATACCTATGGCAACCGTGAGCCTTTTACCGAGAAAATTCCGAGCTCGAACAGGGGCAATATGGTACCGCAGGAAATGGATGTACCGATTAAATCGAAAAACCCTGAACTGCGAAATCCTTTTGTTATACCTGGTATTCGAAATATCAAGATAGAATCACAGCTTAACCCCAATTATAATTTCGACAACTTTCTTGAGGGCGATTCTAACCGCTTGGCGCGCTCAGCGGGCTTGGCAGTTGCCAATAAGCCAGGTGGCACATCGTTTAATCCACTTTTGGTATTCGGTGGTGTGGGTCTCGGTAAGACCCATTTGGCACATGCCATCGGCGTGGAGATCAAAGACAAATATCCGGAAAGAACCGTGCTTTATATTTCAGCTGAAAAATTCACACAGCAGTATATTGAATCGGTGAAGAAGAATACCCGTAATGATTTTATACATTTCTACCAATTGATCGATGTGTTAATTATCGATGATGTACAGTTCTTATCAGGAAAATCAGGTACACAAGATGTGTTCTTTCACATTTTCAACCATTTGCATCAAAATGGGAAGCAGGTCATCTTGACATCTGACAAGGCTCCAGTGGATATGCAGGATATCGAACAGCGTTTACTCTCCCGATTCAAATGGGGGCTTTCCGCTGAACTTCAAAATCCCGATTATGAAACACGTATATCCATATTGAAGAACAAACTTTATCGTGATGGGGTTGAAATGCCCGATGATATTGTAGAATATGTCGCCAAACATATAAAGACCAATATTCGTGAACTGGAAGGCGCAATTATCTCTTTGATCGCCCAGTCGTCCTTCAATAAAAAGGAAGTTACCCTTGAATTGGCACAACACGTGGTAGAAAAGTTCGTGAAGAACACCAAAAGAGAGGTGTCCATAGACTATATCCAAAAAGTAGTATCCGATTATTTTGAGATGGATGTAGCCACCTTGCAATCAAAAACAAGGAAAAGACATATTGTACAGGCCCGCCAATTAGCCATGTTCTTTGCCAAGAAATTTACAAAGGCATCGTTGGCCAGTATTGGCTCACAAATTGGAAAAAGAGACCACGCAACAGTGCTTCACGCTTGCAAAACTGTTGATAACCTTTCAGAGACCGATAAGCAGTTCCGTAAATACATCGACGATCTTTCAAAGAAATTTTCTTAACATCTTCAGATGCCGGTGAAAATTTTAATGGTGTGCCTTGGAAATATCTGTAGGTCGCCATTGGCAGAGGGCATTCTTCGCAGCAAAGTAGACCCTGACATGGTTTATGTAGATTCTGCAGGTACTGGTGGTTACCATATCGGAAATGCTCCGGATCCGCGCAGTATAGCCATAGCCAAAAAATATGGTTTAGACATCTCACACCATCGTTGTAGAAAATTCGATGTGGTTGATTTCAACGAATTTGACCTTATTTTCGCAATGGACAAAAGTAATTACATTAATGTTGTGCGAATGGCCAAGAACAAATCGCAAATAACCAAGGTAAGATTACTGCTCAAAGACGTTGATTTAGGAAACGATGAAGTACCCGACCCTTATTATGACGGCAATGAAGCATTTGAAAATGTGTATAGGATGATCAACATCGCCTGTGAAGCCTTAGTTGAAAAATTAAAGAACATAAACCAATAATCAGATGATGGCCGAAACACCTAGAACCATGGGAAAGCTTTTCCTTATTCCCACTACGTTGGGCGATACGGAACCTTTGGAGGTACTACCCATTTCAATCAAACGGACCATTGAAGAAATCGACCATTATATTGTAGAAAATGAAAAAACCGCACGGCATTTCATAAAAAAAATAAGTCCCAGAAAATCGCAAACAGCTTTACATCTAGAAACATTGAACAAGTATACAGAAGCAGCGGCGCTGCCACGCTTTCTGCAGCCTTGCTTCGAGGGCAAGTCTGTTGGCATCTTATCAGAGGCCGGTTGCCCGGGAATAGCCGATCCAGGGGCCGAAGTGGTAAAAATAGCGCATGAAAAAGGAATCAAAGTAGTTCCTCTAGTAGGGCCCTCATCGATACTGCTGGCATTGATGGCCAGTGGCATGAACGGTCAGAGTTTCGCCTTTAACGGTTACTTGCCCATAGACGCCGGCGAGCGGAAAAAGGTGGTGAAGCAAATGGAGAAAATATCGAAGGAACAAAAGCAGTCTCAACTTTGTATTGAAACACCCTATCGCAACGATAAGTTACTGGCCGATATGCTGAAAACCCTTGCAGATAATACTCTGCTTTGCATTGCCTGTGACATCACCTTGGCAACCGAATTCATTGTAACCAAAACGGTTGCGGAATGGAAAAAATCGCCCTTGGACCTTCATAAGAGACCTGCAATATTCATCTTACAGGCATAAAATAATAAACCCCGGGTCTCGGCCGGGGTTCACTCATCTTCATATCTACTTCCCTAGTGGGAATAAACTCTTTAAATTCTTGGGTTCCGTTTAGGTATTACCTTTGAAACATCGTAGCCTGAGAATTGTTTCATGTAATAGGCTATATTGGTGCCGAAATCATCTGCTACATCAACCTGCCCGTAGGAGCGCAAATACTTTTTTACATTACCGGCACCGGCTAAGTGGGCAGCGGCCAGCATACCCGATTCTGTTACTTCCACGCCTCTAATGCGTTTGCCCACGAATTTTTGGATATCATTTCGTAGAATCCATTTATTGCGCGCCACATTGGTTTTGAAAGCCTTCTCTTGCAATACCGGGTTGCTCAAGAAATGGGTAGCATTTTGAACACCTATTAGTTCAAGGGTACCTATACCAAATTGGTACTTTCCTAAATACCCTAAGGTATTCGTGGTAAAGTAGTTTCCTTGTGACTCTTTGAACGCCAAAGCTTCACGGAAACCTATGAAGCAACTTCCTAAAAAAGGAGGTGCCACTATAGCAGTTGAAAAGACGCTATTTTGTCTATTCTCAGTTTTGTTCTGGGGAAACAAAACCTCAGTAGGTTGTTTTACTTTAAGAGCTTCCGGCACTTCTACTTTCGAAGGCATGAACGCAAAACTCAATAAAATAAAGGTAATGATCAAGGGATCCGCATAACGCATCCACTTACTCATAAAATTGCTTTCTTAAGACTTACAACCAAATTAGGGCTAGCTTAAATTTCACACAAGGCAAAGATATGTCTGATTTTCAGCTTTTATTTGAAGAATTTGTTAAAAAAACTAGATTTTAGTTAAGATGCTCTAAATTATGGTTAAAAAGAGCTAGCGGTTGATCTTCTGCTCATTAATCCATCTGACGTACTGTACTTTATTCTGGTTGTGTTGCGAAATGGTCTTTGCGAACTTATGATATCCAAAATTCTCTACGTTGGCAACCATATAATAATAGTCGTGTTCTTCATAGTTCAACACCGCATCAATGGCATTGATATCGGGCATTGTTATGGGTCCTGGCGGTACCCCGGCATATTTATAGGTATTGTAAGGGGAATCAATTTCCAAATCTTTGTAGAGCACCCTTTTAATTACCAAATCGAAATCACCTTGATGTTTTTTTATGGCATAAATAACGGTCGGATCGGCCTGTAAAAGCATTCCGGTTCGCAATCGGTTCAAGTATAGGCCCGCAACCCGGGGGCGCTCATCAATTTTAGCGGTTTCCTTGTGCACAATTGACGCTAAGGCTACCACTTCATGCGGATCAAGGTTCAGTGCCTTTGCTTTCGCTAAGCGTTCCTCATTCCAAAATCGTTGGTATTCCTTAAGCATACGGTCTCGAAATTTCTCGGCGGAGGTATTCCAAAAAAATTCATAGCTATTAGGAAGGTACATGGCTAGTTTGGTATCATCATTAAAACCGTTCGCCTTTAAAAAATCGGCATCCTGAAAAGCGTTGAGCAAAGAGGTGCTATCGGCCTCGATTTGGGCAGAAATCCTTGCCGCCAGGTCGGCCAAGGTCTCCTGATTATTAAAGGCAACTTTGACAGGAATGTTCTTGCTGCGAAGCGCGTTGATGATGTCATTGTTGCTCATCCCTTTTTTTATCGCATATTTCCCTCCTTTTATGTTTGTTGCATATCCTTTCTTTTGCGCAATCTGTTCAAAGGTCTCCATATTGCCCAGAAGGGGTCTGAGGGTTTCCTTAACACTGGTGAACGATGCGTCGGACGCTATATAAATAAAGGCCTCCTCATTATTGAAACTGGTATTCGGCGCAAAAATCGCGGAATACACTTTATAGGCGAACAGACCTCCGCCCACTAGACCTGCGAATACGATGAACAGTAGAATTTTCTTAATATACATCAGTAATTTATCTTTTGGAATAAAATTTCATCTTTATAACGGCCATTGGTAAATATCCAATCCTTTTTTACACCGACCTTTTCGAAGCCTAATTTTTCGAACAGATGAATGCTCGAGATATTATCCTGTAAAATATTGGCATATAGTTGTTTCAACTGTAAGGTAGAAAAAGCATATCCGCACAATATCGAAATGGCCTCGGTACCGACCCCCTTATTTCTGTTATCAGCTTCCAAGACCACGATACCGATACCCGCCCTATGGTTTTTGGGGTCGAAATCAAAAAGATCGATCAAACCAATCACTTCGCCGGTTCGGTTGCAGATACAGAGTCGTAATTGCTTCACATCGTAAATATCGCGATGGGCATTTTCTAAATACAGCTTCAATACATGCTTAGCATATGGAGTTGAAGTACCGCTTATTTCCCAAATATCGGTATTGTTTTCGAGTTCATAGAGAAACTGAAGGTCTTCGGGTTCCAATGCCCTTAGGTAAATATGTATTCCCTCGAGGTTCAACATTCGATCTCACCTTTAAAGACCAGCTGTGCAGGACCTATCAAAAAAACATTGGTATAACCTCTGTTGTAGCTGAACCTTACCTCCAAGCTGCCTCCCAATACATCGATAGCCACCGAGTTCTTCTTTGTTCTACCTAAACTGTGCATCGCCAGGGCAACCGCCGTAACGCCCGTACCGCAAGAAAGCGTTTCATCTTCTACACCGCGCTCATAGGTTCTCACGGCAAATTTTGACTCGCTAACCTGTTCTACAAAATTGATATTGCTACCTTTTTTACCGTAAAGTCCGTACCGTAATTTGGCTCCTTCCTTTTGAACATCGAAGTCTTTAAGGTTTTCAACGAGCTGCACATGATGTGGTGATCCCGTATCTAAAAATAGGGCGTTCGGTTTGGTTCTAACTTCCGAAACATCGACCATTTGTAAGCTGACCATACCATTTTCAATAGATGCGTTGTGCAGGCCATCAATGGCTTTGAACGCGGTTTTCTGGTCAATAATGCCCAAATATTTAGCAAATGCGACTAAACATCTACCTCCATTACCGCACATAGTACCTTCATTTCCATCGGAATTGTAGTATACCATTTTAAAATCTGAAACATCATCATTCTCAAGCAACAACAGTCCGTCCGCCCCTATTCCAAATTTTCGATCGCACAAAGAGGCGACCAAATCCGCATTGTTTTTGGGGAAATAATTATCCCTGTTATCAATAATCACAAAGTCATTACCTGTGCCCTGGTATTTGTAAAAGGTAATTTTCATAGCCAGTTTATGAACCACAAAGATAAAACATATTTAACCGTTTATTAGCAGTTAAAGAGACGTTAAACCTTACTATCCCCAATACAAAAAGCAATAATTTTGAACCACAAATCTTGAAAATCAAAAACAATACTTCTATGAAACGAATAGTCAGTCTTTTTTTTGTGGCGCTATTTGCTGGTGCCATTACCTTGGTAGCTTACAAGCTCTTTTTCGAAGATACTAAATTTGCGATCGTTGCCCCTGAAAACGAATCTACCCTATTTAATACGAGTTTTACACCAACATCGGCCAAAGGCTCGGGAATTAACGAAGTAGATTTTACGATAGCTGCCGAAAACACCGTTAACGCGGTAGTCAACGTTACTAGCGTGGTAACCGGAAAAAAGGCGGTAAGTGCCTGGGACTTTTTTTATGGTTCGGGTGAATCACAGCGGCCCCAAATGGGTACGGGTTCAGGAGTCATTATCACTTCGGATGGTTATATAGTTACCAATAACCATGTCATCGCAAAAGCAGATCAACTTCAGGTTACTTTGAACAATAACAAAACCTATGAGGCCGAAGTAATAGGCACCGATCCCAACACCGATATTGCCCTAATCAAGATCGAGCCTGACGGCAAGCTGCCTTATTTATCTTTTGGCGATTCTGACAACACCAAAATTGGCGAATGGGTTCTAGCCGTTGGAAATCCGTTCAATCTAACATCGACCGTAACAGCGGGTATTGTTAGTGCAAAAGCACGAGATCTTGGTAGAAACCAATCGTTCATTCAAACCGATGCTGCGGTAAACCCAGGAAACAGTGGTGGCGCACTGGTGAATACCAATGGCGACCTAGTAGGAATCAATACGGCCATCAGCTCGCAAACTGGATCCTATGTTGGGTACTCCTTCGCTGTACCAAGCAATATTGCCAAAAAGGTAGTAGAGGACATTATGGAATACGGCAATGTTCAAAAGGGACTTTTAGGCATCAACTACATAAATACCAATACCCCTTTCGCCATAAAGAATGGCCTAAATGAAGTAGAGGGCGTTTATGTATCTAGCGTAGAAGAGGGAATGGGTGCTGCGGATGCCGAATTAAAGGAAGGTGATATCATTAAAAAAGTTGACAATATCACAGTACGCAAATTTCCTGATCTTAGTGGATATCTCTCAACAAAGAGACCAAATGATAAGGTCGAGGTAACTTTTGAACGTGACGGGAAAGAAATGACCGTACCTGTAATTTTGAAAAAACGTCAGACCATCATCATTCCTCAATTAGATTTAGAGGTGAAAAATCTTTCCGATCAAGATAAAAAACAGTTCAATACGAAGAAGGGGGTTAAAATTGTTGCAGTGCCAGAAACCTATAGTGACTACGGTTTGAACGGTAAGGTACTACTCGCTATAGATGGAGAAGAGATTAACGATATTGAAGAAGCTAGGGAACTTTTCGGTAAAATATCAAGGTATGGAAAAACCGTGATAACTATGCTGAATGAAAAAGGCGAACGTGAACGGCTTATCTTTCAATAAGGTAATTATAAAGTTGATGAAAACGCCCCATTTAGGGGCGTTTTTAGTTGGTCAAAATTCTTCATAAAACCTCTTAAAGCAGTATTTTTACATTAATACGCAACCAATACAATGGAATGAGCGACCTTAAATCATACGAAAAAGAACTAGCTTTTCAGGCCGATAGAAGAAAAGCGACGACCGAATTCATAAAATTAACAAGTGACCTTTGGTACGACAAATCCATAGAAATTGTGCTTTTCAAAAATCAGATCATTGACCGTAACGTCAGCGATATCATCCATCTGCATGAATATGCGGGAGAATTTGTTCAAAAACCGATTTCTATTTTTGATTCGGTAGAAATTTTAAGGGCGATCAATGAAATTAAACTGCCGCCGTCAAAATTAGATATTGGTAAACTCACGTACGAATACCACTCCGACGATAATAATTTCAATGACGTAAAGGCTTTCGTGATCACAAAATTAAAGGGGTCTGAAAGCGCAGAACCCATAATTCCGAAAGACGTGGTTTTATTCGGTTTCGGAAGAATCGGGAGATTGGTGGCCCGTGAACTGATGTCAAAGGCAGGTAAAGGCAACCAACTTCGCTTAAGGGCAATCGTTACCCGTGGTGCAATAACCGCAGAAATACTTGAAAAACGGGCCAGTCTTTTGCGTACTGATTCAGTGCATGGCAAATTTATGGGCACAGTGGATATCGATACGAAGAAGAGCTCATTGATCATCAACGGAACTACCGTGAACATTATAAGCGCTAGCTCTCCCGAAAGTATCGACTATACCGAATATGGCATTTCTGACGCACTCATCATTGATAACTCCGGAGCTTTCAGAAGCAAAAAGGAGTTGGAAAGACATTTGACCTCAAAAGGTGCCTCAAAAGTATTGCTTACCGCACCCGGAAAAGACATTCCCAATATAGTTCATGGTGTCAACCATAGTGATTTCGATCCTGATAAGTTCAATATTTTTTCCGCCGCCTCATGTACAACCAATGCCATTACCCCTATTCTAAAAGTTGTAGAAGACTCGCTTGGTATAAAAAAGGGGCATTTAGAAACCATTCATGCCTACACCAACGATCAGAACCTAGTGGACAACATGCATGGTAAAAATCGAAGGGGAAGAGCTGCGGCATTAAATATGGTAATTACCGAAACCGGTGCAGGTGCAGCTGTTGAAAAGGCACTTCCATCCCTTAAAGGAAAGTTAACCTCAAACGCCATTAGGGTGCCGGTGCCCAATGGATCACTCGCTATATTGAACCTTGAAATAAAAAATCAAACCTCGGTTAACGGTATCAATACAATACTTAAAAAATATGCCTTGGAGGGAGATTTGGTAGAACAGATAAAATATTCGTTGAGCAAAGAAATGGTATCGTCAGATGTGGTGGGAACTTCGGCGCCGTCAATATATGACAGCCATGCTACTATTGTTTCTGAAGACGGAAAAAACGTGGTTTTATACGTTTGGTACGACAACGAACACGGGTATTCACACCAGGTTATACGCTTGGCCAAATATATCGCCAAGGTACGAAGGTTTACCTATTACTGACCAAATAGCACTTAATATCTGGCAATAAGCGAGTTAAGCCTAACGACCTTCCTATTACTATTAATGTTATTATCGATTTTTTTTATAAATTAATTTTATTGAAGTACTTTAGTCGACTCTAAATCGTTTAAATAAAAACGTTAATTCACAATGTAACAAAAGACATTTTGTCCCCAACAAAATATCTTTTACCCAATTGAACCTTTTAAAAAAACTGGTTCGATGTAAGAAAATTAAATAAATCCGCAGATGAAAAGTTTTAGAATTTTACTAATAACGCTTTCAATGTTGGCAGTGAACCTACACGTTGCCAATGCACAAGAAGATGAAACACAAGAAGGGCCTTCTCTTGACAACGGTTCAATAGAAAGCCAATTCGAGTATTTAACCGAAAAGTCTGGAAATTATAGGGCCGATGGTAAAAAATATGAAGTGGTCAGAGAAATCTGGTTAGAAAAAATTAGACAAAACGTACTTGATACCGTTAAAGTTTATGCGAAGAAAGTTGCCGAGCTTAAAACCACGATTATAACTCATGAGGCCACAATCGAAGGGGTGAATAAAAAACTTGAAGATACCGCCAAAAGTCTAGCTGCCGTTACCGAAGAGAAAGATAGTATGTCTTTTCTAGGGATTTTGGTATCCAAAGGGGCCTACAATACGATATTATGGACGATAATTGGAAGTTTACTCGGCTTGCTCCTGTTTTTTATATACAAGTTCAGGAACAGCAACATTCTTACCCAAGAAGCAAAAACAACATTATCGGAAGTTGAGGCAGAATATGAAGACCATAGAAGGCGCGCCTTAGAGCGGGAACAAAAAATAAGCAGGCAACTTCAAGATGAGATAAACAAACACAAAAAATCGAAATAACCTTAAATGCTCCTTTCGGGGCTTTTTTTAACCGTTCCCATGACCAGATTAAAAAGGGCCAGCCTTAAAGATATTTCGTCTATTGCCCCCCTATTCGACGCATATAGGGTCTTTTATAAACAACCTTCTGACCTAATTGCTGCTATTGAATTTCTTGAAGAACGGCTTTCAAAAAACCAATCGGTAATCTTTTTAGCTTTTAAAGCTTCCGTTCCTGTTGGGTTCACACAGTTGTACACTACTTTTTCTTCGGTATCTATGCAACCAGTTCTTATTCTTAACGATCTTTTCGTAGACCATAAATTCCGCAACATGGGAATTGGTGAAGCCTTGCTTGGCAAAGCCATAGATTTCTGCAAAGAGATGGACTACAAAGGTTTGAGCTTAGAAACCGCCCTTGATAACCCTGCAAGGCATCTGTACGAGAAATTAGGCTGGAAAAAGGATACGGACTGTTTTCATTACTTTTACCATTGCGAATAACGCTATAGAATCATTACCGTATGCGAATCGATATCATTACCGTGTTACCCGAACTACTAAAAAGTCCGTTCGAGGCCTCAATTATGAGCCGGTCTATTGCAAAGGGCTTGGTCGAAGTACACCTTCATAACATTAGGGATTATACCGACAAAAGTTACAACCAAGTAGATGACTACCAATTCGGAGGCGGCGCCGGCATGGTGCTCATGATCGAACCTATCGATAAATGTATTACGGCTTTAAAAACGGAGCGCGAATACGATGAAGTTATTTATATGACACCCGATGGGGAAACCTTGAACCAGAAAATGGCCAACGGAATTTCATTGTTGAAAAATATAATAATTCTGTGCGGTCACTACAAAGGGGTTGACCAGCGGGTACGCGATGCTCTTATTACCAGGGAGATTTCCGTTGGCGATTACGTTCTTTCAGGAGGTGAATTAGGGGCCGCTATTCTTTGTGATGCCGTTATTCGATTGATCCCAGGGGTTCTTAACAACGAAACATCGGCGCTAACCGATTCTTTTCAAGACAATCTTCTTGCCCCGCCCGTTTACACTAGGCCTTCTGAATATAAAGGAATGAAGGTGCCAGAAATACTATTAAGTGGTAACTTTTCTAAAATAGAGCTATGGCGCGAAGAAGAGGCCTATAGGCGAACAGTACTGCTGCGTCCGGATCTACTAGAAAAAGAATGACACCATAACTTCAAAAAAAATATCGACAATCCGCTTGTAGATTTTAAGATATACCGTACTTTTGCGCCCTGTAATATTAACCTCTGACGAAAATCGTGAATGTTGGTGTTCAAATCACAGTCAAATAATATATCATGGATTCATTGATAAACTTTGTAGAGAACGAGTTTGTTTCTAAAAAAGAATTTCCAGCTTTCTCTTCAGGAGACACGATTACGGTCTTCTATGAAATTAAGGAAGGCGAAAAAACACGTACCCAGTTCTTCAAAGGTGTAGTTCTTCAAAGAAGGGGAAGTGGCGCTACCGAAACGTTTACAATTCGTAAAATGTCAGGAACGGTTGGTGTTGAACGGATTTTTCCTATCAACATGCCTGCGCTTCAGAAAATAGAGGTCAACAAAAAAGGTAAAGTTCGTAGATCACGTATTTTCTACTTTAGAGAATTGACCGGTAAAAAAGCAAGAATTAAAGAGATTCGCGGATAGACGGAACTTAGTTATAATTTACATCCGTTCATTGAAAGTATTCAATGAACGGATTTTTTTTATGCACAATTGTTAACAACCTGTGTTCATAGTGGGTTGATTGTTAATTCTTTGTATCGGCACCGAAACTCGACCTAATTTTGTATATTTAGATATTGTTTGAAGAACGTACCTTAATTGGTAGCCATTTAAACGATTATGAAGTTAGCGTTCTTTGTATTGTTGTTCAATTATTATTAGGATAGCAAAGTAATCCGTTAGGTTGCTATCAGATAAATAATAAATAAGAAGTCGAAAAAAGCAATCGCATTTTGAAGACTCTTGGCGATTTACTTTACGTAATTAAACAGCCCATGGCTGTTCGATTAATGGCGAAGCAGATCCAGACAGCAAAAAGAAACACAAAGAGGTACTTGTTTTAGAATGAAGTACCGAAGGGTGGATCAAACGTTGAAATAGTGACGCAAATGCAATCAATGGTTGCGGTTTTATCGTAAGATAGAACAAAATGTTTGTAAGCTTTTTCTAGAAACCCATATCACTGTACCTGTACAATGATATGGGTTTTGTTATTTCAAGAAAGTCCCCTTTATAGAGCGTACCCAAGAATACCAAGTTGGCACTCGTTATAAAGCTATAAATTGTATATTTGCTCCGCCTAAAAAAACAACCTTTACATGCCTAAAATTTTATATACCAAGACCGACGAAGCGCCCGCTTTGGCTACCCAATCATTTCTACCTATTGTAAAAGCCTTTACCAAGACCTCAGGTATCACCATAGAAACCAAAGATATTTCGCTAGCCAGCAGGATCATTGCCGTTTTTCCCGATTTTTTGAAAGAAGACCAAAGAATTGTGAACGACTTGGATGAACTTGGCGAGATGTCCAAAAATCCCGATGCGAACATTATAAAGTTGCCCAATATTAGTGCCTCGATACCCCAATTAAAAGAGGCCATAGCAGAACTTCAACGCAAGGGTTACGCCCTACCCCCTTATCCTGACGATGCCTCGAACGCTACCGAGAAAGACATCAAGGCGCGCTACGATAAAATAAAAGGTAGTGCGGTAAACCCTGTACTACGTGAGGGGAACTCAGACCGACGAGCACCTCGGGCCATAAAAAATTACGCAAAAAAGAACCCACACTCAATGGGAACTTGGAGTGCCGAATCTAAAACCCATGTGGCAACCATGAGCCACGGTGATTTTAATTCCAATGAAAAATCCATCACCCTAAGTGAGGCGACAGCCGTTCAAATTGTTCTCGAAAAGAACGATGGATCAAAGGCCGTGCTGAAAGAAAAAATATCCCTGTTATCAGGCGAAATCATTGATGCGACCGTAATGAGCAAGAAGGCCCTTGTCGCCTTTTTAACAGAGCAAGTAGCCGATGCCAAGGAGAAAGGAGTTTTGTTTTCGCTCCACCTTAAGGCAACCATGATGAAGGTTTCAGATCCGATTATTTTCGGCCATGCCATGGAAGCATTCTTTTCCCATGTTTTTGAAAAGTACGCTACGAGCTTAGACTCGGTAGGGGTAAATCCAAATAATGGTCTAGAAAGCCTACTGAACAAACTAAACGAACTACCTGAGGCCAAAAGAGATGAAATAGCAGGCGAAATCAGTTCGGCCATTGAAAACGGCCCAGATTTGGCGATGGTAAATTCTGATAAGGGTATTACCAATTTGCACGTACCGAGTGATATTATTATCGATGCTTCGATGCCGGCCATGATTCGGAACTCAGGTAAAATGTGGAACTCTGAAGGCAAAGCACAAGACACCAAAGCGGTAATTCCAGATAGTAGTTATGCCGGTATATATTCGGCCACCATTGACTTTTGTAAAAAACATGGCGCCTTCGACCCCACTACCATGGGTACAGTGCCCAACGTAGGCCTTATGGCGCAACAGGCTGAAGAGTACGGATCTCACGACAAAACTTTTGAGATAGCGGTTGATGGAATCGTAAAGGTTATAGATCTTAATTCTGGGAAAACCTTAATCGAACATAAGGTAGAAAAAGGTGATATATGGAGAATGTGCCAGGTAAAGGACGCCCCGATTCAAGACTGGGTGAAATTGGCTGTTGACAGGGCCCGAGCGTCACAGACCCCTGCCGTTTTTTGGTTAGAAGAGAACAGGGCGCATGATGCCGAACTTATTAAAAAGATAAACATTTATCTACCACAGCAAGATACAACAGGTCTTGACATCCGTATCCTTTCCCCCATTGCAGCTACCCAATTCACTTTGGAACGCATCAAAGCGGGTAAGGATACCATTTCAGTTTCTGGAAACGTATTGCGCGATTACCTGACCGATCTTTTCCCAATTCTAGAAGTCGGTACCAGTGCTAAAATGCTTTCCATCGTTCCCTTAATGAACGGGGGGGGACTATTTGAAACCGGCGCAGGAGGTTCTGCACCCAAACATGTAGAGCAATTTCTCGAAGAAGGCCATTTAAGATGGGATTCCTTGGGAGAATTTTTGGCCTTAGGGGTATCTTTAGAGTTCTTCGGGGAAAAATATAACAATGCGAAAGCGAAAGTCTTGGCCGATGCCTTGGACGTGGCGACAGAAAAATTCTTGGTCAATGACAAATCGCCTTCAAGAGCTGTAAAAGAGATAGATACCCGGGGAAGCCATTTTTATTTGGCCATGTACTGGGCAGAGGCGCTTGCGGCGCAAAATGTTGATGCGGCCTTGAAATCGATATTTGGTAAAGTTGCAAAAGAAATGCAGGCGAACGAATCTAAAATTGCAAAAGAGTTGATCGATGCCCAAGGAATTGCACAAGATATTGGTGGCTATTACCAGCCGAATACAAAACTGTCTGAAAATGCCATGAGACCAAGTAAGACTTTAAATGCAATCTTAGAGGATATTTAGTAAAAATATCGAAAGACCTTAAAAAGACCCCACCCTACAAGGCAGGGGTCTTTTAGTTTAAAAAAATGTTAACTGCCGCTGAATGGGTTTAATTCTGTTTACTTTTATAAAAAAATTGTCTTTGATGAACCAACGTACCAACACGTTTATCCTCCTTTTTCTATTATTTACCCTAAGTAGTTTTTCGCAACAAAAATATACCCTTAGCGGCGTAATAACAGAGGCCTCGAGTAATGAGACCCTAATTGGGGTTACCATAACCGTGCCCGAGATCAAAGCAGGTGTGGTGACCAACGAATATGGTTTCTATTCACTGACACTTCCTGAAGGCGAATATCAAATTCAGGTAAGCTATCTAGGGTTTCGCGAGGTGGTCCAGAAAATCTCACTTAGTCAAAATTTGAAGCTGAACATTCCATTAGAAGAGGAAGCAGAACAATTGGAAGAGGTTGTTGTAATGGAGGATGTGGAGAAAATAGACATTCGTAAACCCCAAATGAGTGTCAACACCATGTCTGTGGAAACGATTAAGAAAATACCGGTAATCTTGGGCGAAGCCGATGTAATCAAATCGATACTGTTGCTGCCCGGTGTGACCAATGCCGGCGAAGGGGCCTCTGGTTTCAATGTTCGCGGTGGTTCTGTGGATCAAAACCTCATCTTACTTGACGAGGCGATTATCTTCAATTCGTCACACCTTTTCGGCTTCTTTTCCGTTTTCAATCCTGATGCTATAAAAGATATTAAGCTGTATAAAGGTGGAATACCGGCCAGATACGGGGGTAGGCTTTCATCGGTATTGGATATCTTTCAGAAAGAGGGCAATAGTAAACAGCTGAAAGTTAATGGTGGTATAGGGGCGGTGGCAAGTCGCTTACTTGTTGAAGGTCCAATAATTAAAGACAAGGCCGCCTTTTTGGTCGGTGGCAGGGGCTCTTATGCGCACTTGTTCCTTCCGCTCTTTGATCTTGACAATACCGCTTATTTCTATGATTTGAACACCAAGTTGAGCTATAATATCAACGACCGAAATAGCATTTATTTATCCGGATATTTCGGTAGGGATGTTTTCGGGATAAGCGATAGCTTCGTAAACACCTACGGAAACTCGGTAGGAAACTTTCGCTGGAACCATTTGTTCTCAGACAAACTTTTCTCTAACCTATCCGTAATCTATTCAGATTACTATTATGGCCTAAAATTAGATTTTGTTGGCTTCAACTGGAATTCGGGCATTCAGAATTTTAATGTGAAGTACGATCTGAAACACTATCTCAGCGATAAGCTGCAGATCAACTACGGGCTCAACAATATATACTATGGTTTTAACCCGGGTAAGATCGAACCGAGTAATGCCGAATCGGGCATTGTTGAAGATCAACTAACAAAAAAGTATGCCAATGAATTTGCGGCCTATATCGATGTGGAGCATGATGTTACCGAAAATCTAAGTTTAGGTTACGGACTCCGATTGAGTAATTTTATCCGTTTGGGCCAAGATCAATTGAACGTATACGAAAATGACAATCCTGTTATTTTTGATCCATTTCAATTGGTCTATAGAGAAGCGGATCCGATAGCAGTAATTAATCCCGGCAGAAATGGCAGTCTGGCCACCTTTAGTAACTTTGAACCGCGTGTCTCACTTGCATATACTATTAATGATAACAGTTCAGTAAAAGGAAGTTATACGCGTTTGGCCCAATACCTGCACTTGCTGTCGAATACCAACTCTCCAACACCCTTGGATGTTTGGACGCCCAGCGGCCCCTTTGTCAAACCCCAACTTTTAGACCAATACGCCTTGGGGTACTTTAAAAATTTCAAAGAAGGTGCTTATACCGTAGAGACCGAGGTATTCTATAAAGATATTCAAAACAGAATCGATTATATCGATGGCGCCAATCTTATTGCCAATGACGCCATAGAAACAGTGATCTTGAACGGCCAGGCAAGAGCGTATGGTTTGGAGTTATTGCTGAGAAAGAACGAAGGTAAATTTCAAGGCTGGTTGGCCTATACCTTATCCAAATCGGAACAGAGAACGCCCGGTCGTGTGGGCATTGGTGAAAATGGAAGGTCTCGTGTTGAAACGGGTATTAATTTTGGCGAATGGTACAATACGCCTTTTGATAAGACCCATGATATTTCGCTATTCGGTTCGTATGAGTTAAATGAAAAGTGGAGCTTCAATACAAACTTCGTCTATCAAACAGGCCAACCAACCAACTTCCCTGTTGGTCAGTTTGAATTTCAAGGACTAACAATACCCTATTACGGACTTCGTAATGAAGAAAGGTTGCCCGATTACCACCGCGTAGATCTTTCGGCAACCATGACACCCAGAAAAAATAAGAATAGAAAGATTCAAACTGAGTGGGTCTTCAGTATATATAATCTTTACAGTCGCAGGAACGCGGCATCGATCAATTTCAGTCAAAATCAAGATACGGGTGTCAACGAGGCCGTTAGAACCTCAATTTTTGGTATTGTACCTGCCGTAACCTATAATTTTAAGTTTTAACAGATGAAAAATATCGTTTATATAGCCCTATTTTTCGTAACCTTCATCTCCTGTGAAGATGTTATCGAAGTGGACGTACCTTCAGAGCCTCCAAGACTTACCGTTGACGCACTTATTCGAATAAACGCTGACGAACCTATTAGCACGGCTAGGGTCAAAGTTGCACTAACGAGTTCGTTTTTCGAATCGGTAACCGTTGCTGAGGTTGACGAGATTCGAATTATTAATACCGACATGGTAGATCCACTTTCCAATAGTAACACTTTAGAACTGCTTCAAACTGAACCTGGAATTTATGAGGCCCAAAATGATACCTCTTTCTTTACCGAAGGTAATCTACAACTATTGATCGTGTATGAGGGGCAAACATTCGTGGCGTTCTCCAAATATACCCCGTCGGCACCGATAGATGAATTGATCCAGGGCGAGCAAACCTTGTTTACCGGTGATGAAACCGAAATTATCATCTCTTTTACCGATAATGCGGAACGAGATGATTATTATCTGTTCGACTTTGACGGCCGAGAGTTCTTGGTGACAGAAGATGAATTTTATCCTGGTCAAACATTCCGGTTCTCTTATTTTTTCGACAATGATTTGGCATCTGGCGAAGTATTGACCATTAGTCTTTTGGGTATTGATGAGAACTTTTACAATTATATGAACCAGCTGATCGTTCAGGCCGGTGGTGACCAAGGCCCTTTTCAGACACCCGCAGGCACCGTACGCGGCAACATTATCAACATAACAGGTAGCGATACTATCGATTCATTAGATCAAGTGCAGGATTCAACCAATTTTGCCCTCGGATTTTTTGCGGTAGTACAAGAGTATACAATGTCAATAACGATCAATTAAGGTTGTGTAGCCATAAAAAAAATAGCGCGTTTTTAGCGAGCACCTTGTTAGTGGCCCTTTTGCTACTTTCATGTGAAGATGTCGTTGATGTGGCGCTTCCCGCGAACGAGAACCGATTGGTAATCGATGCCAATTTCAGGTTTTTTCTTTTCGAAGAACCCATAGAAGCCCAAGGTGGGGTACAACTCTCTTTGACAACATCATTTTTCAATCAAGAAATACCCAAAGTAAATGGCGCGACCGTTTTTATTACCGATTTGAATAATGGTACTGTCTTTGAATTTACCGAAGTAGACGATACCGGCTTTTATATTCCGTTGAGCACAGATTTACTACCGAGTAGAAATTCGGAGTACGAGCTGTCGGTAATCTATAACGGAGACACCTATATAGGAAGGGCCGAACTAGTGCCAACTGTTCGCATTGATGCTGTTGAAAAAGGTGATGGCGTTCTTTTTACAGGCGACGAACAAGAGCTAAGAATCAGCTTTACCGATGACGGTACCCGAAACGACTTTTACCTTTTTGATTTGGATTTCAATCAATTTCTGTTATCTGACGACACGTTTTATCAAGGCCAGAAATTTACCTTCTCGTATTTCTATACCAATTTAGACTCGGGAGATATTGTTGAGATCCAGATTATCGGAGTCGATAAACCTTTCGCGAGATATACTGAACAGCTTTTAGAATTGAGTGGTCAAGATAGCGGAGGGCCTTTTACAGTTACCCCTTCAACACCTAGGGGCAACATCATAAACGTCACCGATCCTGAGAATTACCCATTAGGTTACTTTAGTCTTTCCGAAACATACAGAACTTCTTTTGTTTTTTTGGAATAGCTTCCAATTTATACTTTTTCGTTGGAGAAAAAATTGAAGATCGTTCTCTCCATCAGTACTTCTGCATTAGCTATGGCATAGGAGACATCCATGGTATCATCTAAAAGTTGCAAAACTTCGTGTAACCCGAACTTTTTCGCCTCATCACTGTCAATTTTAGATTCGCCACAAATCGCAATAACTGGTATACTATATTGTGCGCCCAAATCCACTACACCCTTCATCAACTTGCCGTTTAGCGTTTGACTGTCGAACTTACCCTCGCCAGTTATGATGTAATCGAATCTTTGTTGGGTCAAGAGCTGCTCCACATTAGACAGGCGTAGCACAAAATCGATTCCAGATATGAATTCAGCATTGAAAAACATTTTTAACCCGTACGCCGCGCCCCCAGCAGCACCTGCGCCCGGCAAATTAGCACAATCCATTGCCGAATGGGCTCTACAGACCTTGTCGAAATGTCTTAACCCAAGATCTAATTCGTGAATTTCAGATTCACTAGCACCTTTTTGCCTGGCATAGGTATAGGCAGCTCCGTCTTCTCCATATAAAGGATTGTTGACATCGTTTACGGCGAAAAAAGCAACCCCTTCGCATAAATTGTACGTCTCATTTCGTTTGATGAACGCTATTTTAGAAAGATTTCTTCCTATCGGTTTCAATACATTTCCTTTTTTATCTAAAAAATCATATCCTAGGGCATTGGCAATACCCATTGCGCCATCATTGGTGGCACTTCCCCCTAAACCAATATATACCGTGGTTACCCCGCTCGAAATAGCATGCTTGATCTGTAATCCCGTACCAAAAGTAGACGTATCCATGGCATTTCTTTCCTCCTCTTGAAGTAGCTCAAGGCCCGAGGTTTTAGCTAGTTCGATATAGGCACTTTTTTGGGCGGTATCCAGTAGGTAATCGGCAGATATATGCTTCCCTAGGGGATTTAAGGTTTCTATGTTCTGCACCGTACATCGTTTACTTTGTGAAATAGCATTCAGAAAACCATCACCACCGTCAGAAGCCAGCACAGCGTGTACTTCGACCCGTGGAACGGCATTTTGAAGTCCCGTCTGAATGGCCTTGACAACTTGCTTTGCCGTAAGGGATCCTTTGAACTTATCAGGAATTAAAAGTACTTTCATAAAATTGCTACCAATGTCATCGTTTTAAATATACGTTTTAATGCTTACTTTTAGCGCTTTAAATTTGTGATCGAAGATGCGCACCGATAAAGAACTGTTGCTCAAAGGGGTTAAATTTATCGCCTATACCATAGCGTTAATGTTCACTGCACCCGTTGTGCTTTACCAAGCATTTAAAAATGAGGGCCACCCATGGTTCTGGCCCGTTGCGGTAACGGGTTTTGTATTGGCTATCGTAGCAATTGCGATGGGTTTTTACAGCATAAAAACCGTTATGGATGCACTATTCAATACAGGTAAAAATGATTTAGAAAAACCATGATAATTTAGCAAAAAAATAAAAGGATGATGGCACTAGGCCGGGCAGCCTACTAATTTTTATCCTTTTTTTCAATGTCGGCGACACTCCATTTATCCCTAAGTTCGGCGTATTCATAATCCAGCACCGATTTTTGTCTGGTCAAAATTTCCGCGGTAAAGGCACGCTGCAGAATATCTTCGATTAGATAATCTTCATGCACATTTTTAGGATCGAACTCTTCTTTCAAACTGATATCGAAAATTTTGGCCGTAGTGCTGTACCAAAAGGCACGCCATCCACTTCGAAGTTCTTTGACAAGGTCGAAGGCGGTAGAACCGGTTTGCCGGTGAATAAGCTTAACCAAGATCTGCCCCTCTGTTCGGGTGAGTTTTTTAAGTTCCTCAGCGAACTCCTCCTCTATATATTTTTGAATCTTCTTGGTATATTTTTTACGCTTCGAATTTTTTGTGATCTTATCGATACTATCGTTCAGCTCTACTAACCGTTCAGCGGCCAATTTCGCGTACGGATATACTTTGATCGTCTTTCTTCTCAAGATATAGTATCGAAGTTTAGATTGGTAATCAGGAAATTTCAGTTTCCCGAACAAAAAAACCTCTTCCAAAGCAATCGAGCTATGAAAAACAGAATCGCCCTGTACAATGATCATTTGTTCCGCGATCGAGTCTAAAGGCTGTTCCTCCACCTGTGCGGAGCAAAAAAAACCGCTGATTACCACTATAAGGAGAAACGCTCCGTTTTTAATCGATTCCATATCCGTAAAAGCCTCACCAAAATTAACGATAAATACGGGCGCTTATTATTAATTAAAAGTGAATATTGTTAACTTCGTCGGCAAATTAATATTCATGGCGCAAAAGAAAATCATTACCAAAAAATCATTGGAATTTTTTGAGAAATACTTGAATAACGCTGCCCCAACCGGTTATGAATGGGAAGGTCAGAAAATATGGATGGAATATCTAAAACCCTATGTAGATACTTTCATTACCGACACCTATGGCACAGCAGTTGGCGTAATCAACCCGCAGGCCGAGTATAAAGTGGTTATTGAAGGCCATTCAGACGAAATCTCTTGGTACGTGAACTATATTTCAGATAACGGTCTTTTATATGTTATCCGCAACGGTGGTAGTGATCATCAGATTGCCCCTTCAAAATGGGTAAACATACATACCAAGAACGGCATAGTAAAAGGTATTTTCGGCTGGCCAGCTATTCACACCAGAAAAGGTGATAAGGAAGAATCGCCGAAACTAGATAACATATGTATTGACATAGGCGCGAAAGATAAGGCTGAGGTAGAAAAAATGGGCGTTCATGTGGGCTGCGTGATTACGTACCCTGACGAATTTCAGGTACTCAATAAAGATAAATTCGTTTGCCGGGCCATTGACAACCGTGCAGGCGGATTCATGATCGCCGAGGTGGCACGGCTTTTACACGAGAATAAAAAGAAACTTCCTTTCGGACTCTATGTTACCAATTCGGTTCAAGAAGAAATCGGCCTTCGGGGTGCCGAAATGATCACGCAGACCATAAAACCAAATGTAGCGATTATCACCGATGTCTGTCACGATACAACAACCCCGATGATAGAGAAGAAAGTGCAGGGCCATATTGAAATTGGATTGGGGCCCGTTATTTCGTATGCCCCAGCCGTTCAAAATAAGCTCAGGGAACGAATTATCGAGACTGCCGAAGCTCAGAAAATTCCTTTTCAAAGGCTTGCCGCTTCGAGGTCGACAGGAACCGACACAGATGCCTTTGCCTATAGCAATGGCGGGGTAGCATCAGCATTGATCTCATTACCATTGCGTTATATGCATACTACCGTTGAGACAGTTCACCAAGATGATGTAGAAAATGTAATCCGATTGATCTATGAAACCGTGTTGAACATCAAAGCAGGGGAAACTTTTAGTTATTTCGACTAATACCTAAAACCTATTCTATACCCGCGGACCTAGTTTCGCCGGTAAGCCAGGTAAACAAAGGTTTGGCATACCAAAACCACGATTTACTAAAATATGAAACTGTTTAAATTGGTTTGTGGATGAACTTCTAGACATACTCGATCAAGATGGAAATGCCTCTAACGCGACGGCTATGAAATCAGAGGCACATGAGAAGGGCTTGTTTCACGCCACAGTTCATGTTTGGTGTTTCACTTGCGATGCCAGGGTGCTGATTCAACAAAGGGGAAAGGACAAAGATACCCACCCGCTACTATGGGATGTTTCGGTTGCCGGGCATGTTGGTGCGGGAGAAGAAATTGAAGCCGCTGCCCTACGAGAACTAGAGGAAGAAATAGGTTTGAAAGTTTCTAGGGCCGATTTACAGCCGATCGGAATCTTTAAATCAGTACACGAACATTCTGAGACGTTTATTGATTGCGAATTCAACCATACCTATCTATGCGAACTTAAGATACCTTTAGAAATGCTTAGAAAACAGGAAAGCGAAGTAGAACAACTTGCGTTGATTTCCTTGAATAAATTTTCAGAGGAAACTTGGGGCATGGCTAACATAAAAAAGTATGTGCCCCACGGTTCTAATTATTATGCGACCATTATTAAGGAAATCGAAAAACGCCTATAATTCGTCTATAAATGTTCTTGCACTTGACCAAGAATAGGTTTTTTGTTTGCCATTTGACATATCCTTTGCGATAAATGTTTTATCCGCCAGTTCTTTTTCTCCGAGTAAAATTACATACCGAACTTTGCGATTATCAGCATATTTCATTTGCTTCTGCATTTTGGCAGCGGAGGGGTACAAATCGGCCTTGACCCCTAACTCCCTGAACTGGCTAATCAATTTTAAGCCAGCTATCGCCTCCTTATCTCCAAAATTGACACAGAGCACTTCTAAAGATCGGTCTATGGCCTCCGGAAAAAGTGCCAATTCTTCCAAAACCAAGTAAATTCGGTCGAGACCGAAGGAGATACCTACACCACTGACATCCTTTAGTCCGAAAATACCGGTAAGATCGTCATAGCGACCGCCACCACCAATGGATCCCATGGCGACTCCTTCTGGCGCAGCCACCTCGAAAATCGCCCCCGTATAATAGTTCAACCCTCTAGCTAACGTAATATCCAATGCAACTTTGGCAGACTTTAACCCTAGCGCGTCTACACTTTTTACAAGAAAAACAAGTTCTTCAACGCCTTTGGTACCTTCCTCTGAGTTTGCTAACAATAACTTTAGCGATTCAAGCCTGACCAGGTTACCCCCCGACAACGAAAATAAGGGCATAAGCTTGTCAATAGATTGCGATGAAATACCTTTTTCAAGCATTTCTTTGCGCACCCCTTCGGCACCGATCTTATCTAACTTGTCAAGCGCCACGGTAAAATCGACCAGTAAATGTTTGGCTCCAATAACCTCCGCGATACCTGCCAAAATTTTTCTATTGTTCAATTTAATGGTAACGCCCGCTAAATTTAGATCCGTAAAAACGGCATCGTAGAGTTGTATCAACTCCACTTCCTGTAAAAGTGAATCAGAACCTACAACATCGGCATCACATTGGTAAAATTCCCTAAAACGCCCTTTTTGTGGCCGATCCGCACGCCAAACCGGTTGCATCTGGTAGCGTTTGAAGGGAAAATGAATGTCATTCTGGTGCATCACTACATAGCGTGCAAAGGGCACGGTTAAATCGTATCGCAATGCTTTTTCCGTTATTTTTGGCGCCAAAGAGCTCGACTCTTTTGAGCTGTACGTGATATCATCGACGTTGCCAATAAAATCACCAGAATTCAATATCTTAAAAATCAGGCGGTCACCTTCCTCCCCGTATTTACCCAATAAGGTGTCTGAATTTTCAAAAGATGGCGTTTCAATTGGCTGAAAACCGAAGGTCAGAAAATGTTTTTTTATCTTATCGAAGATATAGTTACGTTTCAAGACCTCTGAGGGAGTAAAATCTCTAGTGCCTTTGGGTATGCTTGGTTTTTGTGCCATTTGGTGCTTATATACTGCAAATATCGACTTATCCTATCATATTATCAAACCACTGGTACAACTCGCCCTTGGTAATCACGGCGCCCTGTTCGATCATTTTGAATATGTCAATATTCCTATCTAATGAGTAGGCCTTAGCAGCGGTGAGGTAATCTACAAAATCAGACTGCCAATTTTTTTTGAACCAGTCAAAACCGATCCTTGTGGTCAAATCAATGCCCGGGTTCATTACTTTAACGGAAATCAGTTTCATCTCTTTTTCAAGGCAACTGAAGAGGTGCATGTGTTGGGCCGAAACATGTTCTAAAAAGGATACCTTATTCAAAACGCCTTCCCAGATTAAATCGCTAAAGACATCGATTTCTTGTTCTGCCGCTTCTGGATTGTTTTTTTTTATTTCTGTCCATTCTTCAGCTGTAATGGACTGTGTGGCCAAAAAATTGATGAATTCTTGGTGCAGTTCTTCTAATTGCTCTTTTGTTAATCTTCTATATTTCATGCCAAAAACAAAAAAACCGCCCAGCAAGTGCCAAGCGGTTGTATATGAATACTTTGTTAAATTATTTTGCCTCAGCAACCACTTCGAAGGAAAAATCAACCACTACATCTCTATGCAACCTAATATTTGCATTTGCAGTACCTGTTCTTTTGACCGTACCACCTTGAATGCTGATGAATTTCTTGTCGATTTCATGACCTTCTCTTTCAAGAGCGGCAGCCAGGTCGGCATTGCCTATCGAGCCAAACAATTTATCTCCAGCTCCTGATTTCGCAGTAATCTTCAATTCTAGCGTTTTAAGGGTCTCCGCCAACTTTAAGGCAGCATCAACTATTTTCTTCTCTTTATGTGCTCTTTGCTTTAGGTTTTCGGCCAACACCTTCTTTGCTGATGGGGTTGCCAAAGCGGCCAAGCCCTGAGGTATCAAGAAGTTTCTGCCGTAGCCATTCTTAACGTTAACCAAATCGTCTTTAAACCCTAGGTTTTGAACGTCTTGTTTTAATATAAGTTCCATCGTTCTTTATTTTAGTAAATCGCCAACGTAAGGCATTAATGCAATGTGACGAGCGCGTTTTACAGCCTGTGCCACTTTTCTTTGATACTTTAAGGATGTACCTGTCAATCTCCTAGGTAACAATTTACCTTGTTCGTTGACCAACATCAGTAAGAAGTCCGCATCTTTATAATCAATGTACTTAATACCGTTCTTCTTAAAACGGCAATACTTCTTTTTAGAGTTGGTTTCGATGTTCAAAGGGGTCAGGTACCTGATTTCCCCGTCTTTTTTGCCTTTTGCTTCTTGTTCTATTGATGCCATACTGATTACGCTTTAGCCGTTTTTAACCTTGTTCTTCTTTTTTCCGCCCACGCTATAGCGTGTTTATCAAGCTTCACCGTTAGAAAACGCATGATGCGCTCATCCCGCGAGAATTCTTGCTCATAAGGAGTAAGAATCTCACCAGGGCCGGTGAACTCGAACAGGTGGTAAAAACCACTTTTCTTGTGTTGTATTGCATAGGCTAATTTCTTTAGCCCCCAATTCTCCTTAGCGACCATTGTGGCGCCATTCTTAATTAAGAAATCTTCAAATTTCTTAACTGTTTCCTCTATCTGGGAGTCAGATAGAACGGGATTTAAAATGAAAACAGTTTCGTAATGGTTCATATTATATTTGTTTAAGGAGTGCAAAAATAATAATATTTACTCGACCTCAATAAGAAAATGGAAAAAACTTCGTTATATAAGGAATGAATCATAAAAATTGAACTTAACCGAAACCCAAATCTTAACCTATGATCATTGACCGAATACACAGGATTCCGAGCATTGTTTACAACTTTAGTTGCAAAAACACTCGGTTTTTCAGTATTTTGTTACTGATTTAACCCCACAAATCAAACCTTTTATGAAATTACGAAGTATTATCGTAGACGATTCCTCGATGCAGAGGATGGCTGTCGCCAAATTGGTAAACAATCATCCGAATTTAGCTATGGTGGCCGAATACAGCAACGCGATCGAGGCAAAAAACGGTATTAAAAACAATGAGATAGATTTAATTTTTCTTGATGTTGAAATGCCCATTATCAATGGATTCGACCTACTCGAATCATTAGAGAACAGTCCTCAGGTAATTTTGATTACCGGAAAACCAGATTATGCCCTCAAGGCTTTTGATTATGATGTAACGGATTATTTGCACAAGCCTATTACTATGGCCCGGTTCGATGCTTCTGTTCGTCGTGCACTGGCCAAGTATGAGCAGGCGAACAGGGTACTTGAAGACGAAGAGCATATCTTCGTGAAGAGTAACCTGAAGAAAAGAAAAGTTATCTTGAATGATATCAAATGGGTAGAAGCTCTTGGAGACTATATTAAACTAGTTACCGATGAGGCCAATATCGTAATTTTATCAACAATGAAATCTTTTGAAAAGCAATTGCCTGAAGATAAGTTTCTTAGAATTCACAAATCGTACATTGTGAACTTGGAGAAAGTTGAAAAATTCAACAGTAAGAATGTTGAAGTCAGTGGAAGATCTATTCCATTGAGCCGAAATAAAAAGACCGAATTGGCCGAAGCGCTAAGTAACGTCTAAAGAATTACATTTCCGAGCGCCACGCGTTAAAAGAATCTAAAAAACACCTCATTGTGGGGTGTTTTTTTGTTTACAAAATCGCACATTCGGGTTCGTACCCATAGCAGAGAACTTATTTCTTGATAACGAGTATTCGAAATAGATCAATGCGAATTGCGTTTACTTCATATTCAATTAAAACAGCAGGGAGGGAAATACAATCGTATTTAGATATGGTCAACGTTGTAGATAACCCTCACACTTCTGTAAAAAGCAATGGCATTGAACGATTTTTCGAGTCTTTTAATGCTTTGTTTCGTCTTCACCAATGATTGGTCATGACGGATCTTAATAATGACATGCTTTAAATACTGATTTCTAATACGCGCCACCGGAGGGTATTCAGGGCCAAGTACACTTCCTCCAAAAACATTTCTTAAGCCCGCGGCAAACCAATCGGAAGCTTCATTCAACGTATTGTACTGTTTATGTTTGAACGTAATCTTGATGATTCTGTTTATAGGCGGATACTTATACTGTTCTCTTTCGTACAACTGCTCGTTGAACATACCTTCATAGTCATTTGTGGATACTTGTTTCAATATCTGATGATATGGGTTATAACTTTGAATAATCACCTTACCTCGTTTTTTAGTACGCCCTGCCCTACCCGATACCTGTGTCAATAATTGAAAACTGCGTTCGTGGGCCCTATAATCAGGAAAGTTCAACAAGGCATCCGCGTTCATGATTCCTACCAGGTCGACATTTCTAAAATCCAATCCTTTCGTCAGCATTTGGGTGCCAACAAGAATATCGAGTTCTTGCTGTTCGAACGCCGTTATTATTTTTTCGTACCCGTACTTACCCCTTGTGGTATCGAGATCCATTCGACCCACTTTTGCTTCTGGAAACAGCTCATGTAACTCTTGTTCAACCTGCTCGGTTCCAAAACCTTTAGTGTCTAGAGTTTGGCTTCCGCACGCTTGACAGCTCTCTTGCAAAGCCATATGATGGCCGCAATAATGGCAGCGCAGCTGCTTTTTGAACTGGTGGTAGGTTAAACTAACATCACAGTTCGGGCATTGTGGCGAATGTCCGCAAGTGGTGCATTCTACTATAGGGGCAAATCCTCTGCGATTTTGAAAAAGTATAACTTGTGCCCCTACATCTAAAGTCTCGGTAATTTCGGCCAACAAGCGTTCTGAAAAATGGCCTTTCATTCTTTTTTTACGTGTCTGTTCTTTGATATCTACCAACTCGATATCGGGCATGACCACATTACCAAAACGTCTCTCGATCCGTGCGTAACCGTATTTGCCATTCTTAGCATTGTAAAAACTCTCTATACTTGGTGTAGCCGATCCCAGAAGAATATTGGCTTCGTGCAGGTTGGCCAGAACTATTGCGGCATCACGGGCATGATATCGTGGCGCAGGATCGATTTGCTTGAAAGAGCCCTCGTGCTCCTCATCTACGATAATCAATCCCAGATTTGAAAATGGCAGAAACAATGCGGAACGCGCCCCGATAACAATTTGTGCTTTTGGCTTTTTAGCGACAATGTTATTCCACACCTCAACCCTTTCTTGAATACTGTATTTAGAATGATAAACGGAGACCTGTTCTCCAAAATATTCCTGTAACCTATTGATAAGCTGTGTGGTCAACGCTATTTCGGGCAATAAGTATAAAGCCTGTTTTCCGTTTGATATACATTCTTCTATCAATTTTATATAGACCTCGGTCTTACCGGAAGAAGTAACGCCATGCAGAAGCGTAACTTTTTTGTTTTCAAAATGTTGCTTAATGTCTTTCAAAGCTTTTTCTTGAAAGGCATTGAGTGATTTCAATTCATAATCCTCATCGGTTCTTTCATAAGTTACCCGGTCGGTCTGAATGAAATACTCTTCTAGCACTGCTTTGTCGATCAACGATTTGACCACTGCCTTTGATGCGCCGCTGTGCTGTTCCAGATCAGCTACCTTGACCGGCTTTTTGGTAACGGCCTGCAACTGAAAAAGTGAAAGTACCACTTGACTTTGTTTTGGTGCCCTAGTTAACGATGTTAGCAATAGCTCAAGTTTATCTTCGGACAAATAGTCTTTTCCCAATTTAACGTAGCGGTTCAATTTGGGTTTATACTGCTCATACATTTCCTCCTTCAATAGGATGATTCCCTTTGAAATCAATCGGTTCAGTATCGGAATTACATTCTTTCGCTCAACAATGGCGCTGACCTCGTGCACTTTTAGAACGGACTGGTGCTGAAGGGCTTCATAGACCAAGAACTCATCATCCTTTAACTCACTTTCGTCTATAAAGGACGTATCGTTCTTGAGAATGAGGGTTTCGCTTTCCAATAGAAACGCACTTGGCAAAGCGCTTCTGAACACCTCACCTAAGGTACACATGTAATAATCGGCGATCCATTGCCAATGTCTCAGTTGAAAGTAATTTACAATTGGTAACTCATCCAAAATCTGATGCATCTCCTTGGCCTCGTAAACTTCGGGCGCCGTATTATGCACCTTATGCACTAAAGCCGTATAGATCTTGGATTTTCCGAAAGGCACGGCAACGCGCATACCTGGTTTTAGAAAATTAGCCTCTGCTTCAGAAATTGTATACGTGAATATTTTTTCTAAGGGAATAGGAAGTATAACATTGATAAAGTATTGCATAATTCGATTCTAGCCATCGACCCGTACCCATGTCTGCGTTCTATAGATAAACGCCAAATAACCCCGCACCATAAGCTCGTTCGAATTTTCAGGATTCAACCATATCTTGCAGCGAAAAGTCATTGCCTGCTCAGGATCAAAAAGTCTTTTACCCTTCCATTCACCCCCTTCATGTTGCTCGGCCGCCGTAATGATTTCCATACCGATCACCGGTTTATCCTTTAAATCACCTTCGCATTTGATGCACTTTGAATCTTCCTTTCCTTTTTCTAAAATCTTTACGACATGCCCGTACATCAATCCTTCTTTTTCATAAATTTTGATAATCCCCTTGGGGTTTCCCGTTCGGTCATCTATAGTTTTCCAATGACCGAAAACGCTTTGAGAAAATCCATGCAACCCAAAGAACATGGCCACCAATGTGAAAATTTTAAACTTTGTCAGCATTCTTATTATAATTTTTCCTTAACCAATTCAATGAGGCGTTCAATTCAAAGCCAAGTAGCAAGATATTGGAATTTAACCATATATAGACCATCAATATTAATAATCCCCCCAAAGCTCCATATAATTCGTTATAACGGGCAAATTTTTCTACATAAACTCCGAACAGGTAAGAAGTCAGCAAGAACAATAATGTGGTCATCAGTGCCCCAGCAGAGAAAAATTTAGCTTGTTTTCCTTCAGCTGTACCAAAATAGTATAGAATCGCCGTAGTTAAGTACGACAAAATAATAAAAAACAAGAATTTGGCAATTTGCGCCCCCAGAATGTCTTCTTCATCTAAGACATAACCACCTTGTCTGGCCACGAATTCTCTCATATACGTTAAAATATAGACTTCAAAATACACAAAGGCAATAAAACCGATAATGATCAGGATCGAGAGTATAAGGCCCACCATTAACGCATAGGCATATTGCTTGAAAAAATTACGGGTCAAGTTCACATGATAAGAAGTTTCAAACCCACCAAAAATCGCGTTTACCCCGTTGGCCATTAAAAAAATAGAAATAAGGAACGTTGAGGACAAAAGCCCCGGCCGCTTCTGATCTTTTATTTGTTGGTATATTTCCTGAAAATACTCGCCCGTGGCCGTGGGCAAGAAAGACTCTAAAAAAGCAGGGAAATCAGCATCAAATGTACCGTTGGCCAGATTAAAAAAAGAGATTAGAAATGGCACCAGCGTAAAGATAAAGATCAATAGCGGAAACAATGCCAAAAACAGGCTAAAAGCAATAGCACTGGCCCTTGTAGAAAGCGCACCCTCGGCAATACCCCGAAGGTACATTTCAATGAGATCATAAATAGAAAGCCCTTCAAAACCTGGAAGCTTGATATTCTTGAGCAAACGAACCAACCATTTGATAACGGGAATTTTATCGAGCTTCTTCTCAATCTCCTTTGACATTTAAACCGCTTTTAGGCTAAGATCCATATTGTAGACCGAATGGGTCAAGGCCCCGGAAGAAATGTAATCAACACCACATTCGGCATACTTTCTAAGGGTGTACTCATTGATGTTACCAGATGACTCGGTCAAACATTTATTCCCTATTAAGGCAACGGCCTTTCGTGTATCTTCGTAGTTGAAGTTATCGATAAGGATGCGATAAATCCCTTCTGATAAAAGTATTTCCTTTATTTCATCTAAATTTCTTGCCTCAACGATAATCTTCAAATCGCGGTTAGTTTCCCTCAGGTAGTGCTGCGTTTTCTCAATAGCCTTGGTTATACCGCCGGCGAAATCGATATGGTTGTCCTTAAGCATAATCATATCGTAAAGGGCGAACCGATGATTTTCCCCTCCTCCTATTTTTACGGCCCACTTTTCGAGCGCCCGAAGTCCTGGTGTGGTTTTTCTTGTGTCGAGAATCTTGGTATCGGTACCTTCTACTAATTTTACGAATGATTTAGTTTTGGTAGCAATAGCGCTCATTCGCTGCATGGCGTTCAATACCAGCCGCTCGGCCTTTAAAATACTCTGCGAACTTCCGGTAACATAAAAGGCGATATCGCCATGCTTTACCGCTGAGCCGTCGGGAATCAGCACTTCTACAAGCATCGCCTCATCCACATACTTGAAAACCTGCTCGGCAAAGTTGACACCGGCAATAATTCCGTTGTCCTTTACCAGTAATTTCGCCTTGCCAATCGCCGTTTTTGGAATACATGCCAATGAGCTATGGTCTCCATCGCCCACGTCTTCGCGCATGGCATTGACGATAATCAGATCTACCTCATGCTGAAATTGTGCTTCTGAAATCATTTTCCAAGGAGTTTGCTTTGCGCTAATTTAATAAATTGTTATCGGGATTATGGATTACTTGATTATTTAGTTATTCTACGGTGGTTCTTGTATTCTGATAAAGAGGGAGCAAAAAAATATTCGACAGTCGATCTAATTGACCCAAAGCAATTTGTTATTTGGAATTTCAGAATCTACCTTTGCCCTATGACCATCAAACTGCTCGCTATTGGCAAAACAGATAGTAAAGCGCTTCAACAGCTGATTACGGAATACGAGAACCGTTTGAAGCATTACGTGAAATTTGAACTAGAGGTCATTCAAGATATCAAGAACGTTAAAAATCTTTCTGAAGCCCAGCAAAAAGAAAAAGAAGGTGAACTGATACTAAAAAAACTAACGGCTACCGATGAAATGGTGTTGTTAGATGAAAATGGCAAACAAAACTCCTCCATCGATTTTGCCGACTATCTTCAAAAGAAAATGAACTCGGGCATCAAACAATTGGTATTCGTTATCGGCGGCCCATATGGTTTCAGCGAACTGGTCCATCAAAAATCACATGACAAGATCAGTCTTTCAAAAATGACCTTTTCGCATCAGATGGTAAGGTTGTTCGTAGTGGAGCAATTGTATAGGGGGTTTACCATTTTGCGCAACGAACCTTATCACCACCGCTAAACTGCTCTCGGCCCTTTTGTAGCTTCAAGCTTTTGAACCCTTATTTAAGCTTAAGCTTTTTGCGCTTAGTATAAAACCCTGAACTTAATGGTATTCTCGATTTTCTTCAAGGCATTGATAACGTCTTTGTTATACTCTTTATCTAAATCGGTAATTACATATCCTACTTCATTATCCGTTGATAGAAACTGCCCTGATATGTTCATCTCATATTTTGCCAAGACCTCATTGATCTTTGCCATGATACCGGGCACGTTTTTGTGAATATGTAAAAATCTATGGGCCTTTGACTGTTTCGGAAGACGAATATTCGGAAAATTCACTGCATCAACCGTGCTGCCCGAATTTATGTATTCCATGATTTTATGCGGCACGAAATCGGCGATATCTCGTTGTGCCTCTTCTGTGCTTCCACCTACATGCGGTGTTAAAATAACATTGTCGAGACCTTGTAACTCCGTTACGAAAGTGCCGTTGCTAGCAGGCTCTTCTGGGTAAACATCCACCGCTGCCCCGCCCAGCTTGCCCGACTTCAATGCATTGGACAATGCCACTATATCTACAACGAAACCTCGTGAAAGATTGATTAACATAGCGCCGGACTTCATTTGGTTGATCTCGCGCTCGCCAATGAAATTCTTGTTCGCCTTATTGTCATCAATGTGCAGTGTGACCACATCAGAAACATTCAACAAATCTTCGAGCGTACTGCACTTCACTGCGTTACCCAACGATAATTTATCGTCGATATCGTAATAATATACGCGCATACCGATGGCTTCGGCCAAAACGGACAACTGCTTACCGATGTTACCGTAACCAACTATACCCAAATTCTTTCCCCTTACCTCTCGAGATCCAGAGGCCGTTTTTTGCCATTGCCCATTGTGTATTTCCATGCTTCTTGGAAACACACTCCGCATCAACATAATAATCTCTCCGATAGCCAATTCAACCACTTAGCGGGTATTACTATAAGGGGCATTGAAAACTACAACTCCTTTTTTTCTGCAACTATCCAGGTCAATTTGTGTTGTACCGATACAAAAGGCCCCAACAACCAGTAGTTTGTTTGCAGCCTCCAACACTTTATCGGTTACCTGGGTCTTCGAGCGGATACCAAGAACATGAACGCCCTTGATTCTTTCGATCAGCTCTTCTTCTGACAAACTGTGTTTTACCGACTCGACCGAAAAACCATCTTCGGAGAGGTTATCGAATGCAGCGGTATGTACGTTTTCCAAAAGCAAGACTTTTATCCTGTTCTTGGGGTATGAAATGTTTCTTGGAAGATCGTTCACAAAGAGAAACTCGTCGAGATTGGGAGTGATATAGTCAGCGTTACTAGCCGCTTTCTCTCGATGTACGTTTTCAGTGTACGCAAAGAATTTATCGGCTATACCCGCTTCTCGCATCACGTAATCACTGTATCCGTCACCGATGACCTGAACTTCACCTTCTAAGTTCATGCTTTTAAGGCAAGCAATCTTGCCATTGTGCTGCGATAGGGGGTTACTGGAGTCGAAACCGATGATGGTTCCTTTTTCATCAAACTCAAACGTATTGGCAAAGACACGGTTTGACGGAATGTTGTACTCTTTCACAATCGGGTCTATGAACTCCTTGAATCCACATGAGATCACATAAATATCGTCTGAGAACTTTTCAAAAAACTCTTTGTTTGATTCGATGGATCTGGAAATTTTTTGACGCAGCTCAGCTACAAGGCCATCAAGGTCAGCTTTGTTGGCATTCAACAATTTGATCCGCCTTTCGAGCGATTCGGTGAACGAAATATCCCCATCGATACCTAAATTGGTTATTCTTTGAATTTCTTTGATGATTTCTTCCTTGTTCGCTTTACCCTGCAAGGTCATCTCGGCCAAAACATCCAAAGCTTCCACCCTTGTTAGTGTGCTGTCAAAATCGAAAACGTATTTTCTGCCCTCTTTTACCATAATTATAGGTTTCCCAATTGCAAGGGAATGATAATTAAATTAAACGACAAAATTAGCTATTAATTCCAACTAGCTAGCGTGGATGTCATTAAAAGTTATTCAGAATTTTCGCCGATTTGACCCAAATGTAACGAAGTGGCAATTTTGAGAACATGTTAGGCGTTCTGTATTAAAGGAAGGAGAGCACCGCATCTGAAAAATCGGCAGATTTATAGGTATTATTATGGTCGCCAGGTACAATCTTTAATTTACTCTTCGGAATACTCTGGCTCAATTCGACCGGATTTCCATTGTCTAGATCCGCATCTCCCGCTACTACCAAAACCCTAATTTTTATCTGGTTCAACTGGCTTCTACTTGTAACCGGTTGATGTTTCTGCTGTAAATATAACGATCGAAGGTCCGCATTGATCGATTTCGCATAGTCAACGGCCCCTTGGGTTTCTTCATTGGTTTTTCCTTTAAAAGCGTTCATGAACATAGTGCGCCGGTGCCATTTCGGATCGGTGAAATCAATGCCCATACCGCCCAGGACAGCTTTTGTCAAACGCCTGTCTTTGGTCATTAATCGGGCAAGAATAATACTGCCCCGCGAGTAGCCGACGGCCATATATTTGCTCAAACGAAGATGCAATAGTAAGAACATGATATCTAGAACCTCGGCATCTTGCATATAGGCGTCATCATCTTGGGGTTTATCAGAATCACCATTGCCGCGTAAATCTAGGGCTATGACCCGGTAACCTTTGGCCAATAGGTCTTTTTTGAGTTGAGCGTTGTCCCAACTATTTTTTGTACTTATAAATCCGTGGACCAGCAGTACCGCCTTGCCCTTACCCTCATCGGTGAAGGCAATTTTAGTATCATCGAACGACTTAAAGTAGTGGGTTTGTCCAAAACCATAAATTCCTGAGAAGAAAATCACGAAAAAAAATAAAGCACGCATAACCTATTCCCGCGTTATTTTTTTAATGAATTCGACCTCTTCTTCGGAATAAGGCGTACCATCTTGACGCAAGATGTCATGATGCCAAATTTTGGGCTCGGCGCTAAATTTTTCGTCCCAACTACTCCAAGGATAAATGGTATTCGACTTGCCCGACACGAAACCCCAGTTGATCGCCGCAATGCCGTTTTCCTTTAAAATGGGCATGACGGCCTCAAAGGTGTTTCCAACACCCCTTGCCACGTATTCGGTGCACAAAAGTGGCCGTTTGTATTTTTTAAGTTCATCTATTTTTTGCCTTACATTTTCCATCTCGCCATCATAGGCATGAAAAGAAATCACATCTGAATTTTCTATCATGAAACGGTCTATTTCCGGCAGACTATCCAAAGTTCCCCAATGGGAAATCTCTCCTCTCCAAATACCTGCTGTAAGCGGTTGAGTGGGGTTTACTTCGCGCGCCCATTGAATTACTTTTTTTAGCAAAGCAAGCGAGTAGCGTTGTTTGTCTTTAACCTCTAGCTCACTTCTTCCCACTTGTGAGGCCACATTGTCGGGTTCGTTGTATACATCCCAAACCAACACGCGGTCATCATCTGCAAAATGATCGAGCACTCCTTTGATATAACCCTTCAACTCATCGTGCCTTGTGGTATCGCCCAATATTTTGGCACCTGGTGCCTGTACCCAACCAGAATTATGCACCCCAGGAACCGGTTCGGGCTGTGTACCCAATTTCGGGATCGGATGCCAAACATCGTCCAACAGCACGAACATGGTTTTGATCCCATGCGCTTGGGCCATGTCAAGATAGTTATCCACACGGCCTATAAAACCGATAGAATCTTGTTCCCATAATAAGTTATGTAGATAAACACGGTGCAGGTTCATACCCAAATCGGCCGACCATTTCAATTCACGATCTATTGTTTCGGGGTCAAAAGTGGCAGACTGCCAGAATTCCAATTGGTTGATCGAGGTACTCGGATTAAAGTTAGAGCCAACCAACCACGGCTGTTGATCGTACCAATCCCAGGCTTTTTGTGCCGACCAGCGATGCCCGATTTCATCTTTTGGAGTTATTGGCTCGGCTTTCTTTTTTTTTCCGCTACAGGCCAATAGTGCCACTGCGCAAGCAAATACCAATATTCTTCTCATAACCAATTGTTTATAGATTAATGTAAACAAGACCCGTTAAAATGGCAATTCCGAAACTCAACAGTGTTCCGATTAAAATATATTCCGTTAGTTTTCGACTATTGCTCTCCTTTAAATCGTTAAATCGGAAAACCGATTTTGCGGTAATCAAAAGTCCGATAGCTTCCCAACGGCCAAGTATAATGAAGATCAAAACAAAAAGACGTTCGATAATACCAATATACATGCCCGCATTGGGCAGTGATTTATGGTCCATTTCAAGCTGGGCCGACATCTTTTCAAGTAATTTTCCCAGTATGATGGCGGCGGGGAAACTTAAAAAGACTACGGCCGTTAACAACCCCCAATCTAGTCTATTGAACAATTGTAAGGTATTTTCCCATAAATTACCGTAAAATGCACAGCAATACAAGATTATGATATGAAGTATTTGGTCTACAAAAAATGGAATGGTCGCATCTTTAAAAAATGGGGTGGCGTATAGTTTTAACAAGTCGATAAAATAATGCGAGATCAATATAAAAACCGCAATCTTCCAATAACTAAAATCCCAAAGCACTAACATTGTAATGGCAAAATGTAGCACTACATGAGCGTAAAGGTATTTAGAAGCCGCCTTCTTTTTTTCTTTGTCGAGTACCCATAGCTTGGGCTGCAGTAGAAAATCGCCTATTAAATGCGCCAAAATAAGTTTCGTAAAAACAAGGGTCATGGTTTCATTCTTTTAATGGTTTGCGGGTAATATTGCAAAAGTGCCAGCACTAGATCCAACCGTGCCCTTTTCTGCCGTTGACTTACAGCAGATTGTTGAATACCGAGCATATCGGCGATCTCTTGTTGCGATAATGATGGACTTTCAAGGGCGATGGCAACGATCTCGGCGGAAACCGGGGTCCATTGATCCATAAAATCCAACGCTAATTTCAGCATGAGGTTTAGGGTGCTATCTTCTTTAATGTTGCCGGTGGCAATGGCCATGTTCAGCTTTTCTTCCTTTAAGGTTTCAAAAGTACGTCCAGACCGTTGATAGGCCGTGCCGTTCGACTCGCTGACACTGACACCTTTGAAAGTTTCAGAACCTATGCCAATAGCCATACGAACATCCAAAGCTTTGATCGACTTTAGGTGTGCCTTAATTTGTACTGCCGCCCGCAGCGCAAGTTTTGGCGGCACTTTTAGTTGAAACTCATCACCTCTATAAATTTCCCAATCCAATGGGGTTTCTCCCCACTTTGCAAAAAGGTTTTTAAGAAGGTTTACCCATTGCGCCGATCCGTGCGCTTCTGAATTGATAACATCACCGGTAATTATTGCTGTCATAATATAAGCTAAAACGCTAATATATAAAAATATAAGCTAATTCGATAATAATTAACACATATAAGCTAATTTACTTATAATTTAGAGTAGCAGCAAATCGACCCATACCTTGTATTAGCACCAAAATCATTCAAAACCACCGCCGCACCAGCGCACAGTACTGGGTGTATTCCTTACCGAAAATACCCAACAGAACCTCTTCTTCGGGTATTACCTGAAACTTGTTCATATAACCCACAAACCCTGCCGCAAGTAGCACATTGAAGGCGTTTCCCAAAAAGAGCGACCAAGTAAAAAGCATAAGAAGTAATGCCAAATACATTGGGTTCCTTGAGTATTGGTAAAGTCCGCCAGTAACCAATACAGAGGCGCCCGCAGGTTTTGTCGGGTCAATACTGGTCTTAGATACCATAAACTGAAGAACGGCCCAAACCCCAACAATGCCCGCTATACCGCCTAATGCATACATCAGGAAATACCGGCCAAAAAAATCAAAATAACCAACAGGAAGCAATTCGGCCAACAGGTACATCAACAAAACAAAAACAAGAAAAACAACCGCAGGAGGAACCTTCAATTTCATATCAAATACCTTTTAGCCGATAAATTTACTATTTTTGATACTATGAGAGTAACCTTCCTTTCAATTCATTTCTTCCAACATGAAACTTGTTTTTGCAACACATAACCAGCATAAATTCAAAGAAGTGGTACTTCTACTACCTGCACATATCGAGCTACTATCGCTGACCGATATCGGCTGTTTCGATGAAATACCCGAGACCTCCGAAACCTTGGAGGGCAATGCCCAACTCAAAGCAGATTTTGTAAGCGAACATTTTGGACTACCTTGTTTTGCAGATGATACCGGCTTGTTGGTAGATGCACTACAAGGTGCACCAGGTGTCTATTCGGCCCGTTATGCGGGAGAAAAGCGAAGTGCCGAAGACAACATGAACAAATTACTCACTGAACTAAAAGGTACGGCCATAAGGTCGGCCCGATTCAAAACCGTAATCGCCCTTAATCTAGAAAACCGAAAAATACTGTTCGAAGGGCTGGTTGAAGGTGAAATCATAGAAGAAAGAAAAGGCACAGAAGGCTTTGGCTACGATCCCATTTTTCGACCGGAAGGCCATGACCAGACCTTTGCCGAACTATCCTTATCGGTTAAAAACGAAATCGGCCACAGAGGCAGGGCCATACAAAAGCTCATCAACCATTTAACCCAAACCAACTAATGTCAGCATCTAACCAGACCGAAAAAATGGTGTCGGTTTCCGTAGCATCGGAACGAGCCGAAGCGATAGGCGGCGTATTAATCGCATTTTTTGCAGCCCTAATGGCCATTTCACAAATGGTGAACGGCGAATTAGAGGAAGAAATGATGATTGCCCACAACAAAGTTGTCAACTATTCAAGCTGGTACCAATCGAAAAGCATCAAAGAGAGCCTAAAGGAAAGTGAACTTGATTATTTGGAAACACTATTGAATTCGGGTATCATTACCGAAGAAAATCGAACAGGAATAGATTCAAAAATAGAACGAACCAAAACTAAAATAGCCAAATATGGGGCCGAAAAAACTGAAATCCTTTTAGGTTCGGCCAACATCGCAAAGGAAGATTGGGCTCAGAACCTCGATGGGGAAATGGGGAAAATAGTAGGGGTAAAAGAATGGGAGATACTGGCGGATGAATATGATCTTGCGACCAAGAAATTCGATTTAGGCATGTTATTTTTTCAGATCAGCATTGTTCTCGGTGCGGTGTGTATCATTATATACGACAACCCGAAACTGCAAAAAGCCTTTATTTCGCTCATGATCGTTTTCGGAATTATCGGCATTTTCATGTCTGTTTACGGTTATTTACTTTCCCCTTAGCAAGATAAATGAACAAATGTTATCAATTTCAAGAAATAGCAGTACCTTTGCCGCTTCATTAACGCCGCTAGTATAGCATGTGTTGCGCCGAGTCAAATAGGTTATATCGATAATCGCTCTATGCAACAGACATATTTGCGATTAACGTAAAACTATTATGACAAAATTTGAAGCACTGGGGCTGCAAAAATCCCTGTTGGATGCTATTTCAGATATGGGGTTCGAAACGCCATCGGAAGTACAACAAAAAGCAATCCCCATTTTATTGGAAAATGAAACCGATCTGGTCGCATTGGCACAGACCGGAACTGGTAAAACGGCCGCTTTTGGCTTTCCCCTTATCCAAAAAATAGATAGCGATAGCAGAACCACGCAAGGGCTGATCCTATCGCCGACCCGAGAACTGTGCCTGCAGATCACCAATGAGATACAGGCCTATTCGAAGTACGAAAAAAATATACATACGGTTGCCGTCTACGGTGGCGCAAGTATTACCGAACAAGCACGGCAGATTAAGCGCGGCGCTCAGATCATCGTAGCCACTCCGGGTCGTATGAAAGATATGATCAGCAGACGCCTGGTAGATATCTCTAAGATCGATTATTGCATTTTAGATGAGGCCGATGAAATGTTGAACATGGGCTTTTTTGAAGATATTCAAGATATACTTTCGAATACCCCAAAGGAAAAATCTACATGGTTGTTCTCAGCGACCATGCCCAAAGAGGTTTCAATTATTGCCAAAAAGTTCATGCATAACCCACAGGAAATTACCGTGGGCACCAAAAATGCCGGCACGGCAACTGTGCAGCATGAATATTATGTGGTGGGAGGAAGAGATCGGTACCCGGCCTTAAAAAGATTGGCAGATACTAATCCTGATATATTTTCGGTTATTTTCTGCCGTACCAAAAGAGATACCCAAAAAGTTGCCGAAAGTCTTATCGAAGATGGCTACAATGCGGGCGCCTTGCACGGGGATCTAAGCCAGAACCAACGTGATTTGGTCATGAATTCATTCCGCAAAAAGCAGATACAGATGTTGGTCGCTACCGATGTCGCTGCCCGTGGTATCGATGTGGATGATATTACACATGTTATCAACTACCAATTGCCCGATGAGATCGAAACCTATACCCACCGCAGTGGTCGTACCGGCCGCGCTGGAAAATCTGGTATTTCGATGGTGATCGTTACCCGAAGTGAACTTAGAAAGATAAAGGCCATTGAGAGCAAAATCCAACAGCGGTTCATTTCAAAAACAATTCCTACGGGAATGGAAATCTGTGAAATACAACTCTACCATTTGGCCAATAAGATAAAGGACACGAAAATCAACGAAGACGTGGAGAATTATCTTCCAGCGATCAACGATGTACTTCAAGGTATTGACCGAGAAGAGCTCATTAAAAAGATTGTATCTGTTGAATTTACAAGGTTCTTTAACTATTATAACAAAACGAAAGACCTTAACACAGGCGATTCAGGAGAAAGAGGTAGAGACCGAAACAGCGATGGCAACGACGAAATGCCAACATCGGGCTCGGTACGCTATTTTATCAATATCGGAGAAAAAGACGGCTATGATTGGATGTCTTTAAAAGATTTCATTCGTGATACCGTTGGTTTGGGGCAAGATGATGTTTTCAAGGTAGATGTTAAGGATAGTTTTTCGTTTTTCAATACAGACGCCAACGTTACAGAGCAGATATTGGCACAATTTACCGAATTCAAGGTCGATGGTAGGTTCGTGAACGTAGAAGTTTCGAAAAGTCCCGGCGGAGGTGGTGGTAGAAGAGATCGTGACCGAGGCCCTCGTGACAAAAAACGCGGCGGCGGAGGTGGTGGAAGAGAGCGAGACAGCTTTCGTGGACAAGGTGGAGGCCGAGAGCGTGTAAAAAGAAAAGAAGGTTCTGCTAAAAGCGAGCACTCTGGCAACAGACGAAGTAGTGACAGTGGTAGCAAAAGAAAGAAAAGTAATTTCTTTTAGTTAATTGTATATTAAAAAACACGCTAAAGCGTGTTTTTTTATTTTGTTTAGTACTTTTAATGCTGAAATTACTTTGATGGCCAAACTACGGTTAGTTTTTTTTCTTTGCTGGGGACTTACAGGTTTCGCCCAAGATAACCTACCTTCCAATGAAGGAAAGGAAATGAAGGCCATAGTGGTGAACGCACAAACGGGTTTTCCTATGGAAAGCGTGCATGTTGTCAATCTCAATAAAGTAGTCGGCACCATTACCAATCAGAAGGGAGAATTCGCCATCACCGCCACGGTAAACGATACCCTTTATTTTTCTTTCCTAGGGTTCAAATCGCAAAAGGTTCGGGTAACCAATGATATGTTCAAGTTCGAGGATACGAAAATTTCGCTGACCGAGCTTGCCTATGCCCTAGAAGAAGTAATCGTAAGGCCCTATCAATTAACGGGATATCTGGAAATAGATATCAAGAACCTTCCCATAAATAACGCCTATCAATACAGTATTTCCGGGCTTTCGGTTAGTTATGAGGCGGGCAGCAAGAACCCTAGTGCCGTAACCAAGGTTTTAGGGGCTATCTTAAATCCTGCAGATTTACTGCGCAATCTGTTCGGTAAGCAGCCCAATCAGATGAGGAAATTACAAAAGGTAAAAGAAGACGATGCCATACGCGATTTGCTTGCCTCTAAATTCGACCGGGAGACCTTGATCGAATTGCTTCAGGTAGAGAAAATGGATATCGAAGATATACTCAACAATTGCAATTACTCGAAATCATTCATTGCTACGGCCAATGACCTGCAAATTCTCGATGCCATTAGTAGTTGTTACGAAGATTTTAAAGTATTGAACCGCGACAAAAAAGGTGATCGTTCTAGATAACCAGTGCCAAAACTACCAATCGCCCTTGAGGTGCATACAGACTGAAGGAATATAACCTATTCTAATTAGCACCTTAAAACACTTTTCACAGTTCTATAAAATTAAATTTTCAAGTTACATCTGCATTTTATAGCTTTAAACAAATTAGTTTCTGATGCAAAAACTGGCCCTTGCTATTGCTTTGATGTTGTTTTTCCCTACTTGTAAAGAGGTGAAAAAAGAACCGGTTGTTGAAAACACAGCCATTAATAATCCCATAGCTGAATCAAATCCTAAACCTCCCTTTGTCTGGGAAGGAGCCAATATCTACTTCTTGCTCACGGATCGTTTTCGAAACGGCAACCCTGAAAATGATATTAACTATGGGCGGACCAATGAAACGGGAGTTCTTAGAGGGTTCATGGGAGGCGATATTCAAGGCATAACACAGAAAATAAACGAAGGTTATTTTTCAGCGCTCGGTGTAAATGCAATTTGGTTTACGCCCGTAGTTGAACAAATTCATGGAGATACCGACGAAACTACCGGCAACACGTATGGTTACCATGGTTATTGGACAAAGGACTGGACCGTACTCGACCCAAATTTCGGTACCGAAAAAGATTTGGAGGCACTTGTAGAAACCGCCCACAAAAAAGGAATTCGTATTTTGATGGACGTAGTGTTGAACCATACTGGGCCTGGCACAGTAGAAGATCCAGTCTGGCCCTCTGAATGGGTGCGCGAAACCCCGATCTGTGAATTTACGACCTATGAAAACACCACTTCCTGTGCGTTGGTAAAGAACCTTCCCGATATCTTAACGGAATCGGATAAGGCCGTTGAACTTCCTGATGCCTTATTGGCAAAATGGAAAGAAGAGGGAAGACTCAGTCAAGAATTGGATGAGCTGAATGTCTTTTTTGAGCGAACGGGGTATCCTCGATGTCCGCGTGCCTATATCATTAAATGGCTGACCGATTACGTTGGCGATTACGGCATTGATGGTTTTCGCGTAGATACGGTGAAACATGCCGATGAAAAAGCATGGGGAGAGCTTTATGATCAAGCATCCTATGCCTTTGAAAGGTGGAAAAAGAAAAACCCGGATCATGTTTTAGACGAGACCCCTTTCTATATGATGGGTGAGGTTTATGGCTACGGAATTTCAGGTGGAAGAGAATTCGACTTCGGTGATAAAAAGGTAGATTATTTCAACTACGGTTTCAACAGCCTAATCAATTTCGAATTGAAATATGACGCCAAAAGCGACTATGAAACCATTTTTAGCAAGTACAATAAACTACTGCACACTTCTCTAAACGGTAAAAGTGTTGTCAATTATCTAACTTCGCACGATGATGGGCAACCTTTCGACCCACTCAGAACAAAAGGAAAGATAACAGCAAATGTCCTACTACTAACACCAGGGGCATCGCAGATCTATTATGGTGACGAAAGCTTACGCGATTTGACCATAGAAGGCACTGTTGGTGACGCCACTTTACGTTCATTCATGAACTGGGAAGAAATAGATAGTTTGGCGTCAACAAAAGAAAACCTAGAACATTGGCGAAAACTTGGGCAGTTCAGAAACAATCACCCGGCCGTTGGCGCTGGTAAGCATTTACGGCTAGGCAAAAATCCGTATGTCTTTAGCAGAGCTTATACCAATGGTAATATAAAAGATAAGGTGGTTGTTGGATTGGATTTACCCAAAGGAAAAAAATCACTCTGGGTAAAAGGATTTTTCGGTGATGGCACCAAATTATACGATACCTATTCTTCAACTGAGGTAATTGTTAAAAATGGAAAGGTAATTCTAGAAAATGAATTTGATATAGCCCTTTTAGAATCGATAGAATAAGGCAATCATATTTAGGAGTGAAGCAATGATATACCCCGGCGTCCTTGGCAAGAGCCATAGATACGTGGCTTCCGCAAATTAAGGTTTTGTATTTGCCCATTGTTCCTTAAGCAACAACCGCCCTACTTCATGGATCTGAAACATCTTTTCAGAAAAAATAGTCCATAACACCTTGGTTAGTACTTGGTATCCACATTTCATGATGCACCATAATTCAGTAGTTGCTTTTTTTTAGGATGTCCTTGCAAACCATTCTATTTTCAATACCACAAAGTCAAGAACTGAACTCTAGATATTCAAAAAGGCATCATTTTTTTTGACTTATCCAAAGTAGCTTTAGTAATTTCAAACCATCCCAACATAATTTCATTTATCTATTTCTCCAGAACAGCCTTAAGACTTGCCATACCAGCCTCAAAATCGGGCCCCACCATACTATCCATGCTCTTGAAGATACCAAAAATTGTCATGGGAAATTTACTTTTACCCGAAAAGCCCCAGGTGACTTTTGTACTCCCGCTGCCCGAATCTTCAACATCGATATAACAATCAGAAGTAGACTTGAAGGGCTTTAAGAACCGAAGTTCTGATTCTATTCGATCGCCATCGATAATTTTCTTGATTTCCTGTTCGCCCTCACCGACATGTTTATTGCCATTCCAATAGCTAATGCAACCCACTTCCCCATCGGTGCCTGAAAATTTTTTCTGCATATTTGGGTCCTTTTTTGCCCATGGCGACCAATCGTCCATACTTTTTAAAGATTTGAGATAATTGAAAACCTCGCTTTTAGGTTTAGAAATCTCAACGGTTCTAAAAACGTTGTATTCTTTTGGCGCGATAAGATGTACTAAAAATAGTAGCGCCAAAAGCCCTATCAGAATGTAAAGTGCTGCAAGCATCTGAATTTCAGTTTATTGGTTGATTTGAATAAATGTATTAAAAAAACCTACTGGCCGCCATCATAGCGTGTTAAAATTGCATCGATACTTTTTATGCTCTTTTTCGTCCAATCCATCCTTTTTTCCAATTTTTCGGCAGGGGAAAGCTGCCAATCCAAATCTGACTTTTTTAGCTTATGGGTCAAATTCTGAAGGATGATCGCAGCAGACACCGAAATGTTGAAACTTTCGGTAAAGCCCACCATCGGGATTTTCAAAAAACCATCGGCCATTTGCAACGCCTCTTGGCTTAGACCTTCGCGCTCGGTACCAAAAAGAAGGGCTACCTTTTTATCCAAAATAAAATCGTCCAACAAAGAAGTATCTTGATGTGGGGTGGTTGCAATTATACTATAGCCCTCATTTTTAAGCGTTTCAATGCAGTTGCCTATATGTTTATAACGCCTGACATCTACCCATTGCTGGGCACCCATTGCAATGGCCTTGTCGAAACGCTTGCCGTACCTGCCTTCGACCACATGCGCTTCTTGAATGCCGAAAATATCACAGCTTCTGATTACGGCGCTAGTGTTATGCATCTGAAAAACATCTTCAAGGGCCACGGTTATAAACTTGGTGCGCTGTTGTAACACCTCCAAAAAACGTTCTTTACGCTCCTTTGAAATGAATCCCTCTAAATAATCAAGAAGTTCATGGTCAATCATAATCCGAAGATAATAATTCTCTATTTTTAAGGGATGAAGAAAAAAGTGGTCATTTTAACAGGGGCCGGCGTAAGTGCGGAAAGTGGTATCAATACCTTTCGCGATGCCGATGGTCTATGGGAAGGTCATGATGTGATGGAGGTGGCCTCACCACAAGGATTTACCAAAAACCCTGAATTGGTACTAGAATTCTATAACCAAAGACGCAGACAATTGTTCACTGTAAAGCCCAATGAGGCTCATACCGCCCTGGTTGCACTGGAACAGTATTTTGATGTTACCATTATCACCCAAAACGTGGACGATCTGCATGAACGGGCGGGCAGCACACAGGTGATTCATCTTCATGGCGAATTACTGAAAGTTAGAAGTACCCGCTTTGAAAGCGATGTTCTAGATTGGAAAACGGACCTTAACATAGGCGACCTATGTAAAAACGGATATCAACTACGCCCTCATATCGTATGGTTCGGCGAACCCGTGCCCCTAATCGAAAAAGCCGTTGCCGTGACGGAAGATGCGGCTATTTTGATCATTATAGGTACTTCAATGCAGGTATATCCTGCGGCAAATCTTGTAAATTTTGTAACTAATGGAACACCGATCTATTTTATCGATCCCAGACCTAGTATTTCACGCAGCAGTTATACTAACTTGACATTAATTGCAAAAACCGCAGTAGAGGGCTTACCTACTTTGGTCGCCGATTTAATCGATACAAAGCGCTAGTGCGTTTTGCCCATTCCCCTATTTCATCTCGCTGCTTTTCGGTCAATCTTGCCTCTTCATGTAACCAGGTATATTTTTTAAGGGGCATCTTACCTTCTAAGACCATTTCAATAACCTCTTCAAGCATATAGGCCTTCTTTTCCTCCGTATAATTTTGCCAATCTGAAAAATTCAACTGTTTTTTGCCATCTTTAACATGATAGGCCAACCAAAATGAAACAGGGGCAACATTGTTATACCAAGGATAATCGGTATGATTACTGTGACAGTCATAACAGGCTTGGTTGAGCATAACCTTAACTGACCCCGAGGGGTTGGTCTCTAGCAAAAATCGCGAAGTATGATCACCGGGTGACTGGTTCTTCGATGGCCTATAAAATTGTATAGCCACAAAGGACAAGAATAGCAAAAATGCCATTTTTTTCAGTATTTTCATTCGTAAAACTTAAGGCGGGACTAAAGTACGTTTTTTCATGAACAAAGCACAACTCTACCAATCTTTGACCTATGTGAACCACTCTCGCGAAAAACGGTTGCAAATGGCCAATAGGATATCGGCAAACCCACACCTCGTGCCCGATTTATTGGAAATCGCCTTTCTGGTAGACGACCCTGTTTCTTCAAAAGCTTGTTGGGTCTTGGAGTTTAGGGCCAAGGAGAACCTACCCTATCTTTTTCCTCACCTAGATCTGTTTACCGAAAACATCGGAAAGGTTCAGATTGATTCTTCGGTAAGGCCCATGGCAAAAATCTGTGAATTTTTAGTCAAGGCTTATTTTCACCGAACCCCAAATGCCGCTCGTATTGCCGTTTCAGACCGTCACCTAGAACTGATGACCGCAGCCTGTTTCGATTGGCTCGTTGGCGACTATAAGGTCGCTTCCAAGGCCTATTCAATGACAAGTTTATTGCTTTTGGGCAAGAAATATGACTGGATCCACCCCGAACTGAAAATGGTACTTGAGCAGGGCTATGCCCATGGCAGTGCCGCTTATAAAGCTAGGGCACGAATGACCTTGGCCAAAATTAAATAACCCGTTTTCAGCAACGGAGAAGAATTAAGTTCAGCGATCCGGCATTGGAAGAGTCTATTTGACCCCTTGACCAAGCGGTTCGCGGTTCAAGATGGTACCCACTTTTTCATTTAGAAACTACGGTGAACCTTGAAACTACCGAAGTTGATATTGCATTTTGAACTACACAAGTCCCTTCCGAAAAGTATCAATGCCTGCTGAAAACTTACTCTTGAATCCGTATCTTTGCCTTTTGCTAAAAGTCAACCAACTGTATACAGATGTCATTGAGCCAATTGAACGCGATTTCCCCCATAGATGGTCGCTACCGCAGTAAAGTCGAAAATTTAGCTCCTTACTTTTCAGAGGAGGCGCTAATTCAGTATCGGGTAAGGGTGGAAATCGAGTATTTCATCGCACTGTGTGAAATTCCCATACCGCAACTGGTTGCATTTGATACCTCAAAATTTGATGCGCTACGGGATATTTACAAAAATTTCAATACCCAAAATGCCCTGGCCATCAAAGAAATTGAAAAGACGACCAATCACGATGTCAAGGCCGTTGAATATTTTATCAAAAACGCTTTTGACTCACTAGGATTGAGTTCGTTCAAAGAATTCATCCATTTTGGGTTGACCTCACAAGATATCAATAATACGGCCATTCCGCTTTCGATCAAAGAAGCGTTGAACGAAGTATATGTGCCGGAATATTTCAAGATTTTCGAAAAACTGAAGGAATTGGCCTCCGAATGGGCCGAGATTCCGATGTTGGCGCGAACCCATGGGCAACCGGCATCCCCTACCCGATTGGGAAAAGAGATCGAGGTTTATGTGGTGCGCCTAAAAGAACAGTTCAATTTATTGAACGATATACCGAGCGCTGCAAAATTTGGAGGTGCGACAGGAAATTACAATGCACATCATGTCGCCTATCCGCAAATTGATTGGAAGGCATTCGGACAAAAATTCGTTCAAGGGCGATTGGGCCTGCACCATTCTTTTCCAACAACGCAAATCGAGCATTACGACCATATGGCCGCCCTGTTCGATACCTTGAAACGCATTAATACGATCATTATCGATTTGGATCGTGATTTCTGGACCTACGTTTCTATGGATTATTTCAAACAGAAAATAAAACCCGGTGAAGTGGGGTCATCTGCCATGCCACATAAAGTGAATCCGATAGATTTTGAGAATTCGGAAGGTAATTTAGGCCTAGCGAACGCCCTTTTCGAGCATTTATCTGCAAAACTTCCTGTTTCAAGACTGCAACGTGATTTGACCGATAGTACGGTGCTGCGAAACATTGGAGTACCTTTTGCCCATACCATCATCGCATTTCAATCAACCTTAAAAGGGTTGGAGAAATTACTTTTGAACAAGGAAAAGTTCGAACAGGACCTTGAAAATAATTGGGCAGTAGTAGCGGAAGCGATCCAAACTATTTTACGTCGTGAAGGATATCCGAACCCCTATGAGGCTTTGAAGGGGCTGACACGTACGAACATCAAGATAAATCAGGCCTCTATTGCCGATTTTATCGATACTCTTGAGGTATCTGATGGGATCAAAGCCGAATTGAAGGCGATCACGCCAAGCAACTATACCGGTATCTAAAATGAAACTTTAGTGCATATTGGTACCTTGTCTCTATGCTGCATTATAATTGTTGGCAATATAACAGTAATTTTTTGATCTCAATAACTATATAACAACCTTAAAAGCAATGCATTGAATTGTTTTTAATATCGGTGGTAGTGCCTAAAAAA